>CAZVHU010000199.1:0-5010 GCA_964627075.1 uncultured Enterobacteriaceae bacterium | reverse complement strand
TACGACGGCATCGGCTCGACCGAGATGCTGCACATCTTCCTCTCCAACCGCCCGGGCGACGTGCGCTACGGCACCACCGGCAAGCCGGTCGCGGGCTACGAGCTGCGCCTCGTGGACGACAGCGGCAACCCGGTGAAGCAGGGCGAACTGGGCGAGCTGCAGATCGCCGGGCCGACCGCGGCCAACTGCTACTGGAACAACCGCGACAAGAGCCGCAGCACCTTCATCGGCGCCTGGACCAAGAGCGGCGACAAGTACAGCGTGGACGCCGACGGCTACTACGTCTACGGCGGGCGCTCGGACGACATGCTGAAGGTCTCGGGCATCTACGTCTCGCCCGCGGAAGTCGAGGCCGCGCTCATCTCGCACGAGGCGGTGCTCGAAGCGGCGGTGGTCGGGGCCGAGGACGAGAACAAGCTCGTCAAGCCCAAGGCCTTCGTCGTGCTCAAGCCCGGCAAGAACGGCGACGCGGCGCTCAAGGCCGCGCTGCAGCAGCACGTCAAGGACAAGCTCGCGCCCTACAAGTACCCGCGCTGGATCGAGTTCGCCTCGGAGCTTCCCAAGACCGCAACCGGCAAGATCCAGCGCTTCAAGCTGCGCGGGTGAGCGCGCGGACGCGTGAGGATCACTGTCCTCGGCGCAGGACCCGCAGGGCTGCTGTTCGCGCAAAGTGTAAAGCGACGCTTTACAAATTGGCACGTGCAGGTCGTTGAGCAGAACCCGCCCGAGGCCACCTTCGGCTTCGGCGTGGTGTTCTCGGAGGGCGCGCTCGGCTTCCTGGAACGCGACGCGCCGGCGCTTTATCGCGAGCTCATGCCGCGCATGCAGGCCTGGCCGGTGCAGCGCATCGTGCACCGCGGCGAGGCGGTCGACATAGACGGCAACGGCTTTTGCGCCATCGCGCGCCTGAAGCTCAACCAGTTCCTGCAGGAGCTCTGCCGCGACGCCGGCGTGGAGATCGTGTTCGGGCGCACCGTCGGCTCGCTCGAGGAGCTGCCGCAGGCGGATCTCGTGGTCGGCGCCGACGGCCTCAACTCGCTCGTGCGGCGTGCGCTCGAGGCGCAGTTCGCGCCGAGGATCGAGTGGCTCAGCAACCGCTTTGCCTGGTACGGCACGGCGCAGCGCTTCGAGTGCCTCACGCTCACCTTCCGCGAAAGCGGGCATGGCGCGTTCGTGGCGCACCACTACCGCTACAGCGACGCCCTGAGCACCTTCATCGTCGAATGCGACGAGCTGACCTGGCGCCGCGCGGGCCTCGATCGGATGAGCGACGAGCAATCGCGCGAGTACTGCGAAGGCGTATTCGCCGCAGACCTGGGTGGCCACGCGCTCGTGTCGAACAAGTCCATCTGGCGCCAGTTCCCGCTGCTCTCGAACTCGCGCTGGCAGGCGCGGCTGCCCTCGGGCACGCCCGCGGTGCTCATCGGCGACGCCCTTCGCACGATGCATTTCTCGATCGGCTCCGGGACGCGCCTTGCGTTCGAGGACGCAATCGCGCTCGACCGGGCTTTCGCCGAGGCGGGCGACGACGTGCCGCGCGCGCTCGCGGCCTTCGAGCGCGGGCGCCGGCCGGTGGTGGAGAAATTGTTCGCCGCCGCGAGCGAGAGCTCGTACTGGTACGAGCGCTTCCCGGAGAAGATGCGGCGCTTCGACGCGCTCGGGCTGGCGTACGACTACATGACGCGCAGCGGCCGCATGAGCGACGAGCGGCTGCGGCAGACGGCGCCGGAGTTCATGGCGCGGGTAGACGCGCGGCGGTGACCCGGGACCCCCGCTTTCGCGGGGGCGACATCAGGGGCGCTCATGACGCGAAGCCCGCATTGCCGTCGGCGCCGTGGATGCGCGGGAGATTCAGGCGCGGCGCGGGAATCGTCTTGCGACCCCTCAGGTGGCGCGCCATCAGCTCCCAGATCGGCTCGCCGCCGGCGTTGCGCGCTTCCTCCGACACCGCAGCCCAGCCCGCGACCTTGTAGCGCTTGCCGGGCTCGATCGGCTCGCCGCTCGCGAGGCGCATGTCCGAGATGCGCGCGCCCATCTTCGCGCCGATATCGCAGGCGTAGCCCATGCCGCCGACCCGCACCATGTCGCCGCCCTGCTGCAGGTAGGGGTCGGGGTTGAACAGGTTGTCGCACACGTCCTCGAGGATGGTCTTGATCATCTCGCCCGAAAGCTCGTTCAGCGTCACCCACGGGTAGCTGATCGCGGTCTGGTCCATAAGATGCTCGAGCGTGATCGCCTCGCCCGGCAGGATCGTGGTGCCCCAGCGGAATCCGGGCGAGAAGGCGATCTGCGCGTTCTTCTCGGCGATGAGCGCATCGAGGATCACCTGGTCGAAGGTGCCGTTGAAGTTGCCGCGCCGGTAGAGCAGGCCCTCGCTCACCGCCAGCTTCTCGGCGAGCTTCGCCTCGTGCGGCGCGCGGATCTTCCTGATGAGCGCCGCCATGTCCGCGTCGGCGGGCAGGAGGTTCGAGAACACCGGCAGCAGGCGGTAGTGGAAGTCGGCGACGCGCCCGCCTTTCACCTCGAGGTCGAGCACGCCGAGGAACTTGCCGTTGGAGCCCGCGTTGGTGACGAGCGTCCTGCCGCCCGGGTTGGAGACGATCACCGGCGCCGGCACGCCGTCGTGCGTGTGGCCGCCGAGGATCGCGTCGATGCCGCGCACGCGGCCCGCGAGCTTCAGGTCCACGTCCATGCCGTTGTGCGACAGCAGCACCACCGCCTGCGCGCCCTTCGCGCGCGCCTCGTCCACGGTCTTCTGCATCAGCGACTCGCGGATGCCGAAGCTCCAGTTGTCCACCAGGTAGCGCGGGTTGGCGATCGGCGTGTAGGGAAACGCCTGGCCTACGATCGCCACCGGTACGCCGTTCATCTGGCGGATGACGTAGGCGGGGAACACCGCTTCCTCGAAATCGATGGTCTGGACGTTCTGCGCGAGGAACGCGACCTTGCCCTTGAAGTCGCGCGAGACGATCTCCTGCACGCGCTTCGCGCCGAGCGTGAATTCCCAGTGCCCGGTCATCACGTCCACCCCGAGCGCGAGGCAGGCGTCCACCATGTCCTGGCCGTTCGTCCAGAGGGCGGTGGCGGAGCCCTGCCAGGTGTCGCCGCCGTCCAGGAGCAGCGCGCCGGGGCGCCCCGCCCGCAGGCGCTTGACGAGCGTCGCGAGGTGCGCAAAGCCGCCGACCTTGCCGTAGGTGCGCGCCGCGGCCTCGAAGTCGAGGTAGGTGAAGGCGTGCGCCTCGGCGCTGCCGGCCTTGATGCCGAAGCGCCGCAGCAGCGCCTCGCCGACAAGATGCGGCGGCCGCCCGCTCGCCTCGCCGACGCCGATGTTGACGTTCGGCTCGCGGAAATGGATCGGCATCAGCTGCGCGTGGCAGTCGGTGAAGTGCAGGAAGTGCACGTTGCCGTGGCGCGGCAGGTCGTAGAGCCTTTCGCCCTGCGCCTGTGCGGCGCGCGGGTCGAGCGCAAAGCCGCCTGCTGCGGCGGTGGCGAGGAGGTGCAGGAATTCGCGTCGGTTCATGGGATCTGGTGTCGGATACAGACCTTGCCGAAGTGCGCGCCGCTTTTGAGGTAGGCCAACGCCGCCTTCAATTCGTCGAACGGGAACACGCGGTCCACGACGGGCTTCAACCGGTGCAGCTCGAGCGCGCGCACGAGCGCCTCGAAGCCGTCGCGGTGCCCGACCGTGATGCCCTGCAGCCGCACCTGGCGCGTGACGATCAGCCCGAGCTGCGCGGCGAGCTGGCCGCCGGAGAGCACGCCGATCATGGAGAGCGTGCCGCCGGGCCGGATGCAGCGCAGCGACTGCGGCAGCGTCTTCTCGCCGCCCAGCTCGACGATCTGGTCGTAGCCCCGGCCGCCCGTGATCTCGCGCGTCGCCCTGGCCCACTCGGGCTCGCGCACGTAATTCACCGCCGCGTCGGCGCCAAGGGCCTTGGCCCTCGCGATCTTCTCGTCCGACGAGGAAATCACCGTCACGTGGCACCCGAGGAGCTTCGCGATCTGCAGCGCGAACAGCGCGACGCCGCCCGTGCCCTGCACCAGGACCTTGTCCGCGGGCTTGAGATCGGCGTAGGTGACCAGCGCGCTCCAGGCGGTGAGCGCCGCGCAGGGCAGGGTGGCCGCCTCCTCGTGGCCGAGGTAGGCCGGCACCTTGACGACGCTTTCCTCGGGCAGGCACATGAGTTCCTGCGCGGCGCCGTCGATCGGCCCGCCGAGCGCGACCAGGCGCTCTAGTTCGGGCTCGCCTGCGACCCACTTCGGGAAGAAGCAGGGGCAGACCCGGTCGCCCGCCTTGACCCGCGTCACCCCCGGCCCGGTCTCGATCACTTCGCCCACGCCGTCGGAAAGGGGAACGAGCGGCAGCTCGCCGGTGAAGGCGCCGTAGCCTCGCTTGAGCACGTAGAGGTCGCGGTAGTTGACCGAGGCCGCGCGCATGCGCAGCAGCACCCCGCCCGGCCCGGGCCTGGGATCGGGGCGGGTGGCGAGCTTGAGGTTCTCGATTCCCCAGTCGTCCTGGATCTGGAAAACTTTCATCGCCGCGGACAACCCTCCAAGTGGGCCGGGATTGTCGCAGATCAAGCCGGGCGGGGGCCATTCGATTGCCTAATCCCCCCATGCGGCGGTAAAGTCGCGCCGTCTGATTGTTTGGGGTCCAAACAAATGAACGTCGGGGTGGAGAAGAAGGTCGCCGCGCGCCGCCAGGTGCAGATGGCGCTGCGCGTCAACGGCGAGCCGGTCGAGGTCTCGTTCGCGCCCTACAAGACGCTGCTCGAGGTGCTGCGCGAGGACCTGCGCCTCACGGGCACCAAGCACGGCTGCGAGCTGGGCGAGTGCGGCGCCTGCGCGGTGCTGGTGGACGGCGTGCCGCAGCTCTCGTGCCTGGTGCTCGCGCTCGACTGCGAGGGCCGCAGCATCGAGACCGTCGAAGGGCTCGCGCGCGGCAACGCGCTGCATCCGCTGCAGGCCGCGTTCGCCGACCTCGGCGGCTCGCAGTGCGGCTACTGCACG
>CAZVHU010000198.1:0-5057 GCA_964627075.1 uncultured Enterobacteriaceae bacterium | reverse complement strand
ACCGGCATCGCGTACTCGATTTCCAGTTCCGAGGACACCTGCGGCACGCCTTCGAGCACCAGGCCGACGTCGGTCGAGGTGCCGCCCATGTCGTAGGTGATGGCGTGCGGGTAGCCGGCCGCGGCGGTGCAGTAGGCGGCGGCGATCACGCCCGAGGCGGGGCCCGACATCACGGTGTTCACCGCGGCGTCGGAGGCGAGCGCCGCCGAAACGGTGCCGCCGTTGCCCTGCATCACCAGCAAATCGTTGGCGAAGCCGCGCGCCTTCAGCTCGGCGGCGAGCTTTTCCAGGTAGCGGTCGAGGATCGGCTGCACGGAGGCGTTCACCGCGGCGGTGACGCCGCGCTCGTACTCGCGGTATTCCGAGAGGATGGTGTGGCCCGCGGTGACGTAGCGGCTCGGCCAGGCTTCCCTGGCGATCGCGAGCGCGCGCCGCTCGTGCGCCGGGTTGATGTAGCTGTGCAGGAAGTGGACGACGAGCGACTCGCAGCCCGCCGCGGCGAGGCGCTTCGCCGCATCGCGCACGGCCGCTTCGTCGAGCGGCGTCGCGACCGCGCCCTCGGCGTCCATGCGCTCGGCGACCTCCATGCGCAGCTCGCGCGGGATGAGCGGCTCGAACCAGCCGCGCAAGCCGTAGGGGCTCGGGCGCGTGCGCCGGCCCAGTTCCAGCACGTCGCGAAAGCCCTTGGTGGTGATCAGGCCCGTCCTGGCGAGCTTGCGTTCGAGCAGCGCGTTGGTGGTGGTGGTCGTGCCGTGCACCACGAGCGCCACGTCCTTCAACGCGAGCTTCGCCTCCTCCAGCGCCGCGAGCACGCCGAAGGCCTGGTTGGCGGGCGTGGTGGGAACCTTGGCCAGCCGCACCTCGCCCGAGGCGGCATCGAGCGCGATCAGGTCGGTGAAGGTGCCGCCGACGTCGACGCCCGCGATCCAGGATGGCTTCATACGGACAGGTACTGCTCGCGAACAGCGGGGTTGGCCGCGAGCTCGGCCATGGTGCCGGCGTAGCGCACCTGGCCCTTTTCCAGCACGTAGGCGCGGTCGGCGACCGCGTGCGCGAAGTGCAGGTTCTGCTCGCACAGCAGCACGCACAGCCCCTCGCGCTTCAATTCGCGGATCGTGGCGGCGATGCCCTCCACGATCACCGGCGCGAGGCCCTCGGAGAGCTCATCGAGCAGGATCGCCCGCGGGTTGCCCATCAGCGTGCGCGCGATCGTCAGCATCTGCTGCTCGCCGCCCGACATGCGGCCGCCGCGCCGCTCGCGCATGCGCCCGAGGTTGGGAAACAGCGCGAACAGGCGCTCGGGGGTCCACGCCGCGGCGCCGGCGCGCGCGGGCTGCCGGCCGACTTCGAGGTTCTCCATGACCGTGAGGTCGGTGAAGATGCGGCGGTCCTCGGGCACGTAGCCCAGGCCCATGCGCGCGATCTGGAACGGCGCCAGGCCGTCGATGCGCGCGCCATCGAAGCGCACTTCGCCCGAGAGCGGGCGCACCAGGCCCATCATCGCCTTCATGGTGGTGGACTTGCCGGCGCCGTTGCGGCCCAGCAGCACCACCACTTCGCCCGCGCGCGCCTCGAGCGCGAGGTCGTAGAGGATGTGCGCGCGCCCGTAGGCGGCGTTGAGCCCCTTCACCTCAAGCATGGGCAAGACCCGTGCCGAGGTAGACCGCGCGCACGCGCTCGTCCGCCCGCACCTGCGCAGGCGAGCCTTGCGCGATCAGGGCGCCTTCTGCGAGAACGATCACCCGGTCCGCGTGCGTGAACACCACGTCCATGTCGTGCTCGGTGAAGAGCACCGCGATGCCCGAGCCGCGCGCAAGCTCTCCGGCGAGGCCCATCAGGGCGTTGCGTTCCCTGGGCGCCATGCCGGCGGTGGGCTCGTCCATGAGCAGCAGCCGCGGCTTGTTGGCGAGCGCCATCGCGAGCTCCACGCGCTTCAAGTCCCCGTAGGCGAGCACGGCGCAGGGGCGGTCGGCCTGCTCGCGCATGCCCACGCGATCGAGCAGGGCGTCGGCCTCCGCCGTGTGGCTGCGCGCTGCGAGCGCGAAGAGCGCGCCCAGGCGGCGCGCGTGCGAGAGCAGCGCCATCTGCACGTTCTCGCGCACCGTCATCGAGCCGAAGGTGGCGGTGATCTGGAAGGTGCGGCCCACGCCCAGGCGCCAGATCTCGCGCGGCGCGAGGCCCGCGAGGCTGCGGCCCTCCAGCTCGATCGTGCCGGCGTCGGGCTCGAGCTGGCCGTTCAGCATGTTGAAGCAGGTGGTCTTGCCGGCGCCGTTGGGGCCGATCATCGCCAGCAGCTCGCCCGAGGCGACCTCGAAGCTCACTCCCGCGACCGCCTGCACGCCGCCGAAGGCTTTCGACAACCCCGTGACCTTCAGGATGCTCATTCGCGCCGGGCCCGGTAGCGTTCCGCGATGAATCCGGTGAGGCCCTGCGGGAAGGCGAGCACCAGCACGAGGATCACGACGCCGATCACGGCGCGCCAGTAGTCGATCGCGCGCGCCACCGAATCCTGCAGCCAGGTGAAGAGCGCCGCGCCCCACACGGCGCCGGTGAGCGTCTGGATGCCGCCGAGCAGCACCATGACCAGGCCGTCCACCGAGCGCGGCACTGCCATCGTCTCGGGCGAGATCGAGCCCTTGGAGAACGCGTAGAGCGCGCCCGCGACGCCGGCGAAAAGGCCCGCGAAGGTGAACGCCGCCCATTGCAGCCGGCGCGCGTCGATGCCGATGGCGTCGGCGCGAAGGGGCGAGTCGCGCGCGGCGCGCAGCGCGTAGCCGAACGGCGCGTAGAGCGCGCGCCACAGCAGCGCGATGCCCGCGGCGCACGCCGCGAGAGTCAGGTAGTAGTAGGCGGCCTTCGAGCCGAGCCACTTGGCGGGCCACACTCCCACCAGGCCGTTCGAGCCGCCGGTGAAGGCATCCCACTGGAACGCGACCGACCACGCGATCTGCGCGAACGCGAGCGTCAGCATCGCGAGATACACGCCCGAGAGCCGGACGCAGAACCAGCCGAAGAGCACGGCGCCCGCGGCTGCGAGCGCCGGCGCGAGCGTGAGCGACAGCTCCATCGGCGCGCCGCCGCGCAGGAGCAGCAGCCCCGCGCCGTAGGCGCCGAGGCCGAAGTAGGCCGCGTGGCCGAAGGAATGCAGCCCCGCCGGGCCCATGATGAAGTGCAGGCTGACGGCGAACAGCGCGAACACCAGGATGTCGGTCATCAGCACCAGCGTGTAGCTGCCGGCCCCGAGCGGCAGCAGGGCGAGCGCGGCGCCGAGCGCGGCGAGCGCGGCGAGCACGCCGCGCGAGGGCAGGGCGAGCGGCCGCTCGACCGCGCCCGGGCCGCGCGCCTGCGACGGCATCCGGCCGAGCAGGCCCCAGGGGCGGAGCACCAGCACCACCGCCATGACGATGAACTCGGCGACCAGCGTGAGCTTGGAGAAGCCCAGGCCGATGCAGAACGCCTTGATCTCGCCGATGAGCAGCGCCGCGACGAACGCGCCCGGGATCGAACCCAGTCCGCCGACCACCACCACGACGAAGGCATCCGACACCACCGAGAGGTCGATGAGCAGCGTCGCCGGCTCGCGCGGCACCTGCAGCGCGCCGCCAAGCCCTGCGAGAAACGCGCCCAGCGCGAACACGCCGGTGAAGAGCCAGCGCTGGTTGACGCCGAGCGCGCCGGCCATCTCGCGGTCCTGGGTGGCGGCGCGCACCAGCGTTCCCCAGCGCGTGCGCGTGAGCACGAGCCACAGCGCGAGCAGCACCAGCGGACCCAGGCAGATGAGGAACAGGTCGTACTCGGGGAACCTGATCCCCGCGATCTCGACCGCTCCGGCGAGCCCGGGCGCGCGCGGCCCGAGGATGTCCTCCGGCCCCCACTGCCAGAGCGCGTAGTCCTTCACCACCAGCACCAGCGCGAAGGTGGCAAGCAGCTGCAGCAGCTCTGGCGCCCCGTAGAGGCGGCGCAGGAGCAGGGCCTCGACCAGCGCGCCGAAGGCGCCGACCGCCAGGGCCGCGAGCGGAAGGGCCCACCAGAACCCGGCCTTCGCCGCGACCGTCACCGCCACGTACATGCCGAGCATGAACAGCGACCCGTGGGCGAAGTTGATGATCCGCGTCACCCCGAAGATCAGCGACAGGCCGGCCGCCACCAGGAACAGCGACGAGGCGATCGCCAGGCCATTCAGGAACTGGATGAGGAACGAAGCGGAAGTCATTGATACAAAAAGAAACGCCGGGCGAAACCCGGCGCTTCTTCAGGCGGTTCCGGCGGTCATTCCTTGCGCATCGCGCGGACTTCCTCGAAGGGCGGCAGGAAGTTCGCCCCGTCGGCGAAGCGCCAGTTGACCATCACGCCCTTGCCGTCCTTCTTCGCCAGGCGCCCTACGTACGCGCCCATGGTCGACTGGTTGTCGATCGGGCGCCAGACGATCGGGCCGATCGGGGTGTCCATCTCCATGCCCTTCATCGCGGCGATCATCTTCTCGGTGTCGGTGCCGCCGGCGCGCTTGAGCATGTTGGCCACGGTGTACAGGGTCGAGTAGCCGACGATCGATCCGAGGCGCGGGTAGTCCTTGTATTTCGCCTGGTAGGCGGCGAGGAACTTCTGGTGCGCCGGGGTCTTGATCTCGGCCCACGGGTAGCCGGTGACATACCAGCCGTCGGGCGTCTCGTCCTTGAGCGGGTCCAGGTACTCGGGCTCGCCGGCGAGCAAATTGAACACCGGGCGGTCCTTGAATAGGCCGCGCAGGTTGCCCTCGCGCACGAACTTCTGCAGGTCCGCGCCGAAGAGCGACGAGAAGATCGCGTCGGGCTTGGCGTCCGCAAGCGCCTGCACCACCGCGCCCGCCTCGATCTTGTTGAGCGCCGGCGCCTGCTCGGCGACGAACTGCACCCCGGGCTGCGCCTTGGCGAGCAGCTTCTTGAACGAAGCGGTGGCCGACTGGCCGTACTCGTAGTTGGGATAGACGATCGCCCAGCGCTGCTTTTTCAGCTTCGCCGCATCGGGCACCAGCATCGCCACCTGCATGTAGGTCGAGGGGCGGATGCGGAAGGTGTAGC
>CAZVHU010000197.1:0-5062 GCA_964627075.1 uncultured Enterobacteriaceae bacterium | reverse complement strand
GATGCCGCGCCGCATTCCCGACTATCCGGTCATGTTCGAGACTTGGAACAGGATCAGCTCGATCGGCGCCTGGGGATTCGGCCTGTCGCAGGTGTTCTTCCTCTACATCATGCTGAAGGCGCTCCGCAGCGGCGCCAAGGCGCCCGAGAAGCCCTGGGAGGGCGCGGATTCCCTGGAGTGGACGCACCTGCCGACGCCGGTGCCGTACCACACCTTCGAGCAGCCGCCGGTGCTCAAGTAATGAGCAGGAACCTGAAGACCGCGCTGGTGCTGGCGTCGATCGCGCTCACCACCTTCTGCGGCATCATCGCCAAGTACTGGATCCTCCATGGCTGAGGCTCCGGCGCGCACGGCGCGCAGCGCGCGCTCGCGCGAGAACCGCCGCATGCTCACGCGGCTGTCGATCGTCGCGGCGGCGATGTTCGGCTTCGGCTTCGCGCTGGTGCCGTTCTACGAGCAGATCTGCCTCGCGCTCGGCGTCAATTCGCTGGTCGAGCGCGCCGAGCGTTCGGGCAACACGCAGCTGGACGCGAGCCGCAAGGTGATCATCGAGCTCGACGCCAACGCGCACGACCTGCCGTGGCGCTTCCGGCCGCTGACGCCGCACCTCGTGGTGCATCCGGGCGAGCTGGTACAGGTGGAGTACGAGATCGCCAACGTGCGCAGCGCCGCGGTGACCGGCCAGGCAGTGCCGAGCTACGGGCCGGCGCTCGCCGGGCAGTACTTCAGGAAGCTGGACTGCTTCTGCTTCACGCAGCAGACGCTCGCCGCGGGCGAGACTCGGCGCATGCCGGTGACCTTCGTGGTGGACCCGGCGCTGCCCAAGGATGTGCACACCATTACGCTGTCGTACACCTTCTTCGAGGTGGCGGGCCTGAAGGGCAGGAGCTGATGGAGGCGGCGGTGCAGCGCAGTTCGCTTCGCGACGCCGTCAAGACGGTGCTGGCGGGCTTCATCGGCATCCGCCGCCGCGCCGACCACGAGGGCGCCCGGGTGAGCCCGGTGCACGTCGTCGTGATCGCGGTCGTGCTGGTGGTGCTGTTCATCTTCGCTCTGATAACGGTCGTGCGGATCGTGACAGGGTGACGAGCAGGAATCGGGGTAGGGATCCGGGAATCAGGGAAAGGCAGGAAACGAAAATGGCACAGGCAAGCTCCGAGGCACGCCAGGCGCACTACGCGGTGCCGCAACCGATGCCGTGGCCGATCATGGGCTCGGCGTCGCTGTTCCTGATGGCGCTGGGCGGCGTGTTCGTGATGAACGGCGCCAGCGGTGGCTGGGTCGGCATCGCGGCCGGATTCATGATCCTGCTGTACATGATGTTCCGCTGGTTCGGCGACGTGATCCGCGAGTCCGAGGGCGGCAAGTACGGCCGCTGGGAGGACGTGTCGTTCCGCTGGGGAATGAGCTGGTTCATCTTCTCCGAGGTGATGTTCTTCGCCGCGTTTTTCGGCGCGCTTTTCTGGGTGCGCGCGATGTCGGTGCCCGACCTCGCGACGCTCGAGCACCGGGAGCTGATGTGGCCGGGATTCAGCGGCCACTGGCCGTCGGCCGGGCCGGCGTTCGCCGAGAAGTTCTCGCCCATGGGGGCCTGGGGGCTGCCGGCGATCAACACGCTGCTGCTGCTGTCGTCGGGGGTCACGGTGACGATCGCGCATTACGCGCTCAAGGCGAACAACCGGGGAATGCTCAACCTGTTCCTGTTCTTCACCATCGCGCTGGGCGTGACCTTCCTCGGCGTGCAGGTCTACGAGTACGGCCACGCCTACACGGATCTCAACCTCAAGCTCACGACCGGCGTCTACGGCTCGACCTTCTTCATGCTGACGGGATTCCACGGCTTCCACGTCACCATCGGCGCGATCATGCTGACGGTGATCCTGGCGCGCTGCCTCGCGGGACATTTCAAGCCCGACCACCACTTCGCCTTCGAGGCGGTGGCCTGGTACTGGCACTTCGTCGACGTGGTGTGGCTCGGCCTCTTTATCTTCGTCTACTGGATGTAGGTCAGAGCCGGCCGGGGATCACACCGAAGTAGTAGCCCGCCATCAGCATCAGGAAAAGAACGAGCGACAGCCCGACGCGCAGCGCGAGCGCCCTTACGGCGCGCTTGGAGCCGCTGCGATCGGTGACGACGAAGAACAGCGCCGAGCCCAGGCTGGCGACGATCAGCACCAGCATCGCGATGACCAGGTAGCGCATCGCGGCGAGTGTAGCGCCACGGCTCCCGGCCTTCCATGACTCCCTCGGGCTACCGTTTCCGCCCTCGCTGGTGGGCGGTGGTGCTCGCGCTCGCCGCCTGCGCCGCGGGAGTCCTCTTGGGCAACTGGCAGTGGCAGCGCGCCGAGCAGCGGCGCGCGCTTGGCGAGCGCATCGACGCTGCGGCGACGGCACCTGCGCTGGAGCTCGCCGCCGGCGCGAAGGCCGGGGACCTCGCCCTCAGGCGCGTCGCCGCGCGCGGCGAGTTCGACCCGCGCTACATGGTGCTGCTCGACAACCGCCTGCACCGCCGCCAGCCCGGGTACTACGTGGCGCAGGCGCTGCGCATCACCGGCAGCGACGCGCATGTGGTCGTGCTGCGCGGCTGGGTGGCGGCGGGCGCGAGGCGCGAGCAACTGCCGCCGGTGGTCACGCCCGCCGGGGAGCAGCGCATCGAGGGCCTCGCGCTCGAGCGCCTGCCGCAGTTCGTCGAGGCGGCGACCCCCGCGCCAGACTGCAGGCCGGGCGGCGCGCCGTGCGTGTGGCAGAACCTGCGCCTGGACCGGTTCGGCGAATGGTCGGGGCTCGCGCTGCTGCCGGTGCTGGTCGAGCAGCGCAGCGCTACCGCCGACGGCCTGGTGCGGGACTGGCCGCGCGCCGACGCCGGCCACGAGAAAAACGAGATGTACGCGATGCAGTGGTACTCGCTTGCCGCGCTGGCGGTGGTGCTGCTGGTCGTGCTGAGCATGCGCCGTGAGAAGCCTCCTGCCCGCTGACCCGGTCAGGCGCGGGCGCGCGAAGCTCGTGCTGCTCGCGGCGCTGTTCGCGCTGCCCCTGGCAGGCGCGTGGCTCGCGTGGCAGCTCGACCTCGCGCCGGGGAAGACGGCGAACTACGGCACGCTGCTCGCGCCGCGGCCGCTCGCGCTCGAGGCGTTCGCGCCGCTCAAGGGCAAGTGGGTGCTGGTGCAGCTCGACGGCGGCGCCTGCGACGAGCGCTGCGAGCGCAAGCTCTACGCCATGCGCCAGGTGCGCCGCGCGCAGGGCAAGGACATGCGCCGCGTCGAGCGGCTGTGGATCGTCACTGATGCGCAGGCGCCGCGAGCCGCGCTGCTGGCGGCGATCGAGGGCACGCACCTCGCGCCGCAGGGCGCGGCAGCCGCGGCGCATTTTCCCGCCGAGCGCTCGCCGCTGGAGCACGTCTACCTCGTCGACCCGCTCGGCAACCTGATGCTGCGCTTTCCCGCCGATCCCGATCCGGCACGCATGGTCAAGGACCTGCAGCGGCTCCTGAAGTACTCCAGTTTCGGCTAAAATCCGCGCCTCTTTCGCCGTGACTACCAGCACCCTGTTTGCCGTCTCGGCGCGCGGCTTCGCGCGCAAGGCACGCGCCTTCTACGCGCTCACCAAGCCGCGCGTGGTGTCGCTGATCGTCTTCACGGCGGTGATCGGCATGCTGCTCGCCATGCCGGGCATGGTGGCGCCCGGGCTGCTCATCGCGGCCACGGCGGGGATCGCGATGGTCGCAGGCGCAGCCGCGGCGGTGAACTGCCTGATCGAGCAGAAGATCGACGCCAGGATGCGGCGCACCAGCTGGCGCCCGCTGCCGCGCGGCGAGCTGGGTTCGCTCGAGACGCTGGTCTTCGCGGGCGCGGTCGGCGGGGCCGGCCTGTGGATCCTGGTGCAGCACGTCAATGCGCTCACCATGTGGCTGACGCTCGCCACCTTCGTCGGCTACGCCATCGTCTACACGGTGATCCTGAAGCCGCTCACGCCGCAGAACATCGTCATCGGCGGCGCATCTGGCGCGATGCCACCGGTGCTGGGCTGGGCGGCGGCGACCGGAGAAGTGACGACCGAGGCGATGCTGCTCTTCCTCATCATCTTCGCCTGGACGCCGCCGCATTTCTGGTCGCTCGCGCTGTACCGAACCGAGGACTACGCCAGGGCCGGCGTGCCGATGCTGCCGGTGACGCACGGCAAGGAATACACGCGCCTGCAGGTGCTGCTCTACACGCTGGTCCTGTTCGCGGTGTCGCTGCTGCCGTTCGCGATCCGCATGAGCGGATGGCTGTACCTCGCGGCGGCGGTGGTGCTGGGCGCGATCTACGTCGTCCATGCGGTGCGCATCCGCCTCGCCTACAGCGACGAGCTGGCGCGGCGCTGCTTCCGCTACTCGATCCTGTACCTCGCCGCGCTGTTCGCGGCACTGCTGGTTGACCACTACCTGGCGTAGCCTCGCCCTGCTTTGCCTGGCGGCCGCGCTTGCCGCCTGCGAGCCGGCGCGCCCCAAGTTCCGCAGCACCGACATCACCGGCGTCGACTACGGCAAGTCGCTCGCGCTCACGGGCCACGACGGCAAGCCGAGGACGCTTGCCGACTTCCGCGGCAAGGCGGTGGTGCTGTTCTTCGGCTTCGTGCATTGCCCGGACGTCTGCCCCTCGACGCTCGCGGAAGTGGCGGGGGTGATGAAGGCGCTGGGCGATGACGCGGCGCGCGTTCAGGTGCTTTTCGTCACGGTGGATCCGGAGCGCGACACCGCCGAGGTGCTATCGAAATACGTGCCCGCGTTCCACCCCTCGTTCCTCGGCCTGTACGGCGACGCCGAGGCGACGCAGCGCACCGCAAGGGAGTTCAAGGTTTTCTACGAGAAGCGCGCCGGCTCGGAGCCGGGCAGCTACTCGGTGGACCACAGCGCGCAGAGCTACGTGCTCGACCCGTCGGGGCGCCTGCGCCTGTTCGTGCGCCACGAGCGCATCGCGGCGGACCTCGCCGCAGACCTGCGCACGCTGCTCAGGGAAAAGGGCTAGGTGTGATGGCCCAATAGGTTGTTTCTGTTCATCCGGACTGAGTTTGAGAGACTGGA
>CAZVHU010000196.1:0-5084 GCA_964627075.1 uncultured Enterobacteriaceae bacterium | reverse complement strand
GCGCCCGCGATCCACGGCAAGGTGGGCCTGCGCGCCTCGATCACCGGCGAGATCGTGATGGACGGCGTCTTCTGCCCCGAGGAGAACGCCTTTCCCGAGGTGCGCGGCCTGAAGGGCCCGTTCACCTGCCTCAATTCGGCGCGCTACGGCATCGCCTGGGGCGCGCTCGGCGCCGCCGAAGACTGCTGGCACCGCGCGCGCCGGTACGTGCTCGACCGCAAGCAGTTCGGCCGGCCGCTGGCGGCGAACCAGCTCATCCAGAAGAAGCTCGCCGACATGCAGACCGAGATCGCGCTCGGGCTGCAGGCGTGCCTGCGCTTCGGCCGCATGAAAGACGAGGGCACGGACTCGGTGGAGACGACCTCGCTGCTCAAGCGCAACTCCTGCGGCAAGGCGCTCGAGATCGCGCGCCACGCGCGCGACATGATGGGCGGCAACGGCATCTCGGACGAGTTCGGCGTCGCGCGCCACCTCGTCAACCTCGAGGTGGTCAACACCTACGAGGGCACGCACGACATCCACGCGCTCATCCTCGGGCGCGCGCAGACCGGCATCCAGGCGTTCAACTGACCACCTGCCGCGGCATTGCAGCTCTCGCGCTGCCCGGTGCCGGCGCAGCTTTCGCTCAGGCACCGGATTGCGGTCCGTTCGTGGGCGGCACCGCGCGACGCTGAGCCGATGAAGGTGCGCCGACAGGGTCATACAGCGAGCAGGTCAACCTGACACGGAGCGACGCAATGACAGGAACAGAGGCCGGGCAGCCGCGACCGGGCCCGACCGCCGACGAGCAGGTGGCGCGCATCTTCGAGTGGCGGCGCGGCTTCAACGCCATGCACCTGATCGACCTCGGCATCCGCATCGGGCTTTTCAAGGCGCTGGCGGATGCGCCCGGCTCGAGCGCGAAGCAGATCGCCGCGCGCCTCGGCCTGCATGCGCCCTACGTGGAGACCTGGTGCACCACGGCCCACGGCTTCGGCCTGCTCGACGGCGACGAGGCGCGGAACTTCCGCCTCGCGCCCTTCGTCGGCGAGATCCTCGCCAACCCGGCGCACCCGCGCTACCTCGGCGGCTACGTGCAGCTGGGAACGCAGTTCGCCACCGAGGACTATCGCCTCGCGCAGGAGGCGTTCCGCACCGGCGGCACGACGCCCTTCCAGGGTCGCAGCCACGAGTTCGCGCAGGTGGTGGCGCAGGCGATCGCGGGCGTGAACCTCATGGTGGCGCGCAAGATCCTGCCGGGCCTCGCAAGCGTCGCCGAGCGGCTCAATGCGGGTGGCGCGCTGCTCGAGGTCGGCTGCGGCACCGGCAACCTGCAGATCCAGGTGGCGAAGGCGTTCCCGAGCGCGCGCTGCACCGGAGTCGAGATCGATCCCACCGGCATCGCGGCGGCGCGCGAGGCGGTGAAGCGCGCCGGCCTCCAGAGCCGCATCACGCTGGTCGAGGGCGACTTCGCAAGCGCGGTGCCGAAGGAGTCGTTCGACGTCGTGCTGATGGTCGAGGTGCTGCACGAAATCGCGCCGGCGATCCGCCCCGGCGTGGTGCGCGCCTGCGCCGGAGCGTTGCGCCCGGGCGGCTGGCTGGTGATCCTCGACGAGACCTACCCCTCCACGCTGGCCGAGACGCGCCAGCCCGAGTTCCTGTTCCCTCTTCAGACCGGGCTCGAGGAGTTGATGTGGGGCAACGTCATCCCGACGCGCGAGGAGCAGGAGCGCCTGCTGCGCGACGCGGGCTTCGCGGGCCCGATCGAGCGCTCGCTCCTCGGCGCCGGCTTCACGCTGCTCGCGACGCGCAAGTGAGCCGGCGCCAGAGGCCCGGAGTGTAAAGTCACACTTTACACTCGCGGCGCACGACCCCGGCAATGACCAACATGACCCGATTCCCGATCCCGAAGCCCGACGCGCTCGCGCCGGAGCAAGCGAAGTTCATGCAGGGGCTGCTCGCCGGTCCGCGTGGCGAAGGCGCGTCCGGCAGCGAGGCGGTGGCCCGCATGCTGCAGCGCGGCCCGTTCAACGCCTGGATGCGAAGCCCCGCGCTCGGCGAGCGCCTGCAGAAGGTCGGCGAGTACATCCGCTACCAGACCTCGCTGCCGCTGCGCCTCAACGAGTTCGCGATCCTGATCACCGCGCGGCACTGGACCTCGCAGTTCGAGTGGTATGCGCACCTGCCGATGGCGGTGAAGGCCGGGCTCGACCCTCGGATCGCCGCCGAACTGGCGGAGAACCGCCGGCCCGCCGGCATGAAAGAGGACGAGGCGGCGGTCTACGACTTCTGCACCCAGCTGCACCGCACGAAGAACGTGCGCGACGAGGCGTTCGAGCGCGCGCTGCGGCTCTTCGGCGAGAAGGGCGTGGTGGACCTGATCGGCGTCTGCGGCTACTATACCGCGGTGTCGATGACGCTGAACGTGGCGAAGGTGGCGCTGCCGCCGGGCGTGCCGCTGCCGCTCGAGCCGCTCGAGTAGCGGGGGCGCGCCAGGCCCGCCGGCGACGCGCGATAATCCGGCGGTGCCCGCCCCGAGCCGCCTGCCCGCCCTGCTCGCGGCCCTCGTCATCGCCACCGGCGCCGCCGCGCAGCAGGAGGCGCCGCCCAACGGCCTGTTCCTGGTCGCCAAGCCGTCGCTCGTCGATCCCAATTTCCGCCGCACCGTGGTGCTCGTGACGCAGGCCGCGGACGCGAGCACGGTCGGCGTGATCGTCAACCGGCCGACCAAGCTCAAGCTCGCGCAGTTCCTGCCCGAGGAGCCCGCGGTGCCGAACTACAAGGACGCGATCTATTTCGGCGGCCCGGTGATGCGCGAGGTGCTGGTGGCGGTGTTCCGCTCGGACACGACGCCCGCGGCGGCCGCGTTCCATGTGCTCAAGGGCGTCTACCTCACCATGCATCCGCTCAACATCCAGCCGCTGATCGCCGATCCGGCGCGCAGCTACCGGCTGTACGCCGGATTCTCTGGCTGGGCGCCGCGGCAGCTCCAGAGCGAGGTGGAGCGCGACAGCTGGTACCTGCTGCCGGCGGACGCGGAAAGCGTGTTCAGCAAGGACACGGCGACGCTTTGGGAGGAACTGATCCGCAAGGCGACAAGGCCGCGGCCGCAGGCGCGCTGGAAAGGGAAGGCCCCGCATGAAGCGGGGCGCTGGAATGAGAAGGCCCCGCACGAGGCGGGGCCTTGGGACCCGGAATCACCGGGCGGTGCCGCGAGAGCGGCACTCGTTGCGCGGTGGCCAGAGGCCACCTTTGGAACACGCAGGGACGCCGCCTCCTTTTGCGCGGCGCATGAGCTTGCGCGGTACCCGGACGGTCGCCCGGAATCCCGCTTGACGCGGCTGGGCAACGCCGGCCGCGGTTGCGTGCTCCAGTTCGCAAGCTAGCACCGCGAGTGGGCGAGTTCAATAGATTTGGCGCAACATTTCTCGCTCCGGCCGAAGCCGCCGTGCAAACAAGGATGTGGCGTGCGAACTGCAACCTTTATCGCTTGTCAACGACGCAAGTGTTCGCGCTAGAATGGGTTCGGCGCGTCACCTGGGCGTGCCGAGGAGTAGTGATGCGGGTTGCGATGGGCGATCTGGTGCGGCGGCTGGCGGTGTTGGCCCTCGTTGCGGCGGCGCAATGGAGCCTGCCTGCGCTCGCCGAGGACGAGGACGCGATGTTCCTGGTCGCGCACCCGGCGTTCCGAGATCTCGACTATCGCCAGACGGTGTTGATCGCGGCGCCCGCGCCGAACGGCGGCCACGTCGGCGTGATCCTGAACCGCCCCACCCGCCGCTCGCTCGGGAGCCTGTTTCCGGAGCACGAGCCCTCGAAAAAGGTGGTAGACCCCGTGTACTACGGCGGCCCGTTCTCTCGTGGCGCGCTGGTCGCGCTGGTGCGCACCGACGCAGCGCCCGGCAACGGCTCGGTGGCGCTGATGAAGAACCTGTACATGGCGTTCCGCGCCAACACCATCGACCGCATCATCGAAGCCACGCCGAACGACGCGCGCTACTACGTCGGCTACGTGGGCTGGCGCCCAGGGGAGCTTAAGTCCGAGATCGACCGCGGCCTGTGGTCGGTGCTCAACGCCGACCCGGAACTCATCTTCCGCAAGGACACCGAGGGCATGTGGGAGGAGTTGCTGCAGCAGACGCGACGCATCCGCGCCGGCGTGCCGCAGTGGCCGCTCGCCGCGGCGCTGGAGTAGGACCCCGCCCGCGAGTTCGGGGACAGACTCGGGCGTTTTCGCCCGACTATCAGACAGATGGAGCTTGGAATCGGGCGCTGTCCCCGATTCTCGGCTTTCTTCAGGCCGCGGCTTTCGCCTGCGCCTTGTCGAAGGTCAGCCTGCCGCCGCGGCAGTCGACGCGGACCGTGTCCTTGGGCGCGAAGCGCCCTTCCAGGATCGCCTTGGCAAGCGGGTTCTCCAGCTCCGACTGGATCGCGCGCTTGAGCGGCCGCGCGCCGTAGACCGGGTCGAAGCCGACCTTCGCCAGCTCCGCCACCGCCGCATCCGATACTTCGAACCCGAAATCCATCTTCGCGAGGCGCGCCGAGAGCAGCTTCAGCTGGATGCGCGCGATCGCGCGGATGTGCTCGTCGCCGAGCGCGTGGAACACCACCACCTCGTCGATGCGGTTGACGAACTCGGGGCGGAACTGCGTCTTCACCTCGGCCATCACCGCGACCTTGATGACGCCATAGTCGCTGCCCGACATCTGCTGGATCATCTGCGAGCCGAGGTTCGAGGTCATGACGATCACCGTGTTCTTGAAGTCCACGGTGCGCCCCTGGCCGTCGGTCATGCGGCCGTCGTCGAGCACCTGCAGCAGCGCGTTGAAAACGTCCGGGTGCGCCTTCTCCACCTCGTCGAACAGGATCACCGCGTAGGGCTTGCGCCGCACGGCTTCGGTCAGCTGCCCGCCCTCGTCATATCCGACATATCCCGGCGGCGCGCCGATCAGCCGCGCCACCGTGTGCTTTTCCATGTATTCCGACATGTCGATGCGGATCAGGTGCTCCTCGGAATCGAACAGGAACGATGCCAGCGCCTTGCACAGCTCGGTCTTGCCCACGCCCGTGGGCCCGAGGAACAGGAACGAGCCGTAGGGCCGGTT
>CAZVHU010000195.1:0-5250 GCA_964627075.1 uncultured Enterobacteriaceae bacterium | reverse complement strand
GTCCCCGGCGCGCGGCTCAGGCCTGGACCGCGAGCGCCGGCCAGCGCTCGCGCCAGGGATTGGCCGCCTCGTAGCGGCTGGCGAGCGCGAGCAGCAGCTCGTCGGCGCCGAAGCGTGCCGCGAGCTGGAAGCCGATCGGAAGCCCCGTGTGCGAAGGCACGCATGGCAGGTTAATCGCCGGGATACCGCAGGCATTCACCCAGCCGGTGTAGATGGCGTGGCCGCGAGGGCCGACCGCCTTGCCGTCGATGCTCGCCGGAAAGGGCGTCTCCGCTGGCCACGGCAGAGCCGCGGCAGACGGTGTCATCACGATATCGTGGCGCTCGAACACCGCAGCCGACTCGGCGCGCAGGCGCTCGAAGATTTCGATGCCCGCGAGATAGCGCGCCGCCGGCAACTTGCGGCCTTCCTCGAGCATCACCTGGAAGCGCGGCCCGAGCAGTGATTCCTTTCCGGGATGCTTCGCCATGACGAAGGCGACGCCCACCGCGCCAAACTGCGGCCAGAACTCGTTGAGCGGCGCGAGATCGAACGGCAGCGCGCCCTGCTCGACGCTGCAGCCTAGCGCCTCGAGCGCGCGCGCCGCGCCGTCCACGCTCGCGGCGATCTCGGGGTCGAGCGGCGCGTCGCCGAAGCGCTGCACGTAGAGCACCCGCAGCGGGCCCGAGGCGTTGGGCATCCGCCCGGTGGGTCCAAAGAGCGAGCGCCGGTCGCGTTCGTCAGGGCCCGAAATCGCAGCGTAGAGCAGCGCGGCGTCCTCGACGGTGCGCGCGATCGGGCCGATCACTTCGAGATCGAGGAGCATCATCGGCAGGCTGTCGACGCGCGCCACCGCGCCGATCGACGGCTTGAGCCCTACGAGGCCCGTGTGCGATGCGGGGCGGCGGATCGAGCCCCCGCCGTCGGTGCCCAGCGCGAGCGGCACGAGGCCTGCCGCGACTGCCGCCACCGAGCCGCCGGAGGACCCGCCCGGGGTCAACTCGGTGTCGTAAGGGTTTCGCGTCGCGCCGAATACCGGGTTCCAGGTGATGCCCTCGAAGGTCAGCTCGGGGACGTTGCTCTTGCCCAGCACGATCGCGCCCGCCGCGCGCAGCCTTGCGACAGGCAGCTCGTCCGCCGTGGGAACGTATTCGCGGTATACCCGGCTGCCCCAGACGCACGGCATCCCCTTGGCAAGGATGTTGTCCTTGACCACCACGGGCACGCCCTCGAGCGGGCCGCGCGCCCGACCGGAGGCGAAGCGCGCCGTGCTCTCGCGCGCTGCAGCGTCCGCGGTGGAATCGAAGGCGATGATCGCGTTCAGCTTCGGGTTGAGCGCCGCGATGCGTCCCTTGAGCAGCGCGAGATGCTCCACGGGAGTCGTCTCCCGGCGCGCAAACGCGGCGGCGAGCCCGGCCGCGCCGAGCTGCCAGCGCGCGCTCACATCCGCGCCGGCAGCCACAGTACGAGTTGCGGCGCGTACATGAGCAGGACCGTGACCACGATCATGATCAGGGCGTAAGGCAGCGCGCCCCAGATCGCGTCCTCGACGCCGCCCTTGTCGGGGCGGATGCCGTGCACCACGAACAGGTTCATGCCGACCGGAGGCGTGATCAAACCCAGCTCGCACATCAGCACGATGAAAATGCCGTACCAGATCGGGTCCACGCCGAGAGCGGTCACGATCGGGTAGGTGAGCGGGATCGTCGCCACCTGCATCGACAGCACGTCCATGAACATGCCGAGGATCAAGTAGAACACGATCAGCGCGAAGATCATCTGCGTCCCGGTCAGGCCGAAGGAGGTCACCCACTTGGTGAGCTGGTCCGCCACGCCGGTGAGGCTGATCGTGACGTTGAGGACGAACGCGGTGGTGATGATGAGCAGGATCATGCCGCTGATGCGCGCAGTCTGCTGGAAACAGTTCTTGAGCAGCTCGAGCGAGAGCTTGCCGCTTTGCCACACCAGCGCGAGCGAGATCGACACGCCGAGGGCGGCCGACTCGGTGGCGGTGGCAAGGCCGGTGTAGATGCTGCCCATCACCACGCCGAACACGATCAGCGGCGGAACGAGGTTCACCAGCAGGCGGAGGCGCTCCGCGCGCGACACGTGCTGCTCCCGGGACATCCGCTCGCTGCCGCGCCGCACGTGGCTGACGAAGATGTACGCCATGAAGCACAGCGTGAGCAGGATCCCAGGGATGATGCCGGCGATGAACAGCTTGCCGATCGAGTTGTTGGTGAGCGAGCCGTACACGATCATGTTGACGCTCGGCGGGATCAGGATGCCGAGTGTGCCCCCGGCGGCGAGCGAACCGAGCGCATCGCGCATCGAATAGCCGCGCTGGCGCAGCGAGGGCAGCGCCACGGTGCCGATGGTCGCCGCGGTGGCGACCGAGGAGCCAGAAGTGGCGGCGAACAGCGCGCAGCTTCCGATATTGGTGTGCAGCAGCCCGCCGGGCAGGCCGCCCAGCCAGGCCGAGAAGGCGACGTACATGCGGTCGGCGACACCGCTTCGCAGCAGCAGCTCTCCGAGCAGCACGAACAGCGGGATCGCCGTGAGCAGGCTTTCGTTGCCGACGCCCCAGATCACCGAGGCCATCGAGTTGATGAACGGCATGCCAAAGGCGATCACGCCGCCCGCCACGCCAACCAGCAGCATCGAGACTGCGATTGGGATGCCGACCAGCATCATGCCGATCATCAAGGCGAAGGCGACGAGGGTCGCGGCGACGATCATTGCGCGCGCTCCTCGCCCGCGGTCCCGCGCCGCTGGGCGAAGTCCTCGAGTTCCTCCTTCAGCTCTTCCTTGGCGCTCTTCGGGTGGAACTCCTCGTTCAACTGCTCGATGCGGCGCGTGAACAGCAGCCACGTTGCGCGCGCCGCGAAGCCGAGCGCCACGAGCATGAACATGACCAGGCCTGCATACCACAGGCTCTGCGGATAGATGAGGGGCGTTGCCCACGGCGTCTGCGCCGTGCTGCCGTAGTGGTGGCTTTCCGAGATCACGCGCCAGGACACCACGACGAACAGCGTCGCGAGCGCCGCGAGCAGCACGATCGAGAGCCAGTTGAGCAGCGCCTTGAAGCGGCGCGGGAACAGGTCGTGGAATACGTCGACGCGGATGTGGTTGCGGCCGACGAGCGCCAGGCTGAAGGCGATGGTCGAGCCGATGGCGAGCGAGTAGCCGCCCAGCTCGTCCACGCCCTGGAGCGAGAAGCTGAAGATCTTGCGCGCCAGCGTCTCGACCGTGACGGCGAACGACAGCAGCAGGAACACGACGCCGAAGATGTTGGCGAGGATCGTTTCGACGCGGCGCACGAGCAGCCCCCGGATGTGGTGCGGGGCGCTGCACGCGCCCCGCGATTCCGCCGTCAGCTCACTTGAACCCCACGATCGGGCCGACGGCCTTCTTCCATGTCGCCGAGCACCCCGGATTGGACTTGTCGCAGACTTCGGCCCAGCCAGGGAACGACACCGTTTGGACCGCCTTCTTCACGATCTCCAGGTCGCCTTGCGTGACCGGCACGTTCACCAGGGTGAACTTCTTGCCGGTGGTGCAGGGGTCCTTGCCGACATTGCAGTTCGAGGCGTCGACGAACAGCTCCTCGGAGTACTTCCAGATGTCGGCGATCAGGCCGTCGATCGCGTCCTGCAGCGCCTTCTGCTGGGCGGGCTTGAACTTGTTCCACGCCGAGAGCGTGATGCCGTAGCCGTTGAGCGCGATCTGCACGCCGATCGGCAGGTAGTGCGTTGAAACCTCGGGCCAGCCGGCGGAGTTGGCCGAGCTGGGGCCGGTCACGGCGCAGTCGATCACGCCGAGCGAAAGGCTCTGGTGGGTCTCGGCAAACGGGATCGGCACCGGGGTGCCGCCCAACGACTCGACGAACTTGGCGAGGTTCTGGTCGTAGACGCGCACCTTGAGGCCCTTGACGTCGGCGAGCTTGGCGATCGGCTTCTTGCAGAAGAACACCTGCGGGCCGAAGGGCCAGATGCCCATCAGCTTCACGCCGAACTGCTTCTGCAGGCGCTGGTCGAGGATGCCGGCGTAGGCCTTGGCGACCGCGAGCCCGGTCTTGTAGTCCGGGTTGAGGCCCACGAGGTCCAAGCCGAGGATGGTCGGCTCGTCGCGCGAGTTCTGCGACATGCGCAGCGACGCCATCTCGAACAGGCCCGCCTTCATGACGCGCAGCTGCTCGGTGTCCTTGATGCCGAGCGTGTCGATCGGCTTGTACTCGACCTCGATCGGCAGGCCCGACTTCTGCGCCAGCGCCTCGAAGAACGGTTGCTCCTTGTTCTTCTGGATGAGGCCCGTGGCGAGCGGCTGTCCGATCACCTTGAGCTTGATCTTGTCCTGCGCCAGGGCGGGCGCCGTGGCGAACGTCATGGCGACGACTGCGGCTGCGAGCTTGAGTTTCATGTTGCGCCTCCTTCGTATAGAGCGGTGCGGGGTCAAGCGGCCTGGAGCCGCGCACCGGGCTGCGTCGGCTGCCCGGCGGCCTCCAGGAAATCCATCGCCGCGCGCACGCCGCCCTTGCGGTGCGGCACGCCGGCGCAAGCCAGTCCCATCTCGACGCCGGCGAGGGCGCCGAGAAGAGTCAAGTCGTTGAAATCGCCCAGGTGCCCGATGCGGAACACCTTGCCTTTCAATTTGGTGAGTCCCGCGCCGAGCGACAGGTCGTAGCGCTCGAGCACCACGCGGCGGAACTGCGCCTCGTCGTGCCCCGCGGGCATCAGCACCGCGGTGAGCGAATTGCTGTATTCGGCGGGGTCGGCGCACAGGATCTCGAGCCCCCAGGCGCGCACCGTGCGGCGCGTCGCCTCGGCATGGCGCGCGTGGCGCGCGAACACGTTGTCGAGCCCTTCCTCGAGCAGCATGCCGAGCGCGACGTCGAGCCCGTAGAGCAGGTTGGTCGCCGGGGTATAGGGGAAGTAGCCGGTTGCGTTGGCGGCGAGCATCTCCTCCCAGTCCCAGTACGAGCGCGGCAGGCGGGCCGAGCGCCCAGCCGCACGCGCCTTGTCGCTCACGGCGTTGAACGAGAGGCCCGGCGGCAGCATCAGACCTTTCTGCGAGCCCGCCACGGTGACGTCCACGCCCCAGGCATCGTGCTCGTACTGCATCGAGGCGAGCGAGGAGATCGTGTCCACCATGAAGAGCGCCGGATGCTTCGCCGCGTCGATGGCCTTGCGGATGTCCGCGATCCTGGAGGCGACGCCGGTCGAGGTCTCGTTGTGCACCACGCAGACCGCCTTGATGCGCTTGGCCGTGTCG
>CAZVHU010000194.1:0-5340 GCA_964627075.1 uncultured Enterobacteriaceae bacterium | reverse complement strand
ATCATCCTCGACATGCTGTGCCACTGGCGCTACGTGCTCGACAACCTCTTCGGCGAGGTGAAGGCGGTGAGCTGCCGCGGCGCGACGCACATCCCCTGGCGCTGGGACGAGCGCGGCAGGAAGTATCGCGCCACGGCCGACGACGCGGCCTACGCCACCTTCGAGCTGGCGGGCGGCGTGATCGCGCACTTCAATTCCTCGTGGACGGTGCGCGTGCGGCGCGACGACCTTCTCACGCTGCAGGTGGACGGCACCGAGGGCAGCGCGGTCGCGGGCCTGCGCGGCTGCCGCATCCAGTCCTGCGCCGACACGCCCAAGCCGGTGTGGAACCCGGACGTGCCGCAGCCGATCGACTTCTTCGCCGGCTGGAAGGAGGTGCCCGACGAGCCCTGCGACAATGCCTTCAGGGCGCAGTGGGAGCTGTTCCTGCGCCACCTCGCCGGCGAGGGTTCGTTCCGCTGGAATTTGCTCGAAGGCGCGAAGGGCGTGCAGCTCGCGGAGCTGGGCCTGAAGAGCTGGGCGCAGCGCAAGTGGCTCGACGTGCCAAGGATCAAGCCGTGAAGCGCGACGCGATCCGGTCGATCCGCCTGCCCGCCGCGGGCGGCGGGCTCGAGCCCTACCAGGTGCGCGAGCCGCGCAAGTTCGAGCGTCCGCAGCGCCCGTTCACGCGCCGCGCGCTCGCCGCGGCGCACGTGGTGGCCGACCCGCTATCCAGGCGCGAGCCGTGGCTCGAGCCTGCGATCGACTGGGACGCGACGCTCGCATACCGCAGGCATTTGTGGTCCTGGGGCATGGGCATCGCGGAAGCCATGGACACGGCGCAGCGCGGCATGGGCCTCGACTGGACGAACGCGCTCGAGCTCGTTCGCCGCACGCTCGATGCGGCGAAGGATATTCCCGGCGCTTTCGTCGCCTCCGGCGCGGGCACCGATCACCTCGCGCCGCGCGCCGGTCTCGGGCTCGCCGAGGTGATCGCTGCCTACGAGGAGCAGTGCGCGGCGATCGAGAAGCTCGGCGGCCGGATCATCCTGATGGCGAGCCGCGCGCTCGCGGCCTGCGCAAGATCTGCCGAGGACTACGCGCGCGTCTACGACCGGGTGCTCGCGCAGGTGAAGCAGCCGGTGATCATCCACTGGCTGGGCGAGATGTTCGATCCTGCGCTCGCCGGCTACTGGGGCGCGGCGGATCACTACGCTGCGATGAAGAATTGCCTCGAGGCGATCCGGCGCAACGGCGCGAGGGTGGACGGCATCAAGATCTCGCTGCTCGACAAGGAAAAGGAGGTCGTCATGCGCCGCCAGCTCCCGCAGGGCGTGCGCATGTACACGGGCGACGACTTCAATTTCGCCGAGCTGATCGAGGGCGACGCCGAGGGGCATTCGGACGCGCTGCTCGGCATCTTCGATTCGATCGCGCCGGCGGCCGCCGACGCGCTCGGCGCGCTCGCGGCGGGCGACCGCGCGCGCTACCACGAGGTGCTCGCGCCCACGGTGCCGCTCTCGCGCCACGTGTTCAGCGCGCCGACGCGCTTCTACAAGACGGGCGTGGTGTTCCTCGCGTGGCTCAACGGCCACCAGGACCACTTCGTCATGTTGGGCGGCCAGCAGTCGGCGCGCCACGTGCTGCATTTCGCCGAGCTTTTCCGGCTGGCCGACGCCGCGGGGTTGCTCTCCGACCCGGCGCTCGCCTGCGCGCGAATGCAGACTCTGCTCGAGCTTCACGGATGCTCGCGCTGAGCAAGCTCTCGCCGGGGTTCGGCGCCGAGGCGGGCGGCGTCGACCTTTCGCGGCCGATGTCGGACGGCGCCTTCCGCGAGATCGAGCGCGCGTTCTATGAAGCCCAGGTGCTTGTCTTCCGCGCGCAGCGCCTCACCGGGCGCCACTTCCTGGATTTCGCGCGCCGCTTTGGCCGCCCGGAGCCGCACGTCATCGACCAGTTCCACCACCCCGAGCACGCCGACATCCTGATCCTTTCCAACGTGGTGAAGGACGGCAAACCCACCGGGCTCGCGGATGCCGGCACCTATTTCCATACCGACTACTCGTATCTGGAGGTGCCGGCACGGGCGACGACGCTCTATTCGCAGGTCGTGCCGAAGGTCGGGGGCGACACCCTGTTCGCCAACCAGTACGCCGCCTACGACGACCTGCCGCAGGCGATGAAGCGCCGCATCGACGGGCTCGTCGCGCTGCACCATTACGGCAACCGCGACGACCTGGACGAGCGCTCGCGCACCGTGGCGTCGGTGCTCACCGAGGAGCAGAAGCAGAAGGTGAGCTGGGTGAGGCACCTCGTGGCGCGGCCACACCCCGTCACTAACCGGAAGGCGCTTTACGCCGTCTCCGGCAGCTCCTTCGGCATCGAGGGCATGCCCGAGGACGAGGCCCGCGGCCTGCTCGACGAGCTGAAGGTCCACGCCACGCAGCCCAAGTACCGCCTCGCCGTGAAATACGGCGTCGGCGACGTCGTAATCTGGGACAATGCGTCGCTGCTGCATTCGGCGACGCTGACCGACCCGCAGCACCCGCGCACGCTGTGGCGCATTACCGTCAAGGAGGAGGGGAAACCATGAAACGCAGACTGTTCATTGCCGCCGCGGTGGCGGCATCGTTCGCCGCCGCGCTGCCGGCGCAGGCGCAGACGCTCACGCTGCACGGCGCCTCGCAGTTCAACGACGACCACGCATTCACCAAGGCGATGGCGAGGTTCGAAGAGCTGGTGAAGAAGTACTACGGCAAGCCGGTCAACTTCGTGCTGCACAAGAATTCCGAGCTGGGCCTGGAGAAGCAGTACTTCGAGTACATGGCCCAGGGCAAGGCCGTGGACTACGCGATCGTGTCGCCCGCGCACATGTCCACCTTCTCCAAGGCGGCGCCGTTCATCGACGCGCCGTTCCTGTTCAGGGACCTTGCGCACTGGAACAAGGTGCTCGATGCCGACATCCTGAAGCCCGTCGCCGACGAGATCGCGCAGAAGGCCGAGGTGATGCTGATCGGCTACGCCGGCGGCGGCACGCGCAACATCTTCGTCAACAAGCCGGTGCGCAACATGCAGGAGCTCAAGGCCCTCAAGGTGCGCGTGCAGGGCGCGCCGATCTGGAGCCGCACCTTCACCGCCGCGGGCATGGCGCCCACCGTGATCGCCTACAACGAGGTCTACAACGCGATCCAGAACGGCGTCATCGCCGCGGGCGAGAACGAGGCCGCGGGGGTCGAGCAGATGAAGTTCTACGAGGTGGCGCCGCACCTTTCGATGACGCAGCACGCGATCACCATCCGGCCGCTGTGCTTCGCGGTGAAGACCTTCAAGAAGCTGGACAGGGACCTGCAGGCTGCGGTGCTCAAGGCCGGCAAGGAAGCCGGCGCCTACGGCCGCCAGGTGGAGTCCAGCGAGGACGAGGCGAAGCTGGTCAAGATGGAGAAGGAAGGCAAGTTGAAGCGCGTGCCCTTCGCCGGCCGCGACGAGATGAAGAGGCTGGTGGACCCGGTGATGGCCGCCTACGCCAAGGAAATCGGCGCCGAGCAGATCCTCGCCAAGATCAACGCCATCAAGTAACGGGGCGAGCGACAGGACGGCGGCGCGCCGCGCCGCCGTTTTTTTATGTTCCGCCGGGTCAACCGCTGGTACGCGGGGCTGCTGTCGTGGCTGCTGGTCGCCTCGGTGGCGATCCTCGTCTTCCCGGTGTCGCTGCAGATCTTCTCGCGCTACACCGCGCTCATCCCGAGCTACATCTGGACCGAGGAGATGGCGCGCTTCTTCTTCGTCTGGTCGATCATGGTGGGCGCCATGGTCGGCATCCGCGAGGGCACGCACTTCGTGGTGGACCTGTGGCCGCCGCTCGGCGCGCGCGCGCAGGCCGCGGTGCGGCTCGTGGCGGCGCTCTTCGTGCTCGTCTTCGCAGGCGCGTTCCTGTGGTGGGGCATCGATTTCACGCGCTTCGCCTTCAACCGCATCTCGGAGCTCGCCGAGCTGCCGCTGTGGTACATCCACGTCGCCTGGCCGCTCGCCGGCGCGACCTGGATCCTGTTCCTCGGCGAGCAGATGTGGGATGACCTGCGCGTCGTGGCGACGGGTCGGCCCCCTGACAAGGGGGCCGCGTGAGACGCCTTCCGGAAACTGCGTTCGGGGGGTGCGGGGGGGCCGGGAAGGCTCCGAGCGAATTCAATGGAAGGGGCCTGGCCCCCCTGCTCCCATGACCGGTGCCACGGTCCTCGCGCCCGCGACCGCGAGCCTGATCATGTTCGGCACCTTCTTCGCGCTGCTCGCGCTGCGCGTGCCGGTGGCGTTCTCGCTCGGGCTCGCCTGCCTGCCGATCTTCCTCATCGAGGACCGGCTCACGCCGCAGAACCTCGTGCAGGAGACCTTCAACGCCTACAACTCGTTCATCCTGCTCGCGGTGCCGTTCTTCCTGCTCACTGCCAACCTGATGAACGTGGGCGGCATCACGACGCGGCTGGTGCGGCTGTCGCGCGACCTCGTGGGGCATTTCCCCGGGGGCCTCGCGCAGGTGAACGTGGTGCTGTCGCTGTTCTTCGCCGGCATCTCCGGCTCCTCGACCGCGGATGCCGCCAGCCAGTCCAAGCTCTTCATCGAGGCGCAGCGGAAGGAAGGCTACGACGACAGCTTCTCGGTGGCGATCACCGCGGTCTCGGCGGTGTTGGCGGTGATCGTTCCGCCCTCGATCCTGATGATCGTCTGGGGCGGCCTGCTCACCGTGTCGATCGGGGGCCTCTTTCTCGCTGGCATCGTACCCGGCGTGCTGATCGCGCTGGTGCAGATGGGCACGGTGCACGTCTACGCCAAGCTGCGCGGCTACCCGACCTACCCGCGCGCGACGCTCGTGGAAACCATCAAGGCGATCGGTGTCGCGATCCCCGCGCTCATGACGCCGGTGATCATCATCGGCGGCAAGGTCTTCGGCTGGTTCACCGCGACCGAGTCGGCGTGCATCGCGGTGCTCTACGCCGCGACGCTCACCATGCTGGTCTACCGCGAGATGGACCTGAAAGGCCTGCACCACGCGCTGCTCGAGACCGGGCGCCTCACCGGCGTGGCGCTGTTTTGCGTCGGCACGGCAAGCGCCTTCGGCTGGCTGCTCGCTTACTACCAGATCCCCAAGGCGCTGCTCGCCGGCGTCGCCGCCTGGGAGATGGGGCCGGTCGCGACCGGGTTCTTCATTTCGGCCGTGTTCCTGGTGGTGGGCTGCTTCCTCGACGCGATTCCTGCGATCGTCATCGTCGGCACGGTGCTCGAGCCGCTCGCGAAGAGCGTGGGGCTCGACCCGATCCACTTCGCGATGATCGGCATCGTGTCGCTCGCCTTCGGCCTGGTGACGCCGCC
>CAZVHU010000193.1:0-5344 GCA_964627075.1 uncultured Enterobacteriaceae bacterium | reverse complement strand
ACCAGCTCGCCTCGGTGAAGAAGTGCGGCCACATGGGCGGCAAGGTGCTGGTGCCGACCTCCGAGCACGTGCAGAAGCTGCAGGCCGCGCGCCTCGCCGCCGACATCATGGGCGTGCCCACGGTGCTGCTCGCGAGGACCGATGCCGAGGCCGCCGACCTCGTCACTTCCGACCACGACGAGAACGACAAGCCGTTCCTCACCGGCGAGCGCACGGCCGAGGGCTTCTACCGCACGCGCAAGGGCTTCGCCCAGGCGGTGTCGCGTGGCCTCGCCTACGCGGCGTACGCCGACATGGTGTGGTGCGAGACCGGCACCCCGGACCTGGAGTTCGCGCGCAAGTTCGCGGAGGCGATCCAGAAGAAGTATCCCGGCAAGATGCTCGCCTACAACTGCTCGCCGTCGTTCAACTGGAAGCGCAACCTCGACGATGCCACCATCGCCAGGTTCCAGCGCGAGCTGGGCGCGATGGGCTACAAGTTCCAGTTCATCACGCTCGCGGGCTTCCATTCGCTCAACTACTCGATGTTCGACCTCGCCTACGGCTACGCGCGCAACAACATGAGCGCGTTCGTCGAGCTGCAGCAGAAGGAGTTCGCCGCCGCCGAGCGCGGCTTCACCGCCGTCAAGCACCAGCGCGAGGTCGGCACCGGCTACTTCGACGAGATCACGCAGGCGGTGTCGGGCGGCAAGGCCTCGACCACCGCGCTGCACGGCTCGACCGAGGACGAGCAGTTCTTCGACGACAAGCAGAAGGCGGTCGCGAAGGCGGCGTGAGCGAGGCGGCGCGCGTCCTTCCGATCCACGCCGCGCGCACCGAGCGCGCCGCCGAGATCGCGCGCGCCATCCTCGCCGGCTTCGACCGGCATTACCGGCTTTTCCGCGAGGCCTCGCGCGAGGCCAAGCGCCTGTTCGAGGCCGGCGACTGGAAGTCGCTGCCCGGCCTGGCGCGCGAGCGCATCCAGATGTACGACCGCCGCGTGCTGGAGGCGGTTGAAGGCATCGGCACGCGCTTTCCCGAGGCCGAGAGCGACGAGTCGCTGTGGCCGGCGATCAAGCTCGCCTACATCGGGCTGCTGCACGAGCACCGGCAGCCGGAGTGCGCCGAGACCTTCTACAACTCGGTGGCCTGCGCGGTGCTGCACCGGCGCTACTACCGCAACGAGTTCATCTTCTGGCGGCCGGCGGTCGCGACCGAGCACCTCGAGGGCGAGGAGCCGGCCTACCGCTCCTACTACCCGCGCCGGGGCGCGCCCGGCGCGAGCCTGCGCGCCACCATCGAGCGCATCGTGCGCGACTTCGGCCTCGCCTGCCCGTTCGAGGACCTGCGGCGCGACCTGAGGAGCCTCGTGCACGCGCTGCGCGCGCACTTTCCGCGGCCGGCGCGCGCGCGCCCGAGCCTGCAGATCCAGGTGGTGGGGTCGCTCTTTTTCCGCAACAAGGGCGCCTACGTGGTCGGCCGGATCCTGAACGGGCACCACGAGCTGCCTTTCGCGGTGCCGATCCTGCGCAACGAGCGCGGCGAGCTGTATCTCGATGCCTTCCTCGCCGGGCAGGAACAGCTGTTGATCCTGTTTTCGTTCGCGCGCGCCTACTTCTTCGTCGACATGGAGGTGCCCGCGGCGACGGTGTCGTTCCTGCGCCTGCTCATGCCGAAAAAGCCGCGCGCCGAGATGTACAACGCGGTCGGGCTCGCCAAGCAGGGCAAGACGCTGTTCTACCGCGACCTGCACTACCACCTCAGGCACTCGAGCGACAACTTCGTTACGGCGCCTGGCATCAAGGGCATGGTGATGCTGGTGTTCACGCTGCCCTCTTTTCCGTACGTCTTCAAGGTGATCCGCGACCACTTCGCGCCGCCCAAGGAGATGGACCGCGCCACGGTGAAGCAAAAGTACCAGCTGGTGAAGTACCACGACCGCGTCGGGCGCCTCGCCGACACGCTCGAGTACTCGCTGGTGGCGCTGCCGGTCGAGCGCTTCTCGCCCGAGGTGCTCGAGGAGCTCAAGGCCGAGGCCGCCTCCAACATCGAGTTCGAGGGCGACCAGCTGGTGCTGCGGCACGTCTACATCGAGCGCCGCATGCAGCCGCTCAACCTCTACCTCGAGGAAGCGGCGCAGGACGGCGACGAGGGCCGCCTGCGCCACGTCCTGGGCGAGTACGGCGCCGCGATCAAGGAGCTTGCCGGCGCCGGCATCTTCCCGGGCGACATGCTGCTCAAGAATTTCGGCGTCACGCGCCACAACCGCGTGGTGTTCTACGACTACGACGAGATCGCATACCTCACCGAGTGCAATTTCCGCCGCATCCCGCCCCCGGGCAGCTTCGAGGACGAGATGGCCGGCGAGCCCTACTGGTCGATCGGCCCCAGCGACGTCTTCCCCGAGCAGTTCGCCAGGTTCCTCGTGACGGGCGAGGCGGCGCGCGAGATGTTCCTCGAGCGCCACGCCGACCTGATGGACCCGGAGTTCTGGGCCGGCAAGCAGGCGCGCATCCGCGCGGGACTGGAAGACCACGTCTACCCGTACCCCGAGGCGTGCCGCTTCAAGCGGCGCCGGACCGGCGAACTGTAAAGCCTGACTTTACACTCGGCCGCCCGGCGGCCCGCCGAGCACGGCCTCGGGCGCGCGCCGCGCGCCGCGCACCGCGACCCGCTTCTGGCGCGAGGTCGCGCCTGCCTCGATCGTGACGTCGCGCCTCGCCGCGCCGAGCGCCGCGGCGAGGAACCCGACCAACGCGTCGTTGGCCGCGCCCTCGATGGCGCGCGCCGCAAGCCGGATCTTGAGCCGGCCGCCGTGCAGCCCCGCGGCCTCGGTGCGCCGCGCGCCCGGCTGCACGTGAATTTCCAGCACCAGGCGCGCGCCGTCGCGTCGCCACCAGCTCAAAACATGCCTCCCACGAGGCTCCTCAGGTGCGCGAGCGGAATGAGCAGCACCTGCATCAGCACGATGAGCACCAGCGGCGAGAGGTCCACGTTCGCCACCGGCGGCACGAAGCGGCGGATGGGCCTGAGCAGCGGCCGCGCGACGGCGTCGAACACCGGCCCGAGCGGCGTGTGGGGGTTGACCCATGACAGCACCGCCTGCACCACCACGGCGACCATCAGCAGGTAGAGCGCATAGCGCACGAGGTCGAGCAGCGCGAGCCCCGCCAGCGCCGCCGCGGCGATGCCGGGCGCCGAGCCGAATTCCCAGCCGCGCAGCATGTAGAGCAACCACAGCGCGATCCCCTGCGCGAGCCACGCGAGCACGAGCGTCGCCAGGTCCCAGCCGCCGAGTGCCGGGACGATGCGCCGCGCCGGCAGCACCGCCCAGTTGGTGCAGGCGACCACGAACTGGCCGAGCGGGTTGCGGAACGGCACGCGCAGCCACTGCAACAGGAACCGCGCGAGCAGCAGGAACACGAGGAGGCTCGCGGCCACGTCCACCAGCAGCGTCGCGATCTGCGCGAGCATCAGTCCTTGCCCAGCAGCTCGCCCAGCTCGCCGCCGCGGCGGCTCGCGGCCTCGAGCGCGCGACGCAGGCGCTCGGCCATGCGCTCCTCGGCCATCACCTTGAGCGCCGCCTCGGTGGTGCCGCCCTTGGAGGTGACGCGCTCGCGCAGCACCGCCGGCGGCTCGGCGCTCTGCGCCGCGAGCCTGGCGGCGCCCGCGACCGTGGCGAGCGCGAGCTTGCGCGCCGCGGCGGGCTCCAGTCCCAGCGCTTCGCCCGAGGCGGCAAGCTGCTCGATGAACCAGAACACGTACGCCGGCCCGCTGCCCGAGAGCGCGGTCACCGGGTCGAGCAGCTTCTCGTCGCCGACCCAGATCGTCTCGCCGACCGCGTTGAGGATCTGCTCCGCGCGGCCGCGCTCCTCGGCGCTCACCTCCGGCGGCGCGTACAGGCCCGCGATCCCGGCGCCGATCAGCGCGGGCGTGTTGGGCATGGCGCGCACGAGCTTGCGGTGCCCGCCAAGCCAGCGCGACAGGTCCGCGAGGCGCAGGCCCGCGGCGATGCTGAGGAAAAGCCTGCCCGCGGCGAGCGGCGCAAGCGGCGCGAGCGCCGCGCGCATGTCCTGCGGCTTGACCGCGAGCACCACGGTGTCCGCGGCGCGCGTCGCCTCGTCGGGCGCGGCGCTCGCGTGCACCTTGTACTGCGCGGCAAGGCGCTCGCGCGCCGCCGGCACGACCTCGATCACCGAGATCGCCGCCGCGTCGAAGCCGCGCGCCGTCAGCCCGCCGATCAGCGCCGTCGCCATATTGCCACCGCCGAGGAAGGCAATTTTCATGTCGAAACCGCCGATGCACGCCGATGCACGCCGAAAAACGATCTAGGCTGCATCGCGCTCCTTCATCGGCCTTGGTCCGCGTTCATCGGCGGTTCCCTGCCTTTGCCCGAATATCGCCGTGCCGACGCGCACGATGGTCGCGCCCTCGGCGATCGCTGCCTCGAGGTCGTCCGACATCCCCATCGACAGCGTGTCGAGCTCGAGCCCCTCGCGGCGCAGCCGCTCGAGCAGCCCGCGCAGCATGCGAAAGCGCGCGCGCTGCAACGCGCTGTCCGGTGTCGGCTCGGGGATCGCCATCAGTCCGCGCAGGCGCAGCCGCGGCAGCGCGGCGACGGCGTGCGCGAGCGCCGGCGCCGCATCGGGCGCGACGCCGCTCTTGGAGGCCTCGCCCGAGACGTTCACCTGCACCAGCACCTGCAGCGGCGCGAGCGCCGCCGGGCGCTGCTCGGACAGGCGCCGCGCGATGCGCTCGCTCTCGATCGCGTGCACCCAGTCGAAGCGCGCCGCCACGAGGCGCGTCTTGTTGCTCTGCAGCGGCCCGATCAGGTGCCACTCCAGCCCCTTGCCGGCGAGCGCGTCCATCTTGGCGAGCGCCTCCTGGACGTAGTTCTCGCCGAATGCGCGCTGCCCCGCGGCGTGCGCCTGCTCGAGCAGCGCCGCGGGGTGCGTCTTGGAGACCGCGAGCAGCATGACTGCCGCCGGATCGCGTCCGCAGGCCTGCGCGGCGCGGGCGATGCGGACTTTTGTCGCTTGCAAGTTCTCGCCGATTGACCGCATACTTGATTGTCAGGCCCGTCGGAGGATTGTAATGGATCTCACTGAATTGCTTGCGTTTGTCGTCAAGAACAAGGCCTCGGACCTGCACCTTTCGGCGGGCCTGCCGCCGATGATCCGGGTGCACGGCGACGTGCGCCGCATCAACGTGCCGGCGCTCGAGCACAAGGACGTGCACGCCATGGTGTACGACATCATGAACGACGGCCAGCGCAAGTTCTACGAGGAAAACCTCGAGTGCGACTTCTCCTTCGCGGTGCCGAACCTGGCGCGCTTCCGCGTCAACGCCTTCGTGCAGCAGCGCG
>CAZVHU010000192.1:0-5412 GCA_964627075.1 uncultured Enterobacteriaceae bacterium | reverse complement strand
GGGTGCGGCTGCGCGACGTCAAGGCATGAGCGCTACGCCCGACGCGATCCGGCTCGCGGCGCCAGCCGCGCAGGCGCCGTGGCGCCGCTTCGCGACCGAGTTCTTCGCCGACCGCATCGCCGCGGTCGCGCTGCTGCTGCTCGGCGCCATCGTGCTCGCCGCAGTGCTCGCGCCGCTCGTCTCGCCGCAGAACCCCTACGACCTCGCGAGGGTGAGCGTGATCGACGCGCGGCTCGCGCCCGGAGAGCGCGGCTCGGCGGGATTCGTGATGTGGCTCGGCTCGGACGGTGCCGGGCGCGACATGCTGAGCGGCATCCTCTACGGCCTGCGCATCAGCCTGGGCGTGGGCGTCGCCTCGGGACTGATCGCCTTCGCGCTCGGCATGGCGGTGGGCCTTGCCGCCGCCTACTTCGGCGGCCGCACCGACGCCTTCATCATGCGGGTGGTGGACCTGCAGCTGTCGTTTCCCGCGATCCTGGTGGCGCTGATCCTGGTGGCGATCCTCGGCAAGGGCGTCGACAAGGTGATCGTGGCCCTGGTGCTGGTGCAATGGGCCTACTACGCGCGCACCGTGCGCGGCAGCGCGCTCGTCGAGCGGCGCAAGGAATACATCGAGGCGGCGCACTGCCTCGCGCTGCCCGCCTCGCGCATCGTGTTCCGCCACCTGCTGCCCAACTGCCTCGCGCCGATGATCGTGGTCGGCACGCTGCAGACCGCGCACGCCATCTCGCTCGAGGCGACGCTGTCCTTCCTCGGCGTCGGGCTGCCGCAGACCGAGCCCTCGCTCGGGCTGCTGATCGCCAACGGCTTCGAGTACATGCTCTCGGGCAAGCACTGGATCAGCTTCTTCCCGGGCGCGGCGCTGCTCGTCACCATCATGAGCATCAACCTGGTTGGCGACCGGCTGCGCGACGTGCTCAACCCGCGCCTCGACCGATAGTGGAGCCGGTCCTGCGGGTATCGGGGCTGCGCACGCATTTCTTCACGCGCGCCGGGGTGGTGCGCGCCGTGGACGGTGTCGATTTCGAGATCGCCCCCGGCGAAGTGCTGGGCCTGGTGGGCGAATCGGGTTGCGGCAAGACGGTGACGGGCTTCTCGATCCTGGGCCTGGTGGACCCGCCCGGGCGGATCGTCGAGGGAAGCATCGAGTTCGAAGGCAGGAATCTGGTCGGCCTGGACGAGGAAGAAATGCGCTGCGTGCGCGGCGGCCGCATCGCGATGGTGTTCCAGGACCCGATGATGACGCTCAACCCGGTGCTGCGCGTGGACACCCAGATGGTCGAGGCGGTGCGCGCGCACCAGGACGTGAGCGAGTCCGAGGCGCTCGAGCAGGCGCGCGCCACGCTCGCGCGCGTCGGCATCGCATCGCCCGAGCAGCGGCTCAAGGCCTACCCGCACCAGTTCTCCGGCGGCATGCGCCAGCGCGTCGCGATCGCGATCGCGCTGCTCAACCGCCCGCGCCTCATCATCGCCGACGAGCCGACCACCGCGCTCGACGTCACCATCCAGGCGCAGATCCTGTACGAGGCGCAGAAGCTGTGCCGCGAGTCGGGCACGGCGCTCATCTGGATCACGCACGACCTCACCGTGGTGGCCGGGCTCGCGGACCGCATCTGCGTGATGTACGCCGGCCGCATCGTCGAGCAGGGGCCGGTGGACGCGGTGCTCGACCGGCCGCTGCATCCCTACACGCATGGCCTGATCGGCTCGGTGCCGAGCCGGAACCGGCGCGGCCAGCCGCTCGCGCAGATCCCCGGCATGACGCCGGCGCTCGTGAACCTGCCGGCGGGCTGCAAGTTCCGTGCGCGCTGCGCGCGGGCCGGCGAGGCCTGCGGCGAGGAGCCGCCGCTTGCCGAGTCCTCGCCCGGCAGGCTGGTGCGCTGCGTGCACCCGATGGAAGGTCCATGAGACGCCGTGTATTGACCGAGCCCGGGGGGCGCGGGGGAGCCGGGAAGGCTCCGAGCGCATCTGCCGGAAGGGGCCCGGCCCCCACGCGTAGATGAGCGCGGCGCTGATCGAGCTGGAGCGCGTCTCGAAGCGCTTCGTCAAGCCGCTCGACCTGGCGGCGAGAATCGCCGCGCGGCTCGGCGCCGGGGTGCGCGAGGAAGTGGTGCACGCGGTGGACGAGGTCTCGTTCTCGGTGAACGAAGGCGAGGTCGTCGGCCTCGTCGGCGAGTCGGGCTGCGGCAAGTCCACGCTCGGCCGCATGGTGGCCGGCATCCTCGAGCCCTCGGGCGGCGCGATCCGCTACCGCGGCAAGGCGCGCGGCGAGATGGACGCCGGGGAGGCGAAGCGCGCGGCGCTCAAGGTGCAGATGATCTTCCAGGACCCGTTCGCCTCGCTCAACCCGCGCATGCGCGTCGCGGACATCGTCGGCGAGGCGCCGCTGGTGCACGGGATCGTGACGCGCGAAGGCCTCGACGCCTACCTCGACGAGGTGCTGCGGCGCTGCGGGCTGGACTCGAGCTACAAGCGGCGCTACCCGCACCAGTTCTCGGGCGGCCAGCGCAGCCGCATCGGCATCGCGCGCGCGCTCGCCGTGAAGCCCGAGTTCATCGTCTGCGACGAGGCGGTGGCGGCGCTCGACGTCTCGATCCAGGCGCAGATCCTCAATCTCTTCATGGAGCTGCGCGCGAGCCTCGGCCTCACCTACCTCTTCATCAGCCACGACCTCGGCGTGGTCGAGCACCTGTCGGACCGCGTTGTCATCATGTACCTGGGGCGCGTGGTCGAGCAGGCGAGCGCCGAGGAGATCTTCAGGCGGCCGAACCACCCCTACACGCAGGCGCTGCTCACGCAGGTGCCGCGGCTCGAAGCGCGCAGGACGCAGTTCCGGCCGGTGCGCGGCGAAATCCCCTCGCCGCTCGATCCGCCGCCAGGCTGCCACTTCCACCCGCGCTGCCCGCACGCGCTGCCGCGATGCAGGAGCGAGGCGCCAGCGCTGCGCGAGGTTGCGCACGGGCATCTCGCGGCCTGCCACCTGAACGACGGCCGGTAGGCCCTTTTTTTTCGCCGGCGCCCGGCGCGCGCTAGCGTCGCCTCAACGCCCAGTCCGGGGGCGGCAGATCCAGCCTGCCTTCGCCGCCGCGCTGCTTGTCAGGAGGAGGCGTCGGCCGCGCAGTGCCTTCGTGCAGCTGCGCGAGCGCCCTGATCTGGGCGCGATCTCCCGGCGCGCCCCCGGCCATCAGGTCGGCGACCAAGCGCGCGACCTGCGGCGCCGCGACGCTGGTGCCGTTCATCGCGACCGCAGACCCGCTTCGGTTCCCGGCGGCGATGCGGCCGTGCAAGGCGGGCGAGTCCTCGCTCGGCGCCATCGCATCCGGGCCATCGCGGTGCGGCGCCCCCGGCACCGGAGGCGGCGGTGCCGGTGGCGGCGGGTAGCCGGGCGCGAGAACGATCGGCCCGCCAGCGGTGCTCTTCCAAGCCCGGAAATCGCTGTGGCGGAATCCGCCGATTACGACGGTCTCACGGCCTGTCGCATACGCATTGATCGAGCCGTAGCGCCTGACATACGCGCCCGGCTGATCGACTTCCACATCCCTGCCCGTCACCGGATGCTTGCGCAGGTACCGCGGATCGTCGAAGCGGGACTGGCGTCCCCGTATCGGATAGCCGTAGGGCCTGTCGTCGCGCTGGATCCATGCATGGACCTCGAATCTCCGGCCCGCCGCGGCACGGCGAAGCTCGACATCCCAGGTTCCTGACGGCGCCACGGGCCGCTCCGGATGATGGGTCACGGTCGGTGCCATCCAGAAACGGACGGTGGCCCGGTCGCCCGTGAGTGCCGCGCCCAGGTAGGTCATTGCAAACACGATGGTGCCGCCCAGCCAGCCGGTCAGGACCTGATTCTCCGAGACCAACGGACTCCAGGCGCCGCCGGGCGGCCTGACGCGCAGCCGCAAGGCAGGCAATTCCGGGTGGAACAAGGGGTGTGGCAGCCAGAGCTGCATCTCGCTCGAGGTGACGTCGTCCGGCTGGATCACCCAGCGCATCCGGCGCCGCTGCGCCACCGACGTGAACACGTGGCGCGCGTGGCAACGCGCGAGATGGAAGTTGCCGGCCGGCAGCACGACGCGCAGCGGCGCCGCCGGGAACGAGGCCTCCCGCTCTTCGAGGAGCTGGTCGATCGCGCTTTCCAGGAGCGAGCTGCCGTCGTGAGGGCCGGCGATGTTGCCGAAGCTGAGGTTCGCCACGACTTTCAGCGGGCCCGCGCCCAGGTCCGCGGCGATGGCGTCCGCCCGCTGCAGGATGTAAAGCAGCCCGTCGTAGATGTATCCCGCGGCGGAGGCGCCCGAGGTGTCTTCGACCACGTCTGCCGGCAGCTGCACGCAGACGATGGGCCGTTCGTCGTCCTGCACGCCGGGGCTCAATGCGCAGGCCGCGTGCATGACATGGCTGCCGTGCGAGCCGCGCCGGCCGAGGCCCTTGTGGCCGCCCGCCGAGTAATCGAGCTGGCCGGCAAGCCGGTAGAGCTCGTCCTCGTCCACCAGCCCGGCGTAGCGCGCGTTCTGCAGGCGCCTGTCGATGCCGGGTTCGCCCGGAACGTCGCGCTTGCGCAGTTCGCGGCCGTAGCCGAAACCCGGCACGGAATTCGCCGCATCGCCCTGGTTCCAGACGTATTCGACTCGCGTCGTGCCGTCCGGGCGCAGGAACCTGTCCTGCGCGAACGCCATGCTTTCGTCGATCACGCCGGTGACGACCACCCGCGGCGCGCTCCGGCCCAGCGGCAGCGGCGCGATGCGTGCGAACGGCTGCGTGAGGATCGAATGCGGCACGCCCAGCTCGAAGCGCCTCACGGTCCGGCGCAGCGGCGAGTCCTCCTTCAGGAACTCGAAGAACTTCGGCCGCACCGTCGCGGTGCAGAACGTGATCCGGTTCAAGCCGCTGGGCGGCGACGCGTAGACGGCAGGAATCCGGAGCCAATCCTGCCAGTCGTCCGGAGGCGAGGACTTGTACCAGATGCCGCTGGCGAATTGGCGCGCGGTAACGGCAAGTTCCAGCATCACCGGGAACCAGTCCCTCGCTCCCGGTCCCGTGCGCATGCCGTAGGACGCGCCCTGCGTCGCGTTCGCCAGCACGTCGCAGGGATCGAGCAGCGCGGTGCGCCGCCTCGGGATGTCCCGTACCCGCCACCGCATGTCCATCTCCGCCTCTTTCCGCGTACCGGACCTCAAGGACGATGCCAAGGCGCGATGCTCAATTCCACTCGGTGCTCGCCCGGTTCCACATCCACTTCAGGTGGACGGAGGCGGGCACGACCGCGTACGCTGCGAGCTTGTCGGTGAACGGCGCGACGAGGCGGGTCTCCGTCGGCACGTGGAACTGCCAGCGCCAAGCGAAATCGTTCCCGCCCCCGTATCCCGCAGCAGCGGAGGCGCGGATCGCTTCCCCCGGCGCAATCCCGTGGTAGAC
>CAZVHU010000191.1:0-5596 GCA_964627075.1 uncultured Enterobacteriaceae bacterium | reverse complement strand
GATCACCACCACGCCGTCGTCGTCGCCGGCGATCACGTCGCCCGGGTGGATCAGCACGCCGCCGCACACCACCGGCACGTTGACCGAGCCCGCGGTCGCCTTGACCGTGCCCTTCGCCGAGATGTGCCGAGAGAACACCGGGAACTCCATTGCGGAGATTTCCTTCACGTCGCGCACCCCGGTGTCGCTCACCAGGCCCTTCGCGCCGCGCGCGCGGAAGGAGGTCGCGAGCAGCTCGCCGAACATGCCGTCGCCGTTGGGCGCGCTGCAGGCGACCACCACGATGTCGCCCGGCCTGATGAGCTCGGCGGCGACGTGCAGCATCCAGTTGTCCCCCGGGTGCGTGAGCACGGTGAGCGCCGGGCCGCACAGCGCGGCGCCGCGGTAGATCGGCCGGAGCGCGGTGTCGAGGAGCCCCGTGCGCCCCTGCGCCTCGTGAAGCGTGGCGACCCCGAACTTCGCGAGCGCCTCGATGACGGCCGCCCCGGGTCGCTGGATGTTGCGCACCGCGATGTTGCCCATGCCTCGGTTTCCCCCTATTCGAACGGCATCCCGGCGTACTGCTCGGCCACGCTCGCCTGCGCGTGGATCGAGCCCGCGAGGTAGTCGAGCTCGCATTCCTGCGCGCGCTGGTCGAACTCGGTCATCCCGGGGAAGCGGTGCAGCAGGCCCGTGAGCCACCACGAGAAGCGCACCGCGCCCCAGACCCTGCGCAGCGCCATGTCGCTGTAGCCGTCCAGGTACTCGCTCGAGTCGTCGCGATAGTACGCGATCAGCGCGCGCGACAGGTAGTAGACGTCGGAAATGGCGAGGTTGAGGCCCTTCGCGCCGGTGGGCGGAACGATGTGCGCCGCGTCGCCCGCGAGGAACAGCCGCCCGTGGCGCATCGGTTCCGCCACGAAGCTGCGGAGCGGCGCGATCGATTTCTCGATCGAGGGCCCGGTGACGATGCCCTCGGCGATCTGCCGCGGGAAGCGGCTCTTGAGCTCGCTCCAGAACCGCTCGTCGGGCCACTCCTCGAGCTTGTCCTCGAGCGGCACCTGCACGTAGTAGCGGCTGCGGGTCGGGCTGCGCATCGAAGCGAGCGCGAAGCCGCGCGGATGGTGCGCATAGGTGAGGTGCGGCACCGGCGGCGTCTCCGACAGCACCCCGAGCCAGCCGAAGGGATAGACCTTCTCGAAGGTGCGCAGCACGCTCGGCGGGATCGCCGTGCGGCTCACGCCGTGGAAGCCGTCGCAGCCGGCGACGAAATCGCAGTCCACCCGCTGCTTGCGCCCGTCCTTCAGGTAGGTGACGTAGGGCCTGTCGCCCGCCACCTCCATCGGCTGCACGTCGAGCGCCTCGCACACGAGCTGCGCCTTGCGCCGGTCCGCCGCGTTGAAAAGGTCCTCCTGGATGCTCGTCTGGCCGTAGGTGGTGAACTGCCGGCCCACGAACCTGCGGCAGTCGATGAAGAAGTCGCTCCGCCCCGCCCACACGATCGCCGAGCCGTCGTGGCGGATGCCTTCGCGGTCGAGCCGCCTGCCCAGGCCCGCGCGGCGCAGCACCTCCACCGAGCCCTGCTCCAGCACCCCGGCGCGGATGCGGCCGAGCACGTACTCGCGGCTGCGCTGCTCGAGCACCACGCTCTCGACGCCCGCCTGGTGCAGGATTTCCGAAAGCAGCAGCCCGGCGGGCCCGCCGCCGATGATCGCGACCTGGGTTCTCATCTCCGTTCCGGCCCGCGCGCGGCCTGCTGCGGTGCGCGCAGGTAAAATGCAGCCGACATGATAACGCCGCGCGCGCCACGTTTGTCCCCATGAGCAAGCCTGCAAGGTCCGCGCAGGCGCCCGCGCCCGGCAACTTCATCCGCCAGATCATCGAGGCCGACCTCGCCGCCGGCAAGCACGCCTCGGTCCGCACGCGCTTTCCGCCCGAGCCCAACGGCTACCTGCACTTCGGCCACGCCAAGTCCATCTGCCTCAATTTCGGCCTTGCGCAGGACTACGGCGGGCGCTGCAACCTCAGGTTCGACGACACCAACCCGGAGAAGGAAGAGCAGGAGTACGTCGACTCGATCATCGACTCGGTGAAATGGCTCGGCTTCGATTTCGGCGCCGAGGCGCTCTACGCGAGCGACTACTTCGACTTCATGTACCGCGCGGCCGAGTACCTCGTGCAGGCCGGGCACGCCTACGTGGACAGCCAGTCGGCCGACGACATGCGCCGCAACCGCGGCAGCTTCACCCAGCCCGGCAAGGACAGCCCCTACCGCGGCCGCAGCCCGGAGGAGAACCTTCGGCTGCTGCGCGAGATGCGCGACGGCAGGCACGCCGACGGCGCGCACGTCCTGCGCGCGAAGATCGACATGGCCTCGCCCAACATCAACCTGCGCGACCCGACGCTCTACCGCATCAAGCGCGCGACGCACCATCGCACGGGCGACGACTGGTGCATCTACCCCATGTACACCTACGCGCACCCGATCGAGGACGCGGTGGAGCGCATCACGCACTCGATCTGCACGCTGGAGTTCGAGGACCAGCGGCCGTTCTACGACTGGCTGCTCGCGCGGCTCGCGGAAGGCGGCCTGCTCGAGCGGCCGCTGCCGCAGCAGATCGAGTTCGCGCGGCTCAACCTCACCTACGTCGTGCTCTCCAAGCGGATGCTCATCCAGCTGGTGCAGGAAGGCCACGTGGAGGGCTGGGACGACCCGCGCATGCCCACCCTCACGGGCGCGCGCCGGCGCGGCTACACGCCCGAGGGCTTCCGGCGCTTCGCCGAGAGGATCGGCGTGGCGAAGGAGAACTCGCGCATCGAGTTCTCGATCCTCGAGGACGCGATGCGCGAGCACCTGAACGAGGTCGCGCCGCGGCGCATGGCGGTGCTCGACCCGGTGAAGCTCGTGATCGAGAACTACCCCGAGGGCAAGGAGGAGTCCTGCGAGGTGCCCAACCACCCGCAGAAGCCCGATTGGGGCAAGCGCAAGGTGCCGTTCGCGCGCGAGCTCTGGATCGAGCGCGACGACTACCAGGAAACGCCCGAGAAGGGCTACTTCCGCCTCTTTCCCGGGAACGAGGTGCGGCTGCGCTACGGCTACGTCGTCAAGTGCACCGGCCACGACAAGGCGAGCGGCACCGTGCGCTGCACCTATTACGAGGATTCGCGCTCGGGCACGCCGGGCGCCGACCGCTACACGGTGAAAGGCAACATCCACTGGGTGAGCGCGAAGCACGCGCTCGTAGCGGAGGTGCGGCTCTACGACAGGCTGTTCAAGGTGCCGAACCCGGGCGCGGGCGAGCGCGACTTCCGGCTCGACCTCAACCCGAGCTCCATCAAGAAGGTGGGCGCGAAGCTCGAGCCTGCGCTCGCCGAGGCGAAGGAAACCGTGCAGTTCGAGCGCCACGGCTACTTCGCGCCCGACCGCGGCGGCTTCAACCGCACCGTGACGCTGCGCGATTCATGGGGGCGGCAGGAAGTAAGTAGTTGATTTCATAGCATTGCCACCCGTTTCCCTGCATGAAGTCCGGGGGGCGGCGGGGGCAAGCCGGTGCGGGTCCTCGCGCGCGGCCGGATCGCGAACCGGAGCAAGGAAACGATCGCCGCCTTCAGCACGCGCGAGCTGCGCCAGCTGCTCGCGAACGACTTTTTCAGAACTCTCCTAGCCCTCCGCGTCGTCCGGCGCCCCGCCGGCGCCGGCGAGGTCCTCCTGCTTCACCTTGTCGGCGTTGAACTTCGCCGCGCGGTCGCGCATCGTCTTCAGCACCTCCTCCAGCGGCGGCGGCTCGCCCTGGATCCAGCGCAGCGGGTTGATGCGCGCCACCACGAAGCTGCGCAGGTACGGGCTTACGAAGCCGCGCGCCTTGAGCTTCGCCACCGCCTCGCCCACGCGCGCATCCAGCTCCATGAGAAGCGCGGCATGCTTCTCGTGCGCGCGCAAGGCCCTGGACAGCGGCTCGTCGGAAAATTTCTCCAGCCGCCGCACCACCGGGTTGTAGGCGCCGCCCGCGAAGCGCGGGTTCTGCTCGTAGCACAGCCCCGTCGTGACGAGCGAGGCCTCCTCGAGATAGAAGGCGAAGCCCGCTTCTGCGCGGCTCGCGTCCTCCTCGATCAGGCCGCGGTAGATGCGGATCACCTCGAGCGAGCGCTCGCGCAGGTTGTGCGCCTTCTCGGTGTTGAGCGCGAGGATCTGCCAGGCCACCTCGCGCTTGGGAACGACGAGCGCACAGATGGATTTCGCGCCCAGGCGCCGCATCGCCGCGAGCCGGTGCCCGCCGTTCGGCGTCCAGAAGCCCTCGCCCGGCGCGGTGATGGCGATGATCGGGTCGAGAAAGAGGCCGGTCCTGTGGATCACGTCGGCGAGCCGCTTGTGGTGCATGTCGGAGACGTCGCGCTGGAAAGGCGTCGGCTCGACCTTGCCGACCGGCAGCATCGCGAGCAGGAGCGGCTGGCCGCCGATCGGGTCGAGGTAGGCGCCGATCAGCGCGCCGCCCTCCTTTTCGACGCGCTCGCGCGCCTGCGCCGCCTCCCCTTTCAGCTCCTCCAGCCGGCACTCGGCCGGCATGAGCCCGCGCGATCCGGCAGCGGCCTTGCGCGGGCGCTTCTTCGCCGGGGCTCGCTTCAGCCCGGATTTCGCTCGGGTGGCGCACATGGGCGGGAGTTTACCCGCAGGCGGCCGCCGCCGGCCGAACTGTAAAGTGATGCTTTACACTTTGCCTCTCCCACTCCCCTGATACCGTCAGGCGCCTGCCCTCGCTCCCTCACGCCAGCGCCCATGCTTCCGACAGCACCTCCGCCTGCTCGAGCACCGTTTCCGTCGCCTTCTCCTGCTTGTCCGGCGGGTAGCCGTACTTGCGCAGGATCCGCTTCACATACACGCGAAGTTGCGCGCGCACGTTCTCGCGGATGGTCCAGTCGATGGTGACGTTCTTGCGCACCGTCGCGACGAGCTCGCGCGCGATGGTCTTCAGCGTCTCGTCGCCGAGTACCTTCACGGCGCTGTCGTTCGTCTCAAGCGCGTCGTAGAACGCGACCTCGTCGTCGCTCAGGCCGAGCGCCTCGCCGCGCCGGCCGGCCTCGCGCATGTCCCTGGCGAGGCCTATCAGCTCCTCGATCACCTGCGCCGCCTCGATGGCGCGGTTCTGGTACTTGCGGATCGCCTGCTCAAGGAGCTCCGCAAACGAGCGCGCCTGCACGACGTTGTGCCGGCGCCGCGTCCGGATCTCGCCCTTCAGCAGCTTCTGCAGCAGCTCGACCGCGAGATTGCGCTGCGGAAGCCCTCGCACCTCGGTCAGGAACTCCTCCGACAGGATCGATATGTCGGGCTTCTTCAGCCCCGCCGCGGCGAAGATGTCCACCACCTCGTCCGACACGACCGCCTTCGAGACGATCTGCCGGATCGCATGCTCCAGCTCCTCGTCGGTCCTACGCTCGCCCGGCGTACCCTTGGCGAGCACCGCGCGCACGGCCTGATAGAACCCGACTTCGTCGCGGATCGCGAGCGCGTCGGCGTGCGGCACGGCAAGCGCGAACGCCTGTGACAGCTCCGTGACCGCGCGCAGGAGCCGGTTCTTTCCGTCTTCCTGCGCAAGTACGTGCTCCTGCGCCGCGGGCAGGA
>CAZVHU010000190.1:0-5812 GCA_964627075.1 uncultured Enterobacteriaceae bacterium | reverse complement strand
GTGGCGAACTCGCGCATCACCTGCGCGGCGGCCGCGATCTCGCCCACGGTTTCCTTCTTCACCCGCAGCCCGATGATGAAGCCGGCGATCTGCGCCGGCGTCAGCTCCCCGCTCATGATCTGGCGCATGATGTGCAGCATTTCGTCGTGGAACACCTCGCGGTGCTCGACGGTGCGCTGGATCGCCTCGGCGATCGTGATTTTCATCTGCCCCTCCCCTCCAGAAAGTTCCGCAGCATCGCATGGCCGTGCTCGGTGAGCAGCGCCTCGGGATGAAACTGCACGCCCTCGACCGCGAGCGAGCGGTGCCGCAGTCCCATGATCTCACCGTCTTCCGATTCCGCGCTCACCTCGAGGCACGCCGGAAGCGACTCGCGCTCGACCACCAGCGAGTGGTAGCGCGTGGCGGTGAAGCCGTCGGGCACGCCTGCGAACACGCCCCTGCCGTCGTGGCGGATCGTGGAAACCTTGCCGTGCATCACTTTCTTCGCGCGCACCACCTTGCCGCCGAAGGCCTGGCCGATCGACTGGTGGCCGAGGCACACGCCGAGGATCGGAACCTTGCCCGCGAGGCGCGCAATCAGTGCGAGCGTGATGCCGGCCTCGTTCGGCGTGCATGGCCCCGGAGAGATCACCAGCCGCTCCGGCTTCATCGCCGCGAGCGCCTCCACCGTGACCTCGTCGTTGCGGAACACCCTCACCTCGGCCCCGAGCTCCCCCAGGTACTGCACCAGGTTGTAGGTGAAGGAATCGTAGTTGTCGAGCATCGCGAGCATAGGGGTCAGAGCCCTATTTCGGCTGCGCGCATCTCCGCCGGCGGTTCACCCGAAATAGGGCTCTGACCCCTATTTTCGGTGTCGGCGATCTCGGCGGCGCGCAGGATGGCGCGCGCCTTGTGAAGCGTCTCCTGCCACTCCGATTGCGGGTCGGAGTCGGCCACCACCCCGGCCGCCGCCTGCACGTGCAGCATCCCGCCCTTGAGCACCGCGGTGCGGATCGCGATCGCGACGTCCATGTCGCCGTTGAAGCCCAGATACCCCACCGCGCCCGAATACACGCCGCGCTTCACCGGCTCGAGCTCGTCGATGATCTGCATGGCGCGCACCTTGGGCGCGCCGGTCACGGTGCCCGCCGGGAAGCTGGCGCGGAACACGTCGAGCGCATCGAGCCCCGGGGCGATCCGGCCCTCGACGTTCGAGACGATGTGCATGACGTGCGAGTAGCGCTCGACCACCATTTGCTCGGTCACCTTCACCGAGCCGGTGGCGGCCACGCGCCCCACGTCGTTGCGACCGAGGTCGATCAGCATCACGTGCTCGGCGCGCTCCTTGGGGTCGGCGAGCAGCTCCTCGGCGATGCGCGCATCGTCCTCCGCCGTCCTGCCGCGCGGCCGCGTGCCGGCGATCGGCCGCAGCGTGATGGTGCCCCCAGAGAGCCGCACCATGATCTCGGGCGAGGCGCCGATCACGTGGTGGTCGCCGAAGTCGAAGAAGTACATGTAGGGCGAGGGGTTGACGCTGCGCAGCGCGCGGTAGAGCGCGATCGGCGGCGCGTCGAACGGCCGCGAGCTGCGCTGCGACACCTGCACCTGCATGCAGTCGCCAGCGTAGATGTAGTCCTTGGCGCGCAGTACCGCGGCCTGGAAGTCCTCGACTGTAAAGTTACGCTTTACACTTTCGGCCCCTGCGGCCGCCTCCTGCGCCGCGCGCCCGCCGCCGGCGAGCACCATGGATTCGGCGAGCGGCGTCGCGAGCCGCGCCCGCAGGCGCTCCAGCCTCGCGCGCGCCGCGGCGAGCGCCTCGGGCTCGCGCGGGTCGGCGTACACCACGAGGTAGAGCTTGCCGAGCACGTTGTCCACCACCGCCACTTCGTCCGAGACGAGCAGCAGCATGTCCGGCGTGCCGAGGGGATCGGGCTTGTCGCCACGGATCGCCTTGGGCTCTGCGTGGCGCACGGTCTCGTAGCCGAAGTAGCCCACGAGGCCGCCGCCGAAGCGCAATTCCGGCGGCACCGGCGCGACGTGCTGGCGCTCGAGATACCGGCGCACGAACCCGAAGGGGTCGGCGCCGTCTTCGCGCTCGATCGCGACGTCGGCGCCGCGCGCGTCGCGCAGCAGCCGCCGCACCGTGCCGCCGCGCGCCTCGATGCGCTCCGAGCACGACAGCCCGATGAACGAGTAGCGGCCCGATCGCTCGCCGCCGACCACCGACTCGAGCAGGTACGAATACGGCCCGCCGGCGAGCTTGAGGTAGACCGCGAGCGGGGTGAAGAGATCGGCGCGCGCCTCGGCCACGACGGGCACGCGCGTATAGCCTTGCGCAGCGAGCTGCCTGAAATCCGGTTCCATCATGAAACGGTGCTCCAACTGGCTGGTAGTTTCGAAAAAACAGGGAACTGCTTGCGGCCTCGGAGACTGCGCCCGCCTGCCGCGCGGGGGGCGCAGGGTGTGCTAGCGGCGCCAGGGGCGCCAGCTATGCCAGGTGACGAGCCAGTTGGTCAGGTTGCGGTTCACTTGAACGGCCCGCGGCGTTCGCCGCCCGCAGGCGGGTGGGACTATACCACCATCGGCCGGGCTCATGCCGCGCGCCTTGCGCCAGCCAGCCGCGCGCGCATCTCGCGCACGGTCGCGGCGTAGTCTTTGGAGCCGAAGATCGCCGAGCCCGCGACGAAGGTGTCGGCGCCCGCCGCGGCGATCGCGGCGATGTTGTCCACCTTCACGCCGCCGTCGACTTCCAGCCAGATGTCGCGCCCGGCCTTGTCGATGCGCCTTCTCACCTCGGCGATCTTGGGCAGCACCGAGGCGATGAACTGCTGGCCGCCGAATCCGGGATTGACCGACATCAGGAGCACGAGGTCGAGCTTCTCCAGCGTGTGGTCGAGCCATGCGAGCGGCGTGGCCGGGTTGAGGACCAGCCCCGGCCTGCAGCCGTGCTCGCGGATGAGCGCGATGGTGCGGTCCACGTGCTCCGAGGCTTCGGGATGGAAGCTGATGAGGTTCGCGCCCGCCTTGGCGAAATCGGGCACCAGGCGGTCCACGGGCCGCACCATCAGGTGCACGTCGATCGGCAGCTTCGTGTGCGGCCGCAGCGCCGCGCACACCAGCGGCCCGACGGTGAGATTCGGGACGTAATGGTTGTCCATGACGTCGAAGTGCACGAGGTCTGCGCCCGCGGCCGCCACGGCGCGCACTTCCTCGCCCAGGCGCGCGAAATCCGCCGACAGGATCGAGGGCGCGATGCGGTACGTCATGGCCGCCGCATTCTACTTACAATGCGCGCATGGCGCAGGAGAAACGCTACGACGTCGCGGTGAGCGCGGAGGTGCAGTACCTCGCGGACCAGTCCGACGAGAAGGCCGGGCGCTACGTCTTCGCCTACACCATCCACATCCGCAATGCCGGCAACGTCACCGCGCAGCTGATCAGCCGGCACTGGATCATCACCGACTCGCAGGGGCTGGTGCAGGAAGTGCGGGGCCTCGGCGTGGTCGGCGCGCAGCCGGTGCTCGCGCCGGGCGAATCGCACCGCTACACCAGCGGCACCGCGATCGCCACGCCCGTGGGAACGATGCGCGGCAGCTACCAGATGGTGGCCGAGGACGGCACGCGGTTCGAGGCGCCGATCCCCGAGTTCACGCTGTCAGTTCCGCGCGTGCTTCACTAGCTTTTCCGGCGTTCGCGGTGCGCTGCAGCGGGACGTTGCAGCGCAGCGCATCGTCGTTCTTTCATCGGGATTCGGCGGCAAGTCGGCGCAGCTGCGCCGTGGTCTTCGCAAGGCGGTCGGCGAGGATCCTGATGAGCGCGATCGCGGCATCCGGATTGCCGCGGATCACGTTGACGAACACGTCCTTCGAGATGCGCAGCACTTCGAGCTTCGTCTTCGCCACCGCGGTGGCGGTGCGCGGCACGTCGCCGAAGATGCCGATCTCGCCGATGACGTCGTTGCGATGCAGCGTGTTGACGAGCAGCGGTCCCTTGGGCGTGGGCACCGTGATGTCCACCTCGCCCTCCATCACGATGTAGGCGCTGTCGGGCGGGTCGCCGGCCCTGAACATCACCTGCCCCGGGTCGTAGGTCAGCCGGTCGCTCGAGAAGCACAGCAGCTTCTGCATCGCGGGGTCGGTGGTGCTGAAGATCGGCACCTGCCGGATCAGGTCGAATTCCTGCTCGAGGCTCATCGCTTGCTCCTTTGCCGGACCTACCCGGCGCTCAGCAGCTTTTGCAGCGCGCCGCCGCTGCTCTTCAACTGCGCGAATCCACCCTGCTCCGCGATGCGCCCGCGGTCGAACACCAGCACGTGGTCGAAGCGCTCGGCGAGGTCGTTGCGCTGCAGCATCCAGAATACGCCGCGCCCCTTGCGCTGCCTGAGGACATTGTCCACCAGGCGGTTTTGCGAGCCCGCGTCGAGCGCCGCCGCAGCCTGGTCGAGGATCAGCACCGCCGGGCGCTTGAGCAGCGCCCGGGCGATCGCGATCTTCTGCCGGTCGGCGAGCGGCAGGCGCGCGCCCGCGACGCCGACGTAGAAATCCAGGCCGATGCGGATCACGAGCGGCCGCATTCCCAGCTCGTCGAGGATGTCGCGCATCAGCCTGCCCAGCCGGGTGGTCGCCTCGGCCTGCGCGGTGACGATCTTGCCGAACAGGATGTTGTCCTGCAGCGTCGCGGCGGCGTTGTAGCGCGCCGGATCGAAGAATTCGACCGCGTCGCGCATTTCGGCCGGCAGGTTGGCGGCGAAGTAGCGCCGCGCGGCGAGGATCCGCGCCTCGAAGGCCTCGTCGATCAGCCCCAGGCGGTGCCGCGCCGAGATTAGCTTGAACGGCAGCGCGAGCAGCATGTCGCGGTCGGCCTCCTTGATGCCCTCCGGCCCCGCGTCGGCGACGCGCCCGAGCAGCGCCTTCACCTCGGGCAGGTCGTCCTGCCGGATGAACGCGAAGCGCTCGAAGAACTCGTGCCCCGGCGGCAGGCCGCTGAAGAGCTCGACCATCGTCTCGGCGAGCTTGTGGCCGGTCCGGAGCAGGTCCGCGGTGAGGCCGGTCTCGTCGAGAACCCGGCGCACGTACTCGTTGTGCCCCAGGTTGTCGATGTCGAAAATCCTGCCGACCGGCGTGCCGAAAAGCAGGTTTTCCGCGAGCGTCGCGTTGCGGTTGTAGGCAGCCGCGTCGAAGCGCTCGACCAGGTTCTGCATCTCCGGCGCGGCAAGCCGCGAGCGCATCGTCTCCCGCGCACGCAGCACGCCCTCGGTGATGCCGGGGCTGCCCCTCGCGTCCACCGCGCTCCGCAGGCCGAGCTCGAAGATGGTCTCCTCGAGCTCCACCACCTTCAGGATCTCGAGAATGCGCCCCTCCAGCTCCTCGTGGCCCGAGGCGCCGGCGGCGTGGCAGTCCACCCAGTCGGCGTTGATGTCGAGCAGCGTGCTGCCGGTGCGCTCGGACTCGCGCAGCTGGAACTCGCGCTCGCGCAGCGCCGCGCCTTCGTACCTCGCCTCCCGGATCGGCCTGCGCTTCAGGCCGTAGAGCAGGTTCTCCCGCACGCTGGTGGGAAAGAGGTACGCGCTCGCGCCGACGTAGGCGGTGGCTCGGCCCGTGACCGCTTCCGGCGCCTTGGTCATGTCGATGCCGCCGATCTCCACGCTGCCGGCGCTCGGCGCCACCAGGCGCGCGAGCAGCTGCGCCACCTCGCTCGCGCCCGTGGCGTGCGGGCCGACCAGCGCCACGTGCCGCTCGAGCGGCACTTCGAACGACACCGAGTCCACGAGCTTGGAGCCCGCCTCGCCGGCGAGGTGGATCAGGAGGTCCGCGGCGAGCGCGGTCGCCAG
>CAZVHU010000189.1:0-5837 GCA_964627075.1 uncultured Enterobacteriaceae bacterium | reverse complement strand
TGCTTCCGCGACGAGGACCTGCGCGCCGACCGCCAGCCCGAGTTCACGCAGATCGACGTGGAGACGTCGTTTCTCGACGAGGGCGCGATCCGCGAGCTGATGGAGGGCATGATCCGCGCCGTGTTTGCCGAAGTGCTCGGCGTGCAGCTTGCCAGGCCCTTCCCGATCCTGACCTACGCCGAGGCGATGGGGCGCTACGGCTCGGACAAGCCCGACCTGCGCGTGCCGCTCGAGCTGACCGAGCTCACGGACCTGATGCGCACGGTGGACTTCAAGGTGTTTCGGGCGGCGGCCGACCTGCCCGGCGGCCGAGTGGCCGCGCTCAGGGTGCCGAAGGCCGATCTCACGCGCAAGGAGATCGACGACTACACGCAGTTCGTCGCGATCTACGGCGCCAAGGGGCTCGCCTACATCAAGGTGAACGACCGCGCCAAGCTCCCCGAAGGGCTGCAGTCGCCGATCGTGAAATTCCTTCCGGCGGAAGTTCTGGCGGAGATCCTCGAGCGCAGCGGCGCGCAGGACGGGGACCTCGTCTTCTTCGGCGCGGACAAGGCGAAGGTGGTGAACGACGCGCTCGGCGCGCTGCGCGTCAAGATCGGCCACGACAAGGGCTACGCGAGGACCGGCTGGCAGCCGCTGTGGGTGGTGGACTTCCCCATGTTCGAGTGGGACGAGGACGCGAAGCGCTGGGCCGCGATGCACCACCCCTTCACCAGCCCCAAGGACGGCCACGAGGACCTGCTGGCGAGCGACCCCGGGAAGGCGCTCTCCAAGGGCTACGACATGGTGCTGAACGGCTGGGAGATCGGCGGCGGCTCGGTTCGGATCCATCGCGCCGAGGTGCAGTCCAAGGTGTTTGCCGCGCTCGGCATTGCGCCGGAGCAGGCGCAGGCGAAGTTCGGCTTCCTGCTCGAGAACCTCCAGTTCGGGGCGCCGCCGCACGGCGGCATCGCCTTTGGCCTCGACCGCATCGTCACCATGATGGCGGGCGCCGAGTCGATCCGCGACGTGATCGCGTTTCCCAAGACGCAGCGCGCGCAATGCCTGCTGACGCACGCGCCCAGCCCGGTGGACGACGAGCAGCTGCGCGAGCTCGGGCTCCGGTTGAGGGCGCCCGCCAAGCCCTGATGCGCGCGCTCGCCCTGCTCGCTGCGCTGTGGATCGGCGCTGCGGCGGCTTTTTCGGGCGCTGGCGAGATCGAGGCGAAGGCGCTGCCGCCGGAAGCGCGCGAGACCATCGCGCTCATCCGCAAGGGCGGCCCGTTTCCCTACCAGAAGGACGGCTCGGCGTTCGGCAACCGCGAGGGGCTGCTCCCCAGGCGCGAGCGCGGCTACTATCGCGAATACACGGTGCGCACGCCCCGCAGCCGGGACCGCGGCGCTCGGCGCATCGTCGCCGGCAGGTCGGGCGAGCTCTACTACACGGAAGACCACTACCGCAGCTTCAAGCGCATCCTCGAGTGAAAAGCAAGACGAAACGTGCAATGCGCCCCGGCGTGTACCGCGCGGACCAAGCCGCGAGCGCTTTGCGGGCGGCGGCAGGCCATCGCGTCGCGCGAATCGACCTGACGGCCGTGCGCGACAAGGCGGGGCTTTTGCAGGCGGTCGCGCGCTCGCTCGAGTTCCCTTCCTGGTTCGGCGGCAACTGGGACGCGCTCGAGGACTGCTTGACGGACCTGTCATGGCACGGGGACGCAGGCCACCTGCTGCTGATCGAGGGGGCTTCGAAGCTGCCGCCTGACGATCTCGGAGTGTTCCGCGACGTGCTCGAGTCCGCTGCGCAATACTGGGCCGAGCGCGGACGCCCGTTCTTCGCGGTATTCGTGGACGGCGGTGCGGGCCTGCCCGAGGTCGCGACGTCCAAAGCAAAGTGACGCCGAAGCTGCCTGTGTCCGTGCTGGTGGTGGTGCACACGCGCGCCTTGGAGGTGCTGCTGCTCGAGCGCCTGGCGCGCCCGGGATTCTGGCAATCGGTGACCGGCTCGCTCGACCGGCTCGACGAGCCGCTCGAGCAGGCGGCGCTGCGCGAGGTGCGCGAGGAGACCGGGATCGCTGCGCCCGCGGAATGGCTGAAACGCTGGCCGCTCACCTACACCTTCGAGATCTACGCGCGCTGGCGGCATCGCTTCGCCGAGGGCGTCACGCACAATACCGAGCACGTGTTCAGCGTCGAGCTTCCGCAAAGGCTTCCGGTGAAGCTCGCCGCCGACGAGCACGTCGCGAGCCTGTGGCTGCCATGGCGCGAGGCGGCCGCCAAGTGCTTTTCCTGGTCGAATCGCGACGCCATTGCGCTGCTCGGCGAGGCGCGCGGCGCGGGGGCGCCGAGATGAGCGGCTCGACCGAAAGCCGCGGCGGGCGCAACGGGCGGCTGCGCGTCGTCACGCTCAACATCCACAAGGGCCTGTCGCAGTTCAACCGCCGCATGGTGATCCACGAGCTGCACGAGGGTCTGCGCGCGCTCGAGCCCGACGTGGTGTTCCTGCAGGAGGTACAGGGCCTGAACGAGCGCCACGCGCTGCGCTTCGCCGCCTGGCCGGGCGCGCAGCACGAATTCCTCGCCGGCGAGGACTGGTCGCACGCTTACGGGCGAAACGCGGTCTACGACCATGGCCATCACGGCAACGCCATCCTGTCGCGCTTTCCCATCCTGTCGTCCGAGAACGCGGATGTTTCCGACCATCGCTACGAGCGTCGGGGCTTGCTGCACAGCGTGGTGACCGTTCCGGGCTGGCGCCGCAACCTGCACTGCGTCTGCGTGCACCTGTCGCTGCACGAGCGCGGCCGCAGGCGGCAGCTGGACGCCATCGCGGAGCGTCTCGAGCAGCTCGCCTCGAAGGACCTGCCGATCGTGGTCGCAGGCGACTTCAACGACTGGCGGCAGCGGGCGACCAGGGTGCTCGAGGGCAGTCTCGGAATGACCGAAGTGTCGGTTGCAGCGCGCGGCCGGCACCTGCGCACCTATCCCAGCAAGCTGCCGCTGCTGAAGCTCGACCGGATCTACGTCCGCGGCTTCGAGGTGGTGGGCTCCCAGGTGCACCGAGGCGCGCCCTGGTCGCTGCTCTCGGACCATCTCGCCGTCAGCGCGGAGCTGCAGCGTGCCTGAGTACGTCGCCGGCAATCGGCTGACCCTGCTCAAGAACGGCGAGCAGTATTTCCCTGCGCTCGTGGAGGCGATCGACGCCGCCAGGCACGAGGTGTTCCTCGAAACCTACATCTTCGCCGATGACCAGACCGGGAGCCTGGTGGCGGACGCGCTGGCGCGCGCAGCGGCGCGCGGCCCCGCGGTCCATGTGCTGCTCGACGGCTTCGGGGCGCGCGACTTCGCGCCGCGCTTTCGCGACATGCTGACGCGCGCCGGGGTGGAGCTGCTCGTCTTCCGCCCCGCGTTCAGCCCCACCTGGCGCCTGAGGGAACGCCGCTCCCGGTTGCGGCGCATGCATCGCAAGCTCGCCTGCGTGGACGGCGCGGCCGCGTTCGTAGGCGGCATCAACGTGATCGACGATTACGACACGCCCGGCCAAACGCCGCCGCGCTACGATTACGCGGTGCGGATCGAGGGGCCGCTCACCGCGCAGGTGCGCGCCGAGGCGATCAGGCTATGGACGCGCGTGTCCTGGGCGACGTTCGGGCGGCGCTGGCCGGGGTTCGACGCGCTTTCCGGGGCCGGCTCCAGGGTGCCCCTTGCGCCGTCGCCGGCGAGCCCCGGCGGGCAGCGCGCGGCGCTGGTGGTGCGCGACAGCGTCAGCCATCGGCGCGACATCGAGGATGCGTATCTCGAGGCGATCTCCGCCTCGAGCAAGGAGATCGTGATCGCGAGCGCCTATTTTTTCCCGGGTCGTCGCTTCCGGCGCGCGCTCGCGGACGCCGCGGCCCGCGGGGTGCGGGTGGTGCTGCTGTTGCAGGGGCGCGTGGAGTACGTGCTGCTGCACTACGCGTCGCGCGCGCTGTACGGCTCGCTGCTCGACGCCGGGATCGAGATCCAGGAGTACCACCGCAGCTTCCTGCACGCGAAAGTCGCGGTGTTCGACGGCCGCGTCGCCAGCATCGGTTCCTCCAACATCGACCCGTTCAGCCTGCTGCTCGCCCGCGAGGCGAACGTCTTCGTCGACGACCAGCGCTTCGCGGGAGAGTTGCGCGCGAGCCTCGCGGAAGCGATCGACCGCGGCGCGCGGGCCATCGCCGTGGGCGGCTGGAAGCGCCTGCCGTTATGGCTGCGGATCCGGATCTGGATCGGCTACGGCATCGCGCGGCTGCTGATGATCGTGCACGGCTTCGATCGCCAGCACTGAGCGGGCTATCCCCGGGGGACGTTCAGTCGCCTCCGGTGGGTCGGCGGCCGAACATCCCCCAGCCCTCGAAGGTCATCACGGTCTCGCCGTCCTGGTTGAGCGCCTCGACGCGCGAGCGCACGAGGCCGACGCCCGGCTTGCTGGCGGAAGCCCTCGAGTCGAGCACTACCCGGCGGAAGCTGATGGTGTCGCCCGGCCGCACCGGCGCCAGCCAGCGGACGTTGTCGACGCCCGGCGAGCCCAGGCTTGCCGCCCGGGTGAGATAGCTCTGCACCGTCAGGCGCATTGCGATCGCGACCGTGTGCCAGCCGCTCGCAATCAGGCCCTTGAAGAACGATTCCTTTGCCGCCACCGGGTCGGTGTGGAACGGCTGCGGATCATATTGCCGCGCGAAGGCGATGATCTCCTCCTCGCCGAAGGTGTGGCTGCCCATGGCGAGCACGTCGCCGACCCGGAAATCTTCCCAATAGAGCTTCGCCATGGCGCCGCGCAAGAACGACGTGAGGGAGCGAAGTGTAGTCGAGCGGCGAGGCGAGCTTGCGGCAGTTTCGTCGCACGCCTGTGGCATCCTTTCCGCGATGGACGAGATCGTGCTGCGCGCGCTCGAGCGCTGGCCCGGAGTGCCCGAGGTCTACGGCTGGTTGGCGCTCGACCGGCGCGGCGACTGGCGACTGAAGAACCCCGCGAGCGGCCGATTCGAGCGCATCGGCAACCAGGCCTTGCGCGAATTCATCGGGCGGAATTACGCCGCCGACGGGCGTGGGCGCTGGTATTTCCAGAACGGCCCGCAACGGGTCTACGTACGGCTCGCCTATGCCCCGCTCGTGCTGCATCTCGAGGGTGAAGCGCTGGTTGACCATTGCGGCCGCGCTTACGGCGCGCCGGTGGGGGCCTGGCTCGACGAGGAGGGCTCGCTCGTGTTTGCCGGGGCGCGCGGCGCGGCGCTTCTCGACGACCGGGACCTCGCCCGCTATGTCGAGGCGTCGCGGCAGCCGGTCGAGGAAATCGACCGCATTTCGAGCCGGGACGTAGCGGCCCGTTTCGGATTCGACCCCGACCCCGCCCCTTGAGGCGGCGGTGCGCCGTACGCAGTGAAGGTTCATCGCACCGGGCCTGATTTTGTCTTGACGCTCCCGGAAAAAACTCTTTATAATCCGGCCTCTTTGTCAGTCCCCGGGGCGGCTGCAAGCACACGATGCGGCCGCCCGGTTCGTTTCTGGATACGGAAAACATGCCTACGGTCAACCAGTTAATCCGCCATGGGCGCGGCGCCAAGCGGCCAAAATCGAAGGTGCCGGCGCTCGCCGGCTCGCCGCAAAAGCGCGGCGTGTGCACGCGCGTCTACACCACCACTCCGAAGAAGCCGAACTCCGCGCTCAGGAAGGTGGCCAAGGTGCGCCTGACCAACGGCTTCGAGGTGATCGGATACATCGGCGGCGAGGGCCACAACCTGCAGGAGCACTCCGTGGTGCTGATCCGCGGTGGCCGCGTCAAGGACCTGCCGGGCGTGCGCTACCACATCGTGCGCGGCTCGCTCGACACGCAGGGCG
>CAZVHU010000188.1:0-5863 GCA_964627075.1 uncultured Enterobacteriaceae bacterium | reverse complement strand
GATCGGCGGCCTGAAGGAGAAGCTGCTCGCGGCGCACCGCGGCGGCATCAAGACGGTGCTGATCCCGGAGGAGAACGTCAAGGACCTCGCCGAGATCCCGGACAACGTCAAGAACAAGCTCGAGATCGTGCCGGTGAAGTGGATCGACAAGGTGCTCGAGGTGGCGCTGGAGCGCCAGCCCGAGCCGCTGCCGGCGCCGGTGGACGTCGCGCCGCTGCCCGCCGAGGGCGAGAAGGCGGCGCCGGGTTCGACCGCGGTCAAGCACTGAAGCGGCGCGCCGGGGGAGGCCGCGGTGAACAAGGCGGACATGATCGAGCACATCGCGCAGTCGGCCGAGATCTCCAAGCTCGCCGCCGAGCGCGCCGTGGACGCGATGATCGGTGCGCTCAAGGCGAGCCTGCGCAAGGGCGAGGCGGTGACGCTGGTCGGCTTCGGCACCTTCTACGTCGGCGAGCGCAAGGCGCGCGCCGGCCGCAACCCGCACACCGGCGAGGCGCTGAAGATCGCCGCGGCGCGCGTTCCCAAGTTCCGCGCTGGCAAGGCGCTGAAGGATGCTTTAAACTAGCGCCCCTTTTTGCGGCGCGCAGCACGGCGCGCGCCACGGGTGACGGGGGTGCTTAGCTCAGCGGTAGAGCGCTGCCCTTACAAGGCAGATGTCGGGAGTTCGACCCTCTCAGCACCCACCAGCAGAACAACGATGCATTGCGCAGCAGCAACGCGTCGCTGCAGCGCAATGCCGGATTTCGGAACATGCATAGAAGGAGCGGTAGTTCAGTTGGTTAGAATACCGGCCTGTCACGCCGGGGGTCGCGGGTTCGAGTCCCGTCCGCTCCGCCACTGCAATGCCAGGGCCCAGCAGGGCCCTTTTTAGTATCCGGCCGCGCCCATGTTCGAGTTCGTCGCCAAGCACAAGCGCCTCATCCAGATCGTGTTCGTGCTGCTGATCGTGCCGCCGTTCGCGTTCTTCGGCCTGGAGTCCTACACGCGCGGGGTGCGCGGCGGCGACGACGTGGCGAGCGTCGACGGCATGGCGATCACGCAGCGCGAATTCGGCGAGGCGCTGCGCGAGCAGCAGGACCGCCTGCGGGCGCTGTTCGGCGGCAATTTCGACGTCGCGGCGCTCGACACGCCGGCGGCGCGCCTGCAGGTGCTCGAGTCGCTGGTGGCGCAGCGCGTGGTGAACGCCGAGGCCGTGAGGAGCAACCTCGTGCTGTCCAGGGAGGCGGTGATCGAGGAGATCAAGTCGGCGCCCGATTTCCAGGAAGGCGGCAAGTTCTCGCCCGAGCGCTACCAGGCCTACCTGCGCAGCCGCAACCTGAGCGACGAGGGCAACGTCCAGCTGCTGCGCCACCAGCTGCCGGTGTCGCGGCTGGTGGGCGCGGTGCAGGGCACGGCGATCCCTTCGCGCAGCGTGGCCGAGCGGCTGGCCGCGCTCGAGGGGCAGAAGCGCGAGGTGAGCGAGGCGCTGGTGCCGGCAAGCCAGTTCGCCGCGCAGGTGAAGGCCGACGAGGCCGCGCTCAAGGCCTATTACGACGCCAACAGCGCCGAGTTCCGCGTCCCCGAGCGGGTGCGCGCCGAGTACGTCGTGCTCTCGGCCGAGGAGCTCGCGCGCGCCGAGGCGCCCACCGAGGCCGAGATCAAGGCCGCCTACGAGGCGCGCGCCGCCGACTTCCGCGTCGAGGAGCAGCGCCGCGCGAGCCACATTCTGGTGAAGACCCGGGAAGAGGCCGACAGGCTGCTCGCGGAGGCGCGCAAGTCGCCGCCGGGCTTCGGCGAGCTGGCGAAGAAGCACTCGCAGGACCCGGGCTCGGCGGACAAGGGCGGCGACCTGGGCCTGTTCGGCCGCGGCATGATGGTCAAGCCCTTCGAGGACGCGGTGTTCGCGATGAAGCCGGGCGAGATCGCCGGGCCGGTGCAGTCCGATTTCGGCTTCCACGTGATCCGGCTGGACGAAATCCAGGCGGGGAAGGGCCGCAAGCTCGAGGAAGTGCGCGACGAGGTGGCGAAGGAGCTGGCGCGCCAGAAGGGCGCCCGGAAATTCGCCGAGGCCGCCGACGGCCTCAACAACATGGTCTACGAGCAGTCCGACAGCCTGAAGCCCGCGGCCGATCGCTTCAAGCTCAAGGTGCAGACGAGCGGCTGGATCACGCGCAGCGGCGCGCCCGACCTCGGCGTGCTCAACCATCCCAAGCTGCTGGCCGCGCTGTTCTCGGCGGATGCGACCCAGAAGCGCCGCAACACCGACGCGGTCGAGGTCGCGCCGGGCGTGCTGGTCGCGGCGCGCGTCGCGGCGCACGAGCCGGCGACGCAGCGCAAGCTCGAGGAAGCGAAGGCCGAGGTCGAGCAAAGGCTCCGGCGCGCCGAGGCGGCGAAGCTCGCCAGGCAGGACGGCGAGGCGAAGCTCGCCGAGCTGCGCAAGGGCGGCGACGCGGGGCTGAAGTGGAGCGCGCCGAAGAGCGTGTCGCGGCGCGAGCCCAAGGAGCTTCCGCCCGACGCGCTGCGCGCGGTGATGTCGGCGGACGCGGCGAACCTGCCCGCCTACGTGGGCGTAGATCGCGGCGCCGAGGGCTACGCGCTATACCGCGTCGCCAAGATCGTCCCGGCTGAGGGCAGGTCCGAGCAGCAGAAGAACGACGACCTCGCGCGCTTCGAGCGCTTCGCCGGCAACGAACAGCTGGAGAGCTACGTCGCGAGCCTGCGGGCGAGGGCGAAGGTGGAGATCAACGAGGCAAATCTCCAGAAAAAGTGAATTTCACTCCTTCACTCCTTCACTCCTTCACTTTCCGCGATACCTCCTACCACTCTGCTAAATCCGCCGTCCACGTAGACCACCTCGCCGGTAATGCCCGACGCCAGCTCGGAGAGCAGGAACGCCGCGGCGTTGCCGACGTCGTCCAGCGTGACGTTGCGCCGGAGCGGCGAGTTCTCCTCGACGTGCTTCAGGATCCTGCCGAAGCCCGCGATGCCGGCGGCGGCGAGCGTCTTCACCGGGCCGGCCGAGATCGCGTTCACGCGGATGCCGCGGGGCCCGAGGTTCGCGGCGAGGTAGCGCACCGCGGCTTCCAGGCTCGCCTTGGCAAGGCCCATCGTGTTGTAGTGCGGCACGACGCGATCGGCGCCGAGGTAGGTGAGCGTGAGCACCGAGGCCTTGCGCCCCGCCATCATCGGCAGCATCGCCTTGGCGAGCGCGGGAAAGCTGTAGGCGGAAATGTCGAGCGCGGTGCGGAACCCCTCGCGCGACAGGCCGTCGAGCAGCTCGCCCGCGATCGCCTCGCGCGGCGCGAACGCGATCGCGTGCACCAGGCCGTCCAGCCCGTCCCAGCGCTTGCCGAGTTCCGCCGCGAGCGCCGCGATCTGCTCGTCGCTCGCGACGTCGCACGGCAGCACGATGGCGGAGCCGAACTCGCGCGCGAGCTCGGTGACGCGGTCGCGGAAGCGGTCGCCGACGTAGGTGAAGGCGAGCTCGGCGCCCTCGCGGCGCGCGGCGTGCGCGATGCCGTAGGCGATCGAGCGGTTGGATATCACGCCGGTGACGAGGATCCTCTTCGCGGAGAGCATTGGCATGCGGCGCATTATACTTTCCGCCATGCGCGCGCCGCTTCTCGCAGCCCCGTTTCTCGCGGCAGCGCTCGTCGCCGGCTGCGGCGAGGTCTGGAACGATCCCTACCCGGCGGCGGATCGCGGCGCGAGCATCCTCTACTCCGCGTTCGTGGAGCGGCCCAAGCACCTCGACCCGGTGCAGTCCTACACCGAGGACGAGGCGCGCTTCACGCAGCAGGTCTACGAGCCGCCGTTGCAATACCACTACCTCAAGCGGCCCTATGAGCTGGTCCCGCTCACCGCGACGGCGGTGCCGCAGCCGCAGTTTTTCGATGCCGCGGGCAACGCGGTCGCGGGCGACGGCGACAAGGTCGCGTTCAGCGTCTACGAGATCCGCATCCGGCCCGGCATCCGCTACCAGCCGCACCCGGGATTCGTGCCCGCGAACCACGCGCTTTCGCGCGAGGCGGTCGAGCGCCTGCGCACGCCCTACGAGCTGCCGGCCGCGACGCGCGAGCTGACCGCCGACGACTACATCTACCAGATCAAGCGCCTCGCGCACCCGCGCCTGCACTCGCCGATTTTCGGCCTGATGGCCGAGTACGTCGTCGGGCTGCAGGCGTACGCGGAGCGCCTGAAGGCGGCGCAGGAGAAGGACGGCTGGCTCGACCTGCGCGCGCACCCGCTCGAGGGCGTCGAGCGCGTGGACGCCCATACCTTCCGCGTCAAACTCAAGGGCCGCTACCCGCAGTTCGCCTACTGGCTCGCGATGCCGTTCTTCGCGCCGGTGCCGTGGGAGGCGGAGAAGTTCTTCCACCAGCCGGGCATGGCGGAGAAGAACTTCACGCTCGACTGGTGGCCGGTGGGAACCGGGCCCTACATGCTGGTGGAGAACAATCCGAACGCGCGCATGGTGCTGCAGAAGAACCCGAACTTCCGCGGCGAGCCGTATCCTTCCGAGGGCGAGGCGGGCGACCGCGAGCTGGCGCTGCTCGCCGACGCGGGCAGGACCATGCCCTTCATCGAGCGCGTCGTGTTCAGCCGCGAGAAGGAGGGCATCCCCTACTGGAACAAGTTCCTGCAGGGCTACTACGACACCTCGGGAATCGCCTCCGACAACTTCGACCAGGCGGTGCGCGTCTCGGTAGAGGGCGAGGCGGCGCTCACGACCGAGATGGAGGAAAAGGGGATCCGCCTCAGGACCTCGGTCGCCACCACCATCATCTACCTCGGCTTCAACTGGCTCGATCCCGTGGTCGGGGGCGGCAGCGGGGCGGACGCCGAGCGCTCGCGCAAGGTGAGGCAGGCGATCTCGATTGCGGTGGACCTCGAGGAATTCCTCTCGATCTTCGCCAACGGCCGCGGGCTGGTGGCGCACGACGCGCTCGCGCCCGGCATCTTCGGCTGGCGCGACGGCAAGGAGGGCGTGAACCCGGTGACGCACGTCTGGCGCGACGGCCGTGCCCAGCGCCGGCCGCTCGAGGAGGCGAAGAAGCTGCTCGCCGAGGCGGGCTACCCCGACGGGCGCGACGCGAAGACCGGGCAGCCGCTGGTGCTCTACCTCGACACGGTTGCGCGCGGCCCCGGCGACAAGCCGCGCCTCGATTGGTGGCGCCGCCAGTTCGCCAAGCTCTCGATCCAGCTCGAGATCCGCGAGACCGACTGGAACCGCTTCCAGGAAAAGATCCGCAAGGGCAGCCAGCAGCTCTTCATCCTGGGCTGGAACGCCGACTACCCGGATCCGGAGAACTTCCTGTTCCTGCTGCACGGCGCGCAGTCGCGCGCGCAGAACCAGGGCGAGAACGCGGCCAACTACCGCAACGCCGAGTTCGACACGCTGTTCGAGCGCATGAAGGACATGCCGAACTCGCCCGAGCGCCAGGCGCTCATCGACCGCATGACCGCGATCGCGCGCCGCGACGCGCCCTGGGTGTGGGGCTTCCACCCCAAGGACTACAGCCTTTACCACGGCTGGCTGGGCAACCTCAAGCCGAACAACATGGCGCGCAACAACCTGAAGTACCTGCGCCTGGACGTGGCGCAGCGCGCGGCCCGGCGCCTGGAGTGGAACCGGCCGGTGCTGTGGCCGCTCGGCATCGGCGTGGCGGTGCTGGTCGCGTCCGCCGTGCCCGCGTTCCTCGGCTACCGCCGCCGCGAGCGCATGGCGGCGCGTCCCGAGGCGCGCGCGTGAAGCCGGCCGCCGCTGCGCCAAGTGTAAAGTCACACTTTACACTCGGTGGCCCGGGGAGCGCCTGAGGTGTTCGCCTACGTCGTCCGCCGCGTGCTGTACGCGATCCCGATCCTGGTCGGCGTGAACCTCATC
>CAZVHU010000187.1:0-6040 GCA_964627075.1 uncultured Enterobacteriaceae bacterium | reverse complement strand
GGCGCTTGAGCCACGCGAGCGCCCTCGGGTCGAGTTTTTTCTGCGTGCGCTCCGGGACCAGGCGCCCCATCAGGTAGGAGGTCATGCCGCCCGCGGTGTTGGCGGCGGTGGCGAGCGCGATCGCGAGCGCGGCGTGGTCGGGGTGGAACTTGAGGTAGGCGAAGAGCGCCGCTTCCGAGGACAACGGCACCACCGTGGCGGCGAGAAAGCTCGCCAGGACGAGCGCCGCCAGACCACCCTCGGGGGAGGTCAGCGATTCCATTGTGCTACGCTCGTGCCATGCATCGGGCCGATTACCTGGAGCGCATCCTCGGCGCGCGCGTCTACGAGGTGGCGCACGAGACGCCGCTCGAAGTCGCGCCCGGGCTGTCGCGGCGGCTTGGCAACCGCATTCTCCTCAAGCGCGAGGACTTGCAGCCCGTATTCTCGTTCAAGCTGCGCGGCGCCTACAACAAGATGGCGCACCTCGCGCCGGCGAAGCTCGCGCGCGGCGTGATCGCGGCGAGCGCCGGCAACCACGCGCAAGGGGTGGCGCTCGCGGCGCAGAAGCTTGGCTGCCGCGCGGTGATCGTGATGCCCGTGACCACGCCGCGCATCAAGGTGGAGGCGGTGGCGCAGCGCGGCGCGCGCGTGGTGCTGCACGGCGACAGCTTCGCCGAGGCCTATCGCCACGCCATGCGGCTCAAGCGCCGCCTGGGGCTTACCTTCGTGCACCCCTACGACGACCCGGACGTGATCGCCGGGCAGGGCACGGTCGGCATGGAGATCCTGCGCCAGACAACGCGCCCGATCCACGCCATCTTCGTCGCGGTCGGCGGCGGCGGCCTGATCTCGGGCATCGGCGCCTATGTGAAGCGCCTCAAGCCCTCGGTGCGCGTGATCGGCGTGGAGCCCGTGGATTCGGACGCCATGACGCGCTCGCTCAAGGCCGGCCGCCGGGTTGTGCTCGAGCACGTGGGCCTGTTCGCCGACGGCGTCGCGGTGAAGCAGGTCGGCAAGGAGACCTTCCGCCTTGCGCGCAAGTACGTGGACGAGATGGTGCGCGTGGACACCGACGAGATGTGCGCCGCGATCAAGGACGTGTTCGAGGACACGCGCGTGGTGCTCGAGCCCGCGGGCGCGCTGGCGGTCGCCGGCGCCAAGGCCTGGGTCGAGCGCCACGGCGTGCGCGGCAAGACGCTGGTGGCGGTGGCCTGCGGCGCCAACACCAACTTCGACCGGCTGCGCTTCATCGCCGAGCGCGCCGAAGTCGGCGAGCACCGCGAGGCGGTGCTGGCGGTGACGATTCCCGAGGAGCGCGGCAGCTTCCGGCGCTTCTGCCGGGCGCTCGGCGGGCGCAACATCACCGAGTTCAACTACCGCATGTCGGACCCGCGCGAGGCGCACATCTTCGTGGGGGTCACGGTGCACGACCGCGACGAGAGCGCGCGCATCGTGCGCGCGCTGCGGCGCGCGGGCTTCCGCACCCTGGACCTGTCGGACGACGAGCTCGCCAAGGGCCACATGCGCCACATGATCGGCGGGCACCTCGCGCGCGACGCCCGCGAAGGAGCCGGCGCGCGCGAGTTGCTTTACCGTTTCGAGTTCCCGGAGCGGCGCGGCGCGCTGATGAAGTTCCTCTCGGCGATGAACCCGGGGTGGAACATCAGCCTGTTCCACTACCGCAACCTGGGCGCCGACTACGGCTCGATCCTGGTGGGCATGCAGGTGCCGGCGAACGAGATGCGCGACTTCAGGCGGTTCCTTGCGCGCCTGGGCTATCCCTACGCGGACGAGACGCGCAATCCCGCCTACCGCTTGTTCCTCGCCTGAGGCCTGGGCGCAGGCGCTACGCAACCTGCTTCAGCGTGCCGCTTTCGCGGCGGAACGCGCCGCGCTCGGTGACCACCCAGTCCATCGGCACGTCCCAGTGCTGCGGATGGATGGTCGGGATGCGAGCGATCTCGTAGGCGACGCCGATCGCGACCCGCCGCGGATCCATGCCGGCGAGCGTGCGGTCGAAGTAGCCGCCGCCGTAGCCGAGCCGGTAGCCCTGCGCGTCGAAGCCCACCATGGGAAGCACCAGCACGCGCGGCACGAGCAGGCGCGATTCCGCCGGAAAGGGGATGCCAAGGGGCCCGGTCTCGAGGATCACGCCCGCGTGCCACTCGCGGAACGCGAGCTGCCGGCCGGGGCTGGCGAGCACCGGCAGCGCGGTCAACGCGCCGCCCCGCCTGAGCGTTGCGGCGAAATGACGCGCGTCGTATTCGTTGCGGATCGGCCAGCAGAAAGCGATCGGCCCGGCGGCAGCCTCGGCCAGCGCTGCGAACACGCCCTCCAGATGCGCGTCGATGTGCAGGCGGTGCGCGGCGAGGGTCGCGGCGTCGAGTGCCTCACGCGCCGCGATGAGGCGCGCGCGCTCGGCCTTGCGAAACTGCCTGACTGCATCCGGCTGCATGGCTCGCGTGCTATGCTTAGTCCATGATTTTGCGGCACTTCCTCGTCGTCGCGGCACTTGCCCTGGCGTCGGCCGCGGGGCTCGCCGCGCCCAAGAAGGCGCCGCCCGCCTCCAAGACCGACGAAGCGTTGCTTGCCGCGCACGCGGCCTTCATCGCCGGCGACGCGGTGCGCCTGGGCAGGCACGCCGCGTTGCTGCAGGGGCACCTGCTCGAGCCCTGGATCGAGTACTGGCGACTGAAGCTGCGGCTGGAGGATACGCCGGCGGGCGAGATCCAGGCCTACCTGCAGCGGCACGGCAGCACGTATCCGGGCGAGCGGCTGCGCTCGGACTGGCTGCGCGAGCTCGGCAAGCGCGGCGACTGGCAGGCGTTCGACGCCGAGTTCCCGGCATTCAGGCGCGAGGACCTCGAAGTGCGCTGCTACGGGTGGCTCTCGCGCCTGCAGCGCGGCGACGAAGGCGCCTACGACGAAGCGCGCGTGATCCTGGCCGAGCCCAAGGACCTGCCCGATGGATGCGATGCGCTCGCAGAGAGGATGATCGCGGCGGGCCGCGTCTCGAGCGACGAGCTGTGGCAGCGCGCGCGGCTGCTTCTCGATGGCAGCAAGCTCTCCGCGGCGCGCAGCTGGCTCGCCTCGCTGCCTGCATCGGAGGGCCATGACGAGCGGCTGCTCAACCAGGCCGCCACCGCGCCGCAGAGATTGCTCGCCAATCCGCCGCGCGACCTCGAGCGGCGCGCGGCGCGCGAGATGATTCTCTTCGCCGTGGGGCGCGTCGCGCGCAACAATGCGCGCGCCGCGGCCGAAGTCCTGGGCGGGGCGCTGGGCAAGCGCCTGCCGGACGAGGACCGGGAGTACGCCTGGGGCACGGTCGGCTATCACGCGGCGCGGCGGCACGAGCCGGAGGCGGCCGATTGGTTCGCGCGCAGCGGCAAGGCCGAGCTGGGCGACGACAAGCTCGCCTGGAAGGCGCGCGCCGCGCTGCGCGCCGGCAACTGGCAGATGGTGCGCGACGCGATCGACCCGATGTCGGCGGCGGCGCGCCAGGACCCGACCTGGAGCTACTGGTATGGCCGCGCGCTCGCGGCGCAGGGCAACGCCGACGGCGCGCGCGCCTATTACCTCAGGATCTCGGGGCAGCCCAATTTCTACGGGCTGCTCGCCGCCGAGGAGCTGGGCTACATCGTCGCGGTGCCCGAGCCGTTCCACGCCGCGGCCGAGGACGACGTGGCCGCGGCGGCGCGCAACCCGGCGCTGGCGCGCGCGCTCGAGCTTTTGCGCCTCGGACTGCGCGGCGAAGCGACGCGCGAGTGGTCGCACACGGTGCGCGGCATGGACGACGCGCAACTGCTCGGGGTGGCGGAGTTTGCGCGCCGTGCGGAGGTGTGGGACCGCGCCATCGGCACCGCGGACCGCACGCAACACCGCCACAACTACAAGCTGCGATACCTCGCGCCCTACCGCGAGGTGTTCAGCGAGCAGGCGGGGGCCTTCGGGCTGGAGGAAGCCTGGGTGCTGGGGCTGGTGAGGCAGGAGAGCCGCTTCATCGTGAATGCACGGTCCTCGGCAGGAGCGCAGGGGCTGATGCAGCTCATGCCCGCCACGGCGCGCTACGTCGCCAGGCGAGTCGGCCTGGGCAGCGTTAACGGCGCGAAAGTGATGGAGGTCGGCACCAATGTGACGCTCGGCACCCGGTACCTGAAGATGGTGCTCGACGAGCTCGGGCACCCGGTGCTCGCCTCGGCGGCCTACAACGCCGGCCCGGGACGCGCGCGGCGCTGGTGCGACGCCCGGCCGCTCGAAGGCGCGATCTACGCCGAGACCATCCCGTTCGACGAGACGCGCGACTACGTCAAGAAGGTGATGGCCAACACGATGTACTACTCGCAGCTGCTCGGCGGCCCGATGCTGCCGCTCAAGGAGCGGATGGGAACGGTTCCGGCGAAGGCAGCGGGCGAGCGGGTCAACGAAGAGCTGCCGTAGTAGGCGATAATCCGGGCTTCAGGCGGTCCTGCATGAAGCCCCAAAACATCCTCGTTCTCGGCGGCACCGGCTTCGTCGGCCGCCACCTCGTTGCAGCGCTCGCGGCGCGCGGCGCCAGCGTCACCGTGCCCACGCGCCGGCGCGAGCGCGGCAAGGCGCTGATCCTGCTTCCCACCGTGGAGGTGCTGGAAGCCGACGTGCACGAGCCGGCGGAGCTCGCGCGCCTTGCGCACGGGCGCGACGCGGTGGTGAACCTGGTCGGCATCCTGCACAGCCGCCGCGGCCGCGCGGACGAGCGCGGCCCGAACGACTACGGCCCCGATTTCGCGCGCGTGCACGTCGAGCTGCCGCAATCGGTGGTCGCGGCCTGCCGCACGGGAGGGGTGAAGCGCCTGCTGCACATGAGCGCGCTGGGGGCGGCGCTCGACGCACCCTCCGAGTACCTGCGCTCCAAGGCGATCGGCGAGCGCGCGGCGCTCGCCGCCGAGGATCTCGCCGTCACCGCGTTCCGGCCGTCCGTGATCTTCGGGCCGGACGACAGCTTCATCAACCTGTTCGTCGCGCTCGCGCGCTGGACGCCGATGCTGTTGCTGCCCTGCCCGCAGGCCCGCTTCCAGCCGGTCTACGTGGGCGACGTGGTAGCGGCGATGCTCGCCGCGCTCGACCACCCCGAGTCGGCCGGCAAGCGCTACGACCTGTGCGGCCCGCGCCAGTACACGCTCGAGCAGCTGGTGCGCGCAGCCCTCGAGGCCGCGCACCTCAAGCGCGCGCTGCTGCCGCTGCCGGACCGGTTCTCCTACTGGCAGGCGACGGTGCTCGAGTGGCTGCCCAAGCCGCTGCTGACGCGCGACAACTACCGCTCGATGCAGGTGCCGAGCGTTTGCGACTGTGCATTCCCGTTCGGCATCCGGCCGCAGGCGCTCGAAGTCGCGGCGCGCGCCTGGCTCGCGCCCTCGGGCCCGCGCGAGCGCTTCTCGCAGCTGCGCTGGCGCGCGCGGCGCTGACGCGCTCCTCGCTTGAAGGCGTACGTCGTCGGCGGCGCGGTGCGCGACGAGCTGCTCGGCCAGCCGGTGGCCGACCGCGACTGGGTGGTGGTGGGCGCCACGCCCGAGCAGATGGCGGCGGAGGGTTTCCGTCCGGTCGGCAAGGATTTCCCCGTGTTCCTGCACCCGCGCACGCAGGAGCAATACGCGCTCGCCCGCACCGAGAGAAAGAGCGGCCGCGGCTACAAGGGCTTCACCGTCTACGCAGCGCCCGACGTGACGCTCGAGGACGACCTGCGGCGGCGCGACCTCACCATCAACGCCATGGCGAAGGACGAGGCCGGGCGCCTGGTGGACCCCTTCGGCGGCGCGCGCGACCTGGAGGCGCGCCTGCTGCGCCATGTGAGCGAGGCTTTCGCCGAGGACCCGGTGCGCATCCTGCGCGTGGCGCGCTTCGCCGCGCGCTTCGCCTTCGCGATCGCGCCCGAGACCATGGCGCTCATGCGCCGCATGGTCGAGGCGGGCGAGGTCGAGGACCTGGTCGCCGAGCGCGTCTGGCAGGAGCTGGCGCGGGGCCTGGCGGAGCCCCACCCGGCGCTCATGTTCGCGGCGCTCGCCGAGTGCGGCGCGCTGCCGCG
>CAZVHU010000186.1:0-6081 GCA_964627075.1 uncultured Enterobacteriaceae bacterium | reverse complement strand
GTCGCTGCGCGACCTGCGCATCGCCGAGGTGACCAAGCTCGACGTCAAGGTCGAGGGCGGCAGGGTGGTGCAGTTCCGCACCCGCCTGTCGCTGTCGTTCAAGTACGGCGCCTGAACGCGCAAGTGGCGGCGCAGCCCCGTCAGAGGACGGTGCGGTGCGCCTCGGCGAAGGGGCTGCACCGCATCGCCTACCGCGAATGGGGGGACCCGCGCAACGCGCGCGTGCTCGTGTGCGTGCACGGCCTGACACGCTGCGCGCGCGATTTCGACCGCCTCGCCGCGGCGCTGAGCGACGCCTATCGCGTGGTATGCCCGGACGTCGCCGGGCGCGGCGACTCGGACTGGCTCGCCGACCCGGCGCTGTATCAGCTCCCGCAGTACGTCGCCGACATGGTGACGCTGATCGCGCGGCTGGACGTGGAGAGCGTGCACTGGCTTGGCACCTCCATGGGCGGGCTGATCGGCATGGCGCTCGCCGCGCAGCCCGGCACGCCGGTCGCGCGCCTCGTGATGAACGACGCCGGCCCGGTGGTCACGCGCGCCTCGCTCGAGCGCATCGCTGCCTACGTCGGCAAGGTGCCCGAGTTCCCGGATATCGAGGCCGCGGAGAGATTCCAGCGCACGGTGGCCGCGCCCTTCGGCCCGCACAGCGACGCGGAGTGGCGCTTCCTCACCGAGAGCGTGATGCGCCCGAACGGCAACGGCGGCTGGCGCGCGCACTACGACCCGGGGATCGGCGACACCTACCGCGCCAACCTGCCGGAGAAGGACCTCGAGATGTGGCCGCTGTGGAACGCGGTGCGGTGCCCTGCGCTGCTGCTGCGCGGCGCGGAGTCGGACCTGCTCACGCCGGCGACCGCGGCGCGGATGGCCGAAACCGGCCCCAGGGCGAAGGTGGTCGAGATCCCCGGCGTCGGCCATGCGCCGACGCTGCTGCACGCCGACCAGATCGCGATCGTGCGCGAGTTCCTGCTCGGCTGATCCGGGCCGCGGGACGCGTTGCGCGCCGTGCAGTCACGCGCGGCGGCTGGCCGCGTCCCAGTTCCTCTCGAGGTTGGCAACCAGCGCCGGGCTGAAGTGGCAGTAGGCCTGCTCGCGCGCGTAGACCGCCATGTAGCGGCGGAAGGCGTCGAGCGGCTCCTCGCCGGCGCGGAAAGCGCGCCGGTTGGAAGCGGCGCTCACCACGCCTGAGCCGGTGAGCAGCTCGACCATGCGCGCGATCGCGCCGTCCATCCCGGACGGCGGCACCACCTGGTCGCAGATGAGCCTGCCTTCGGGGCTCGCGCAGTCGATGCGCCGCTCGGCGAGCGCCGCCTGGCGCGCGATCCTCGCGCCGACGAGGCGCGGCAGGCGCAGGTTGGCCGCGCCCGGCACGATGCCTTCCTTTCTCGCCGGCAGCGTCATGTAGGCATCGTCCGCGGCGATCACCTGGTCCATGGCGAGCAGGATCTGGCAGTGGCCGCCGATCGCGAAGCCGTCCACCGCGGCGACCCAGAGCTTTTCCACCGAGGCTTCCTCGGGCGGCGCGCCGGGCAGCGCGAGGCCGCGATAGAGCTTGTTCACCAGCCCCAGGTCGCGCAATACGTAGAAGAGATAGCGGATCTTCCCCTGGTAGAGGTGCGTGAGGTTGATGCCCGCACCGAACAGGCGCCGGCCCGCATGCTTGGGGTGCGTTACCGCGCCGCCGCGCAGGACGCAGATTTCGGTCGCGGGATCGAGCAGCGCGAGGTCCACCGCGATCTCGGTGCCATCGAGCGTGGTGTCGTCCTCGGCGTTGAGATGCCGCGGGTTGCGCAGCGTGACGACGCTCGCCTTGCCCTGGCGCTCGAGCCGCGCGCCGGGAAACTCGATCGCGCCGCGGCGCTCGAGCTCCCGCAAGTGAGAACGCGCGTCCGCCCGCGGCAGCAGCATCGCGTGGCAAAGGTGGGCTCCGGCGACGGGGTCGGCGAGCACGTGCGCGGCAAAGATCCCCTGGTCGATCTCCAGCCCGTCCTTGTCTGCAAGCCGCGCGGTCGCTTCGCGCGCGAGCTGCCGGCCGGTCGGCACGAGTCCGGGGAACTCCCTCGCCGCGCACTCGCACAGCTCGTCCAGCCGCAGGAAGCGACTGCGCCTCGCGGTGAGCGCGTCGTACACGGCGCGCGCGTGCGCGCGCATGAAATGCTCTCGCGACTCGCGCCCCGCCGCGAGGGTCGCCTTCGCGCGCGCGGCCTCCTCCGTGCTGCGCTTCGCCTTTGCGGGCAGCCGCGCGAGCTGCGCCGTGCCGCGCGCCCAGAAGGCGCCGAAGCGCCTGCGGTCGGCGGCGAGGCTCGCCGTGGGCTCCGGCGCAGCGAGAGCCGCGGGTTGGGCGCTTGTCCTTTTCATCATCGTGGTCTTGCGGGCCGACTGTAAAGCATGACTTTACACTTCCCGGCCCTACAGCCGGCAATCAGATCCGTCGCCCGGTCTTTTCCCAATACGGCTCGCGCAGCCGGCGCTTGAAGATCTTGCCGCTATCCTCGCGCGGCAGGTCGGCGCGGAACTCGACCACGCGCGGCACCTTGTAGTCGGCGATGCGCGCGCGCAGCCACGCGCGCACGCCCTGCGCATCGAGCGCCGTGCCAGGGACCGGTTGCACCGCCGCGGCGAGCGCCTCGCCGAATTCCGCGTCGGGGATGCCGAACACGGCGCAGTCGGCGACGCCCGGCATGGCGGCGAGCGCGGCCTCGATCTCTGCCGGGTAGATGTTGACGCCCCCCGAGATCACCATGTCCACGGCGCGGTCGCACAGGTACAGGTAGCCGTCCTCGTCGAGGTAGCCCACGTCGCCGAGCGTCCAGAGGCCGTCGCGCTCGATCTTCGCGCGCGCGGCGTCGTTGTTGTTGTAGGTGAAGTCGGGGTACGCGGGCTGGCGGGTGTAGATGAGGCCCGGCTTGCGCGGCGGCATCTCGTTGCCCGCCTCGTCGAGGATCCTGAGGCGCGTCTCGCCGATCGGCCGGCCCGCCGAGCCCGGGCGCTCGAGCGCCTCGCGCGCGGTGATGAAGGTGACGAGGCCCAGTTCGCTCGCGGCATAGCTCTCGTTGATCACCGGCCCCCACCACTCGATCATGGCGCGCTTGATCTCGGGCGCGCACGGCGCGCCCATGGTGATGACGAACTCGAGAGAGGAAAGGTCGTAGCGGCGCTTCACCTCAGTGGGCAGCCGCAGCAGGCGCGAGAACATCGTCGGCACGAGGTAGGCGTGCGTCAGGCGCCCGCGCTCGACGAGCGCGAGCGTGCGCTCGGCATCGAACCTCGGCTCGAGCGTCAACTCTGCGCCGAGCAGCATCGCCTGCGCGGCGTACATGTTGGGCGCGCTGTGGTACATCGGCGCCGAAAGCAGCGCCCGCGCGCCCTCCCTGAACCCGTAGACCATCTGCGCCGTCTGGCGCGAAAGCGCGGCGTAGCGCTCCGCGTCCTCGGGGCGCGGCACCATGCGGCGCACGCCTTTCGGGCGGCCCGTGGTGCCGGAGGTGTAGGGCATGGTAAGCCGTGGCCTGCGCTCCGGGCCCGAGTAGGGCGTCAGGTTCGAGAGCCATTCGCTCCAGATGCGCGCTCCCGCGGGCGCGCGCGCGAGCGCGTCCGCGATGCGGAAGGCAGCGCGCGTCGCGGGCGCCGGCTCCGCTACGGCGACCTCGACCCCCGGCGGAATCCCGGCGGCGATCTGCGGCAGCAGATCCGCGTGCACCACCAGCACCCTGGCGCCGCTGTCGGAGAGGATCCAGCCGGCTTCGTCGGCCTTGTAGTGCCAGTTGATCGGGCAGCTGTAGGCGCCCAGGCGCCGCGCGCCGAAGATCGTCTCGAGGAACACCGGTTCGTTCCTCAGCATCGCGCACACGACGTCGCCCTCGCCGACGCCGAGGCGCTCGAAGCCGCTCGCCGCGCGCAGGGCGTTCGCCTCGAGCGCGCTCCACGCGATCTCGGCGCCGTCGAAGAAGAGCCTGGGCTGCATGGGACGCGGGAGTATAGCCGCTGCTAAGATGCCGCTTTGCCCGCCGAAGGCCGATTCGTGAAACCTTTCGTTTCCACTCCGCGCTCGAAGGTGAAGCGCCTGCCCAAGCGCGCGCGCTACGACCGCGAGACCGTCTACGGCATCCTCGACTCCGCGTTCATCTGCCACCTCGGCTACGTCATCGGCCGGCAGCCGTTCGTCACGCCGACCGCGTACTGGCGCGAGGGCGACCGCGTCTACTGGCACGGCTCGTCCAAGAGCCGCATGCTGCTCGCGCAGGAGACGTCGCCCGAGGTCTGCCTCACGGTCACGATCCTCGACGCGCTGGTCGTGGCGCGCTCAGGGTTCCACATGTCGGTCAACTACCGCTCGGCGATGCTCTACGGCAGGCCGCACAAGGTCGAGGATCCCGCGGAGAAGCTCGAGAAGATGCGCGCCTTCGTGGAGCGCATCCACCCGGGGCGCTGGGACGGGCTGCGGCCGGTGAACAAGCAGGAGCTCAAGGCGACCACCGTCCTCGGCATGGAGATCTGCGAGGCTTCGGCGAAGATCCGCTCGGGTCCCCCGGTGGACGACGACGAGGACTACGCGCTGCCGATCTGGGCGGGCGTCGTGCCGGTGCGCATGGTGGCGGGCGAGGCGCAGGACGACGGGCGCCTCGCGCCGGGCACGAGGCGCCCGGCCGGGCTAGACTCCTACGCGCACCTGGGCCTCGCGCGGGCCGGCTGAGAGCGGCGGGCGAATGAGATTCTTCATCGTAGACGACGATCCGGACATCCTGTCGCTGGTCGCGCGCATCCTCGAGGACGCGGGCCACTCGGTGCAGTCGGCGACCACCGGCCGCCAGGCGCTGCAGGAGATCCCGGCGCTCAGGCCCGACTGCGTGATCACCGACATCATCATGCCCGAGCTCGACGGCTTCGAGCTGACGCGCGAGCTGCGGCGGCGGCCCGAGCTGAAGTCGATGAAGATCATCGTGCTGTCGATGAAGGCCTACGACTTCGACCGCCGGCGCGCGCGCGAGCTGGGTGCGGACGGCTACATCACCAAGCCGATCCAGCGCGACACCTTCATGAAGGCGGTGGCGGCGATCGTCTCGGAGGACGTGGTGGTGCGCTACTGGGGCGTGCACGGCACGCTGCCGGTGCCGGGCGACCAGGCGCTGAAGTACGGCGGCAACACGCCGTGCGTGACCGTCGAGGTGGGCGGCGAGCCGCTCTACGTGTTCGACTGCGGCAGCGGCATCAAGAAGCTCTCGGACCACGTCGTCGCCTCGGGCGCGCAGCGGGTGACGGCGCGCATCTTCATCTCGCACCCGCACTGGGACCACATCAACACCATCCCGTTTTTCGCGCCGCTCTATGTGCGCGGCAACCAGATCGAGATCCACGGCCCCTACCAGGGCGACCTCACGATCGAGCGCGTGGTGAGCGCGCAGATGGAGAGCGTCTACTTCCCGGTGACCACGCGCGAGTTCGGCGCCCACGTCATGTTCCGCGACCTGCGCGAGGAGGGCATCACCTACGGCCCGGTGCGCGTCGAGACGATGCTGCTGTCGCATCCGGGCTACTGCCTCGGCTACCGCCTGAGGGCGCACGACAAGACCGTGTGCTACATCACCGACAACGAGCTCTACAACGAGGGCGACGCGCGGCGCGACGAGCGTTACGCAGAGCGCCTGGCGAAATTCGTCGCCGGCGCCGACGTGCTGATCACCGACACCACCTACCGCGACCACGAGTACCCTTCGAAGATCGACTGGGGGCACTCGTCGGTGAGCCAGGTGGCGGAGCTGGCGGCACGCGCGCAGGTGAAGCGCCTGCACCTGTTCCACCACGACCCGGACCAGCGCGACGCCGACATCGACGCCAAGCTCCAGGAGGCGCGCGCCGCGCTCGACGAGCGCCGCGCCCAGGTCCCCTGCGACGCCCCCGCCGAGGGCAGCCAGCTCGTTCTGTAGGAGTACTTTTTCCCCTTCCCGCCACCCGCAAGCCGGCCGGGCGGTGAGCGGCCAACTGTAAAGTCACGCTTTACACTCCACCCCCGTAGCGCCGGGCCGGAGCGGGCGTCATCGTCCGCAGCGCGCAGGCACGTCCACGGGCGGGTGCCCGAAG
>CAZVHU010000185.1:0-6081 GCA_964627075.1 uncultured Enterobacteriaceae bacterium | reverse complement strand
GCACCTCGTACCAGGTCGGCAGGCCCTGGATGTTGGAGGGGAAGATGTTGCGCGGGCTCACCGGGATGCCCATGCGCAGGAAGCTCTTGGCGAACAGCTCGTTCGCCGAGGCCGAGCCCGAGCCGTTCACGTTGGCGAACTTGACGACGAAATCGTTGACCGCCTCGATTCTTTTCATGGCGCTCACGCAGCCTTCTTCTGTTCAAGCGGGGCGCGGCAGGCGGGGCCCGCGTGCGCCATCTCGAGCAGGAACTTCTGCATGTCCCAGGCGCCTGTCGGGCAGCGCTCGGCGCACAAGCCGCAGTGCAGGCACAGGTCCTCGTCCTTGACCATCACGCGGCCCGTCTTCAGGCCGTCCTGCACGTAGAGATCCTGCGCCAGGTTCTTCGCCGGCGCGTGCAGGCGCGCGCGCAGGTCCTGTTCCTCGCCGTTTTGCGTGAAGGTGATGCAGTCCATCGGGCAGATGTCCACGCAGGCGTCGCACTCGATGCACTGCTTCGCCGTGAACACGGTCTGCACGTCGCAGTTGAGGCAGCGCTGCGCCTCCTTCCAGGCGGTGGCGGCGTCGAAGCCGAGTTCCACCTCCATCTTCACGTTCTTGAGAGTGGCCTTGACGTCGGCCCAGGGCACCTTGAAGCGGGCGTCGTTCACCACCTCGGAGTCGTAGCTCCACTCGTGGATGCCCATCTTCTGCGACATGAGGTTGACGTGCGGCGCCGGGCGCTCGGCGATGCTCTCGCCGTTGAGCAGCTTGTCGATGGAGACAGCCGCCTCGTGGCCGTGCGCCACCGCCCAGATGATGTTCTTGGGGCCGAAGGCGGCGTCGCCGCCGAAGAACACGTTCCTGACGCTCGACTGCAAGGTCGCCTTGTCGAGCACCGGAAGGCCCCACTTGTCGAACTCGACGCCCGAGTCGCGCTCGATCCACGGGAAGGCGTTCTCCTGCCCGACCGCCACCAGCACGTCGTCGCACTCGAAGTGCTGGTCCGGCTCGCCGGTGGGCACGAGGCTCCTGCGGCGCTTGTCGTCGTAGACCGCCTTGACCCTCTCGAAGGTCATGCCGCAGAGCCTGCCGGCGCGCAGCTTGAATTCCTTGGGCACGAGGTAGTTGAGGATCGGGATGCCCTCGTGCTGCGCGTCTTCCTTCTCCCAGGGGCTCGCCTTCATCTCATCGAACCCGGAGCGCACGATCACCTTCACGTCCTCGCCCCCGAGGCGCCGGCTGGTGCGGCAGCAGTCCATGGCGGTGTTGCCGCCGCCGAGCACGATCACGCGCTTGCCGATCTTCGAGGTATGGCCGAAGGACACCGACGAGAGCCAGTCGATGCCGATGTGGATGTTGGCCGCCGCTTCCTTGCGCCCCGGGATGTCGAGGTCGCGGCCGCGCGGCGCGCCGGTGCCGACGAAGATCGCGTCCCAGCCCTCGGCAAGCAGCTTCTTCATGGACTCGATCTTCGTGCCGCCCTTGAAGGTGACGCCGAGGTCGAGGATGTAGCCCACCTCCTCGTCGATCACCTCGAGCGGCAGGCGGAAGCGCGGGATCTGCGACCAGATCATGCCGCCCGCGCGCGGGTCCTGGTCGAACACCGTCACCTCGTAGCCGAGCGGCGCGAGATCGCGCGCGACCGTGAGCGACGCGGGCCCCGCGCCGATGCAGGCGACGCGCTTGCCGTTCTTGCGCGCGGCGGGCTTCGGCATCCGCGAGCGCACCTCGCCCTTCAGGTCCGCGGCGACGCGCTTCAGGCGGCAGATCGCGACCGGCTCGGGCTTGGGCGCGTTTTCCTCCTCGACGCGGCCGCGGCGGCACGCGGGCTCGCAGGGGCGGTCGCAGGTGCGGCCGAGCACGCCGGGAAAGACGTTCGATTTCCAGTTGACCATGTAGGCGTCTGAATAACGCCCCGCGGCGATCAGCCGGATGTATTCGGGAACCGGGGTGTGGGCGGGACACGCCCACTGGCAATCAACGACTTTGTGGAAGTAGTCGGGATTCCTGATGTCGGTCGGCTGCAACTCCTCGTCTCCTGCGATCGGTCGTTGTGGCGGCCCCGTTCTCCGGGCACGCCGCGCGCACAGAGCGCATCAACGCCCGAATTAACCAAATAGTTTACTCGGCCTTTCGGACCAGGGAAAGCCTTTCTTTTCAAAACCCTACGGTCCCGCGGCTTACGCGAGGCTTACGTCACGGCAGGGCGCCCGCGGACCCCCGGAGGGCGCCAGGCCCGCCGAGTGTAAAGCGTGAGTTTACACTCCGGCACCCTCCGGCCGGGTTGCCCCGGCGTCGCCCCGGCCCGTATCCTTCGGTTCCATGGCGAGCCAGCTCGAGTCCCTGAGGCGCCACTCGACCATCGTCGCCGACACGGGGGACATCGACGCCGTGGCGCGCTGGCGGCCGCAGGACGCCACCACCAACCCCTCGCTGCTGCTCGCCGCGGCCCAGGACGCGCGTTACCGGCACCTGGTGGATGACGCGCTTGCCTGCTCGCAGGGCAAGGTGGAGCTGGCGATGGAGCGCCTGTTCGTCAATTTCGGCTGCGAGATCCTGAAGCACGTCGCGGGGCGCGTCTCGACCGAGGTGGATGCGCGGCTTTCGTTCGACACCGAGGGAACGATCGCCAAGGCCCTGCGCCTGGGCGACATGTACGCCGAGTCGGGCGTGGCGCCCGACCGGGTGCTCATCAAGGTGGCGAGCACCTGGGAAGGGATCCGCGCCGCCGAGCGGCTGGAGCGCAAAGGGATCCACTGCAACCTGACGCTGCTCTTTTCCTTCGCGCAGGCGGTGGCCTGCGCCGACGCGGGGGTGACGCTCATCTCGCCCTTCGTGGGCAGGATCTACGACTGGCACAAGCAGGCGCGCAAGGTGGACGACATTCCAGTGGAGGAAGACCCGGGCGTGGCGTCGGTGGCGCACATCTACCGCTACTACAAGAAGTTCGGCTACCGGACGCAGGTGATGGGCGCGAGCTTCAGGAAGACCGGCCAGATCCTCGCGCTCGCCGGCTGCGACCTGCTCACCATCGCCCCCGAGCTGCTGGAAAAGCTCGCCGCGACCGAGGGCGAGGTGCCGCGGCGCCTGTCGCCCGACGAGTCCGGGGCGCACCCGATCGAGCACTTGAAGCTCGACGAGCCGGCCTTCCGCTGGGCGCACAACGAGGATGCGATGGCGACCGACCGCCTCGCCGACGGCATCCGCCGCTTCGAGGCCGACGCGCGCAAGCTCGAGGCGCTGGTCGCCGGGATGCTCGGCCGCTCGCGCGCCGCGGCGTGATGGCCGGCGTCGCGGTCGCGCTGGAAAAGCGCTCCGCCGGGACGGTCGCGCGCGTCACGGTCAATCACCCGCGCAAGCTCAACAGCCTGGACCGCGCTGCGCTATCTGCGCTCGCGCAGGCGATGCGCGAGGCGGAAGCGCACGAAACGCTCCGGGCCGTGGTGCTCACAGGGGCCGGCGAGAGCGCGTTCATCGGCGGCGCCAATATCGACGACCTCGCGGGCCTAGATCCGGCCTCGGCGCGCGAGTTCATCGGCCTGGTGCACGATGCCTGCGCGGCCATGCGCGACTGCCCGGTGCCGGTGATCGCGCGCGTGAACGGCTGGTGCCTCGGCGCCGGTCTGGAAATCGCGGCCGCGTGCGATTTGCGAGTCGCGGCGGAAGGCGCGATGTTCGGCATGCCGGAGGTGCGGCTCGGCATCCCTTCGGTGGTCGAGGCGGCGCTGCTGCCGCGCCTCATCGGCACGGGGCGCGCGCGCTGGATGGTGATGACGGGCGACACGATCGACGCGCGCGAGGCACTTGCGTGGGGGCTGGTCGAGCGCGTCGTGCCCGCCGCGAAGCTCGACGCCGCGGTGGACGCGGCGCTCGACGCGATCCTCGCAGGCAGCGACGAGGCGATCCGCGCGCAAAAGCGCCTGTGCGCGACGTGGGAGGAGGCGCCGCTCGATGCCGCGGTGCGCGCGAGCGTCGACGAATTCGCGCGCAGCTACGAGTCGGGCGAGCCCGCGCGCCGCATCGAGGCCTTCAAGCGCGCGCGCAAGGCAAAGCCCAAAGGCTGAGGGATGGCGCGCTCAGCGCGCGCCCGCGTCGCCCCAGTAGGCGCAGCCGGTGTATTTGCGGCCGTCCACCTCGGCCTGCGCGCGCAGCGTGAAGAAGGCGCCGCTCATGGCATCGCGGCATGGCCCCTCGTGGACCGCGACCTTCAGCACCGAGCGCTCGCTCGCACCCTCGTAGACGAAATCGGCGCCGCGCCGAGCGAAGCTGCCCGCGGGGAAACCCGTCGCGGGCGCCGGCAGCAGGCGCAGCGTCGCGCCGTCGGCGCGCGCCTCGAAGCTCCAGAACGGCTCGTTGCCGAAGGCGCGCAGCCGCACTCCCTTCAGGTCCTCGCGGCAGCCCGGCCCCTCGGCGTAGGCGCGATGCACGCGCTCGACCGCAAGCTGTTTCTGGTTTCGCGTGCCGCCGACCTCCACGAAGATCGCGCGCCCCGGGCGCTGCGCGAGTTCCGCGTAGAGGCTTTCCAGCTCGCGTCCCGGCGTGCGGTCCTCGACCTGCAGCCGCTCGCCGCTGCGGCAGGGGCTCATCATCAGGCCCTGCTTGCCGGCGATGAAGTTGCCCCGCCAGATCTCCTGCGCGAGCGCCGCATGCGCATGGGCCAACGCACAAAGGACCGCCAGGAGCGCGAGGCGCACGCCCCTGCCAGGCCCGTCAGTTGAGATCGGAGTCCTTGTAATACTTGGTGCCCTTCGCGGTGAGCTCGAGCGCCAGCCCGTCGCCGGCGATCTGGTACAGCCACACGCCCGGGGAGACCGACATGGCGCCCGTATAGGCCTCTCCCTTGGCGCCGGATTTCGCCGTGGCGCTCATTTGGCCGCCGAGTTCAACGCCCGTGTCGACGAAGTTGCTGAAGGCCTTCTCGTTGTCGAACACCCAGACGAGGCGGAACTTCTTCACCCCGAAGCCCAGGCCCGCCTGGACCTCCACCATCTTCATGTAGATCTTCTGGTTGGTCTTCTTGTTGGTCGCGACGCCGCTGCCTGAGCCGCTGCCCGCGACGAAGATCTTGACGCCGAAGTTGCTGAACACCGCGTAGCCGGCCGATTTCTCGATCGTGGCCTTCGCGCCGGGCTGAAGTTTGTAGAGCTGAGCGAGCGTCTCGCGCTCCATCTTGGCGATGTCCGCGCGCGCCTTCTTCTTGTCGCTCGCGGACATCGCCGCCGAGGCGCCCGTCATTCCCGCTGCAAGGACGAGCGCGGCGAGCGTAACAGCAAGCAGTTTGCCGATTTTCATGTCATGTTTCCTGATGAAATGGCATCGTCCCCGGAACCGCGCCGCGGCAACTTGACGGGGATCAAGTCATGCGGAATGCCGCGCTCCGCGAGCGCGGCGATCGGCGGCTGGCGCTGGCGGTCGGCCGAGGGGAGCGGCACCGGTGAGACGCACGGGCCCCACAACATACGACCAATGGATTCGAGCATCGCGCGCTCGCCGTCGAGATGGAGCGAGCACTCGCCGTTCGGGTAGCGCTTCCGCGCTGCTAGGCGATGGAGTCGGGATTCAACATTTCCTGCATGCCGGCGCAGCCGGCCACCGCAAGCACCGCCAAGCCGAAGGCCCGCCGCATCGTTTCCTTGCTAGCCGTTCTTGCGCTTGTAGCCCCGGATCTCCATGCACAGGTCCGCGAGCTTGTTCTGCTCGAACCTGGTCGCGATCGGGTCGTTGGCCGTAGCGTGCTGCCCGGTCGCGATGCAGTCGTCGAGATGCGCCTTGAGCGCAGCCTGGTCGGATGCGTCGTACCAGTCCGGCTGCGGTTGCGAGGTCATGCACCCCGCGAGGACGAGCGATGCAGCAAGGATTGTCGTTCTCATGCTCCCTCCTTCAATTGCCACGCGCGTGATCCTACCGCGAGAAGCGTGGCGTCCCCACGGGGATTCGAACCCCGGTTTGCGCCGTGAAAGGGCGATGTCCTAGGCCTCTAGACGATGGGGACTTGAAGTCGGGACTTCAGGTCTTTCTGGTGGAGGTAACCGGGATCGAACCGGTGACCTCTTGCATGCCATGCAAGCGCTCTCCCAGCTGAGCTATACCCCCACGCA
>CAZVHU010000184.1:0-6139 GCA_964627075.1 uncultured Enterobacteriaceae bacterium | reverse complement strand
CGCCGTCCCGCCGCGCTAGCCGCGGGCGGCCCCTGCGGGGGTGCCGATGGACCTCGACTGGGAAAAGCTCTTCAAGCGCTACGTCTGGCACGACGACAAGACGCCGTACCTGACGCCCGCGGCCAAGCTGACGCGGCTCCAGGCGCACTATGAGCTGCTCGGGTATTCGCTTTTCGTAGGCGTACTTTTCGGCATCCTTTCGCTCGCAACCCTGTCGGCAAAGCTGCCGCATGGCGGTGCGGCGCTGGTGCCGATCTACTGCTTCACCGTGTGCTGCGCCGCGGTGCTGCTCGGCTTCACGCGGCACCCCTGGGCGGCGATTTGGTGCGGCGGCGCACCGCTCGCCGCGCTCGGCTACCTCGCCGTCTGGGGATTCCATCCCAACCTCGAGACGCTCGACAAGGTGGTGCTCGTTGCGGTGCTCGTGGGCTGGCTGGTCTACGCGCGCCGCGTGATCGCCGTGGCGCGCGCCTGGCACGGCCCCGGCGCCTGATCGCGGAGCGGCCCACGGACGCTGCGCGCATCTTCCGGCGCCACGCGTGGGCCTATGTCGCGGGCGCCTGCGTCGCGGCGGGCGTCGCATGGCTGTCAGGGACCGGCTGGATCTTCTGGCTGCTCGGCGCCTGGACCGTGCTTTTCGCCGCGCATTATTTCTTCTACAAGGCGCGGTCGGTGGACGAGTGCTGGGTCGAGGAGCGCACCTCGGACCTGCGCTCCAAGAGCTACGACGCGAGCCACATCGATACCATCGCCGGCAGGGCGAAGGCATCCGCGGCAGGCGCGGCGCGCCCGCCGCGGGCCGCGAACGGCCCGGGCAAGGCGCCACCCCGATGAAGATCGCGCGAGTAGAGGCGGTGCCGCTCTCGATACCGTGCCATTACGGCGCCGAGGGCTGGTCGCTCGGCTCAGGGGGCTGGAAGGCGCTCGACTTTTGCCTGGTGCGCGTGGACACCGACGACGGGCTCACCGGCTGGGGCGAGGCGTTCTCCTACTCCTGCCGGCGCGCAGTCGGCGCCGCGGTGAACGGCATGATCGCGCCGCTCGCCGCCGGGCGCGACCTGGGTGGGTTCGGGCGCGACGCGGCGCAGGACGCGGCGGCGATCTCCGCGCTGCACGCCGAGATCCAGAAGCGGCTGCACATCTTCGGCCGCTTCGGCATCGCGGCGTTCGCGCTCTCGGGCCTCGACATCGCCTTGTGGGATCTCGCCGGCAAGGCCGCGGGCAAGCCGCTGCACGCGCTGCTCGGCGGCGCGAAGCGCGAGCGCTTCGGCTGCTACGCGAGCCTGCTGCGCTACGCGGACGGCGCGCTCGCCGCGCGCTACTGCGAGCGCGCGCTCGGCGAGGGCTTTCCGGCGATCAAGCTGCACGAGGTGAGCGAGCCGGTGATCGCCGCGGCGCGCGCGGCGGTGCCGCGCGACACGGCGCTGCTGCTCGACGTCAACTGCGAGTGGAGCGTGCCCGACGCAGTCGCGATCGGCAGGCGGCTTGCTCCGCTCGGCCTCGCCTGGTTCGAGGAGCCGGTGTTCCCGCCCGAGGACGGCGCCGGGCTCGCGGCGGTGGGCAAGGCCTGCGGCATCCCGATCGCCGCGGGCGAGAACTGCTGCTTCGCGACGCAGTTCGCGGCGCTGTTCGACGCGGGCGCGGTGCAGTTCGCGCAGCCCTCGGTCACCAAGGTGGGCGGCGTCACCGAGTTGCGCAAGGTGGCGGCGCTGGCGAAGGCGCGGGGCGTCGCGCTCGCGCCGCACTCGCCGTACTTCGGCCCAGGCGCGCTCGCCACGCTGCACCTGCTCGCCGCGCTCGCTCCCGAGGCGCTGTTCGAATACTTCTACCTCTGGGCGGACGCCGCGCTCTACGGCGAGCTGCTCGCGCCGGTGCGCGGCAAGCTGGCGGTGCCGCAGGGCCCGGGCCTGGGCGCCGACCCCGTCCCCGAAGTCGTGCGCCGGTTCCGCGCCGAATGAAAGAAAAGGGGTCAGGACCCTTTTCCGCATTGGCTGCGTCCCCGGTTTTCCGGAAAAGGGTCCTGACCCCTTTTCTTGCGGTTGCGCTGGCCGGGCCCGCACTCGCCCAGGACACGGGCACCGCGCACGACACGCCTTACGTGCCTTCGCCGCGCGCGGTGGTCATCGAGATGCTGCGGCTTGCGGGCACCGGGCCGCAGGACATCGTCTACGACCTTGGCTCGGGCGACGGCCGCGTGGTGATCACCGCGGCGAAGGAATTCGGCGCGCGCGCGGTGGGCGTCGAACTCGATGCGCGGCTGGTCGCGCAGAGCCGGGCGGCGGCGGTGCGCGTCGGGGTGGCCGACCGCGTGAAATTCCTCGAGCAGGACCTGCTCGGGACCGACCTTTCCGCGGCGAGCGTGGTCGCGCTCTATCTTGCGCCCAACCTCAATCTGAAGCTCCGCCCGGCGCTGCTGCGCCTGAAGCCCGGCACGCGCATCGTGGCGCACGGCTCCGACCTCGGCGACTGGCGGCCCGACCGCAAGACCTCGATCCGCAAGGACGTGTGGCTGTGGATCGTGCCTGCGCAGGTTGCGGGGCGCTGGCGCGGATCGTTGGGCGAGGGCTCCGCTGCCCGCAGCCTCGAGATCGAGCTCGCACAGCGCTTCCAGGAGCTGAGCGGCCGCGCCTGGCTCGCCGGCAAGCCGTCGCAGCTCTGGGAGGCGCGCCTCGAGGGCGAGCGAATCGGCTTCGTCATCGTGGACGCCCTCGACACGCCCGAGGAGGCGGCGCTCTATTTCGAAGGGCGCGCAAGCGGCGGCATGATCGAAGGCAGCGCCACCCGCGGCGCCGGCCGCGCGCGCAGCCTGCTGCCCTGGCGCGTCACCAAGTAATCGTCCCCCACGCGGAGACGGGGGCCCGGTTTGTAACCGCCGATGCATGCCGGTTGAGGCGAAAACGCCCGGCTGCCAGGCGGCGCGCAGGAATCGTTCTCTTCCCGATCGGGAAGATTTTCCCGCAGCCAAGCGGTAACGGCTTCCGTCAGCCCTTTTCGGCGTTCATCGGCGTTCCTCGGCGTGCCGCGGCGGTTCCTCGCCTTGAACCTCATCGCTTCAGGCGAATGAGGAACACGAGCGGCAGCACCGCGAGCGAGGTGGCGATGAAGAACACGAACGCGTCGAGGTAGCCGATCATCGCCGCCTGGCGCGCCATCTCGCGCGACAGGCCGGCGAGGCCGCGGGCGCTGTCCACGTTCCACGCACCCATCGCCCACGGCCAGTTGAGCGCCTCGCTGTAGGGCGTGACGCGCTCGACGAGCTCGGCGTAGCTCGCGCGCGTCATGCGCACCGCGAGCGCGATGCTGAGCGAGATGTGGATGCTGGAGCCGATGTTGCGCACCATGTGGTAGATCGCCGTGCCCTGCGCCACCTGCCCGGGCGCGAGGGTGGCGAAGGTCACCATGGTGATCGCCACCCACAGCACGCCGACCCCGAACCCCTGCAGCGCCATCGGCCAGAACACATCCGCCACGCTCGGGTTGACGTCGAGCTGCGCGAGCTGCCAGCCGGCGAGCGCCTGCAGCAGGAACCCGGCGACGATCATGGCGCGCGGCTCCAGGCGGCTGCCGAAGATCATGAGGAAGAACGCCACCATGGTGCCCAGTCCGCGCGCGCCGAGCACGAAGCCGATCACCGAGTCCGGGTAGCCGCTCACGCCCTGCAGCATCGGCGGCAGCAGCGTCATGGGCGTGAAGTTGAGCATGCCGAAGACGAAGATCAGCACGATGCCGATGGTGAAGTTGCGGTCGGCGAGCATCTTGGGGTCGAGGAACGGGCGATCGGCGGTCAAGGTGTGCACCACGAAGGCGTAGAGCGCGAGCGCGGCGACCGCGGCGTAGGCGACGATCTCGGCGGAATCGAACCAGTCGGCGCGCTCGCCGCGGTCGAGCGTGAGCTGCAGCCCGGCGAGCGCCGCGGCGAGCAGCAGGAAGCCCATCCAGTCCAGCCGCACCGGCGCGCCCGCCTCGCGGTCGCGGATGAACAGCACCGTGCCGGCAAGCGCGAGCAGCGCGAAGGGCACGATCATGTAGAACACCCAGCGCCAGTCGTAGGTCTCGGCGAGCCAGCCGCCGGCCACCGGCCCGACGATCGGGCCCATCACCGAGCCCATGCCGAAGATGGCGAGCACCGCTCCGTGCTGGTGCTTGGGATAGGTGTGCAGCACGATCGCCTGCGAGAGCGGCACGAGCGGCGCGCCGAGCGCGCCCTGCAGCGTCCTGAAAAGCACCAGCTCGCCGAGCGAGTCCGCCAGCCCGCAGCCAAGCGACGCCACGCCGAAGCCGATCACGCCGCCGTTGCAGAGCTTCCTTTCGCCGAAGCGCACCGCGAGCCACCCCGCGAGCGGCGTCACCACGGCGGTGGCGACGATGTTGGAGGTCACCACCCAGGCGATCTGGTCGGGCGTCGCCGAGAGCGCGCCCTGCATCTGCGGCAGCGAGACGTTGGCGATCGTCACCGTCATCGCGTAGAGGAAGGTGACCGCGGTGCAGGTGGCGAGCACCATCGCGCGCTCGATCGCCGCCGCCGCGCCCGTGGCCGCCTGCAGCGGCGCCGCCGGCGAGCTCATGGCCGCGGGGCTACCTCGCCAGGCGGGCGAGGAACTCGGGCAGGCCGCGGCTGCGGCCGGTGTCCACGCTCACCGTCACCGTCATGCCGGCGCGCAGCGCCGGCCGGTCCGCGGCCTCGCCCGCGGGCACCGTGGTGGCGGCGATCGCGAGTTGCACCGGCACGCGCTGCACGATCTTCACCCAGTTGCCGGTCGCGTTCTGCGGCGGCAGCAGCGCGAACTCGGCTCCGGTTGCCGGCGCAATCGTGCTCACGCGCGCGCGCCACTCGATCCCCGGATAGGCGTCCGCGACCACGATTGCCGCCTGCCCGGCGCGCACATTGGCGAGCTGCGTCTCCTTGAAGTTCGCCTCGATCCACAGCTCGCCCGCCTGGATGATGCTGAACACGGCCACAGCCTTCGCCACCTGCTCGCCGGACTGGAGCTTCAGGTTGCTCACCGTGCCCGCGGCGGGCGCGAGGATGCGCGTGCGCGCGAGGTCGAGCGCGGCGGCGTCGCGCGCTGCCTGCGCCTCGAGGTAGCGCGGGTGGCGCGTCGCCGGCAGCCTGGGGTCCCCGGAGAGGCCCGCGAGCACGCGCGCGGCGCGCTCTTTCACCGCGACGAGGCGCGCGCGCGCCGCCTCGAGGTTGTGGCGCGCCTCGTCGTAGGCGTCCTCGCGCACCATGCCGCGCTCCTTGAGGCGCTGCTGGCGCTCGAGCTGCACGGTGAGGAAACGGATGCGCTCCTCGGTCTCGGTTGCTTCCGCCAGCGCCACCCGGTGCTCGGCGCGCAGCGTCTCGACGTCGGTGCGCACGGCGGCGAGCTGCGCATCGGCGCGCGCGATCGCGACTTCGAACGGCGCAGGGTCGATGCGGAACAGGAGCTGGCCCGCGCTCACTGGCTGGTTGTCGCGCACCGCCACCTCGACCACGCGCCCGCCCACCTCGGCGCTCACCGCGATGATGTGCGCCTTGACGTAGGCGTTGTCGGTCTCCGCGTAGCGGCCTCCTTGCGCGTAGTAGTGCAGGCCGGCGGCGCCCGCGGCGAGCGGCACCGCGACGAGCAGCACCATGCGCAACCACAGCCGGCTGCCGGGGCGGCGGGCGGGCGCGTCGCCGCTCATCTCGCCCGGCGGCGCGGGGCGCCGTTCGCCGGCGGCGCCGCCTGCAGGCGCAGCAGGTTGGACTTGATCGCGAGCAGCGCATTGACGAAGCGCTCGCGCTCGGCCGCGCTCATGCCGGCAAGCGCGTCGCGCCGCAGGTCGGCCGCCACCGCGCGCATGGTGCGCAGCGCGGGCTCCACCGCCTCGGTGAGGTGCACGCGCCAGACGCGCCGGTCGCGCGCGTCGTGCTCGCGCCGCACCCAGCCCTTCGCTTCCAGCCGGTCGAGCAGCCGCCCGAGGGTGGGCTTCTCGATTTCGAGCGTCTCGGCGAGCTCGGTCTGGCTGACGCCGTCGCCGCGGAACAGGTGCGTCAGCACCCACCACTGCGAGCGCGTCAGGCCGAGCGCCTTGATGCGCCGGTCGTATGCGGTGCGCAGCAGGCGCGCGACGTCGTTCAGCAGGAAGCCGAAGTTGCGCGACAGGTCCTCGCGGA
>CAZVHU010000183.1:1240-6209 GCA_964627075.1 uncultured Enterobacteriaceae bacterium | reverse complement strand
TTGTCTTCCTTGGGCGCGAGCAGCTCGGCGCGCTTCTTGAACAGGTCCTCGAGCTTCGGCTTGCCGATGAGCAGCGTGTGCCCGACGAGCGCGCGCTCGCGCGCGAGGCGCTCTTCCAGCTTCTTCATGCGCTCCTCGGCGTCCTTGCCTTCCGGCCTGGCCACGCCCTCGATCGCCACGGTGGCGTGGTAATTGTCGCCCTCGGCCTTGCCGATCCTCAGCACGTAGGTGAGGCCGTCGAAGGTCGTGGCGGTCGCGACGAACGGCTTGTCGAGGCCGGTTTTCTCGGGCGCGAGTCCCTTGGGCCCGACGTCGGCGAGGTCGAGGATCGCGAAGGTGTAGGCCGCCGAGTTCGCGCGGGGCGCGTCCACCTTCTCGCCCGCGCGCTGGTCGGCGAGCTTCCAGTCGGCGTTGTCGCCGGAGCGCGCGATCTTCCAGCCCGAGCCGTCGGCCGCCCGCACCTCGAGGCTCTTCACCTTCTCGGCGGCAACGCCGGCCTTCGCGATCCATTCCGCGGTCTGCGTGGTCGCCTGCGCGAGCGGGTCGGAAACGATGTAGGCCTGCTTGACGTCGCCGGGCAGCATCACGAAGCGGCCGTCGCCAAGCGCGCGCGCCGGATTCTCCGGCTCGCGCTTGAAGTGCTTCTTGCCGACGACGAGCTCCGCAAGCGCCTTGCCGCCGGCGCCCTGGAACGCGACCGTGGCGCCTTTCGCGTCGAGCTGCAAACGCGCGCGGTCCTTCTCGCCAATCGGCTCGGCCTGCCCGATCTTGAGCTCGATCGCCTTCAGCACGAAGTCGCGCACCTTGTCGAGGTCGGCGGGGAAGCCGTCGCGCTCGGCGATCGTCCAGCGCTCGTCCTTGCGCTGCAAAGTGAGCGCGCCCTTGGAATCGCGGATCGAGATCGCCACGATGTCCGCCGCCTTCAGGCCCTTGAGCAGCGGCTGGCCGAGCGTGCCGGTCGCCGCCGGCTTCTGCGACCTGCCTTGCTCGCGGAGGAGCAGCGCGCCGCCGCCCGCCACGACGAGCAGCACCACCAGGACCGCAACGATTCTGGCGTTCATGCCACTTTCGCCTGGCGGCGGCGCCGCAGCAGCGCGATGGCGAGGCCCGCGAGCGTCACGAGGACCGGCATCAGCGCGATGTTCGCCACCTTGGTCCAGAAGACGAGCGCTTCGGAGTCCTGGCGCAGGTTCTTGCGCAGTTCCTTCAACTCCTTGCGCGTCTCGGCGACGCGCTTGCGGAAGTTCTCCAGCTCCGTTTGCTGCTCGGGGCTCAGGATCTGCGCGCCCTTCGCCGCGGCGCCGCGCGCCTTCTGCAGCTCCTGCAGCTTGTCGTTGGTCTTCTGCAGCTCGTCCTCGAGCGACTTCAGGCGCCCGAAATACTGCTTCTGCGCCTCGGCCTCCATCTCGCGCACCACGGTGAGGGGGCGGAAGGAGGTGGTGCGGCTGCGCAGCCCGAGCAGCGCGTCGCCCGAGGCCACCTGCTCGACCATCGCCTGCGCGAAGGCGAGGTTGCCGTTGGAGGGCACGATCACCTTGCGGCCGAACACTTCCTGGACGTCCACCGCGGCGCCGTCGGCGAGCATGTCGACGTCGCCGACCAGGATCACCGAGTTCTCCTGCGCCGACTCCCTGAGGTGCGCCGCGCCGGACGCCGGCGCGGGCTTGGGCTTCGCGTCCTTGGCCGCCGGCGACTCGACCTTCGGCCCTCCGTCGGGGAAGGCGCTCTTGAACTTGCCGCTCAGGCGCAGCGCGAGCGCCCGCTGCTTGTTCTCGGGCTGGAAGCCCTTCAGCGCCGCATCGCCCGAGAGCGTGGCGACGGCGTTGTCCACCAGCATCGAATTGGGCGAGCTGCGCACCAGCTCCGTCACCTTGAGGCCCTCCGCGGGCTTGACCTCGAAGGCGCCGCCAAAGGCGTAGAGCAGCGTCTCGATCTGGCTGGTGACGACGTCGTCGCGGCTGAACGCGGTGCGGTTGAGCGACAGCACCGTGGGCGTGTAGCGCGCGCCGCCGCCCGAGCCGAACACCACGTCGGCGACCACCTTGCCGGGATTCATCTCCACGCCCCAGGCCTTGAACAGCCTTGCCAGCGTGGAGCTCGAGCCCTGGCCCGGCGGCATGCCCGGCATCGGACCGGGCTGCTGGTCGAAGTAGGCGAGCGGATCGACGAACGCGATCAGCTTGCCGCCGCGCAGCACGAACTGGTCGAGCGCGTACTCGGTGGCCTCCGACAGCTCGCGCGGGTGGATCAGCAGCAGGACGTTGACGTCCTTGTCGATCGCCTCCGCGGTCATGTTGACCTGCTTGACCTCGAAGTCGCGCTTCAATTCGTTGGCGAGCACCCACGGGTCCGAGCTCTGGCGCGTCATCAAGTTGAAGCGCTCGCCCAGCACCGGCAGCCCCGCCATCAGGCCGAGCGTCGGGCGCTCGGCGATGCCGACGCGCGCGATCGCCCGCGCGAGGTCGTATTCCAGCAGCCGCTCGCGGCTCGGGCTGAGCGTCGGGATCGCCTGCTTGCGGTCGAGCTGGCTCACCGCGAGGCCGAGGTAGAACTGCTCGCCGGAGAGGAGCTGCTGTGCCTCGACGCCGTCGAGCTGCGCCGCGTCCTCTTCCTCGCTGTCGGGCTTGGGGTTGTAGCGCTCGACGATCAGCTTGTCGCCGGCGACCGACTTGAATTCGCGCGCCAGGTCCTCGACGCGCTGCGCGAAGCTGCGCAGCTGCACCGGCATCGCCTGCTCGCCCTGCGAGATGTAGAGCTTGAGGCGCACCGGCGCTTCGAGCCGCGTCAGGATCTTCTTCGTGCCCTCGGAGAGCGTGTACAGGCGCCCGTCGGTCAGGTCGGCGCGCAGCGGCGCGAGGCCGATGAGGTAGTTGAGCGCGACCAGCAGCAGGAACAGGACCGCAAGGCCGAGCGCCGAGTAGAACAGGGTTTCGTTGCGCTTCATCGGCTCACCCCGCGCGGTGCCCGCGGATGATCACGCCGGTCGCGAACAGGGCGAAGCCGATCACCGAGAGGAAGAACAGGAGGTCGCGCGTGTCGATCACGCCCTTCTGGAAGCCGTCGAAGTGGGTGATCACCGAGAACGCCGCCACCGCGTCGACGAATCCCGGGCTCGCCCAGCGCGCAAGGAGATCGGTCACCGGGTTGAAGCCAACGAGGATGAGGAACAGGCATGTGACCACTGCGAGGATGAACGACACCACCTGGTTGCGCGTCATGGCCGAAGTCATGCAGGACACCGCGAGATAGGCGCCGGCGAGGAGCAGGCTGCCCATGTAGCCCGCGAAGATGATGCCGTTGTCGGGGTCGCCGAGCACGTTCACGGTGATCACCACCGGGAAGGTGAGCGCGAGCGCGAGCGCGAGGAAGATCCACGAGGCGAGGAACTTGCCGAGGATCGCCTGCCACGCCGTCACCGGCATGGTGAGCAGCAGCTCGATCGTTCCGGCGCGGCGCTCCTCGGCCCAGAGCCGCATGCCGACCGCGGGCACGAGCACCAGGTACAGCCATGGATGCCAGCCGAAGAACGCCGCGAGGCTCGCCTCGCCGCGCTCGAAGAACGCGCCCGCGGTGAAGGTGAAGAACCCGGTGAGCAGCAGGAAGATCACCAGGAACACGTAGGCGACCGGCGAGGTGAAATAGCTGCCCAGCTCGCGCTTGGCGATGATCCAGACCGCTTTCATCGCTTCACCGTGTCGGGCAGGGTGATGCGGCGGAACACTTCGTCGAGCTGGCCCTCCTCGGTGCGCAGCGCGTCGAGCTTCCAGCCCTCGCGAGCGGCGAGCTCCACCACCTGGCGCGTCAGCTCTGCCGAGGCGCCGGGCTCTTTCGGGTAGACTCGGAACGAGCCGTTCAGCTTCTCCACGCGCCCGAGCGGCGAGAGCTTCTCCGCGCTCGCGCCCGCGGCGTGCAGCGTCACCGCGCCGGCAATCTCGGACATGCGGCGCAACTCGTCAGGCGTGCCCTGGGCGACGATGCGGCCGCGGTCGATGATGATCGCGCGCGAGCAGGCCGCGTCCACCTCCTCCAGGATGTGGGTCGAGAACACCACCGCCTTGGTCTTGCCGAGCTCCCGGATCAGGTTCCTCACCTCGTGCTTCTGGTTGGGGTCGAGGCCGTCGGTCGGCTCGTCGAGTACCAGCACCTCGGGATCATGGATCAGCGCCTGCGCGAGGCAGGTCCTGTGCTTGTAGCCCTTGGAAAGTGTGTCGATCGACTGGCCGACCACCGAGCCCAGGAAGCAGCGCTCCACCGCGCGCGCGACGGCCTTCGCCTTCGCCTCGCCGGCGAGGCCGCGCAGCTCTGCGGCGAATTCCAGGAACCCCTCGACCGTCATGTCGGGGTAGGCGGCAGCGCTCTCGGGCAGGTAGCCGACGAGGCGCTTGGCTTCCAGAGGCGCCTCGACGACATCGTGGCCGCCCACGGTCACCCGGCCCTCGGTCGGCGGGTAGAAGCCCGTGATCATGCGCATGGTGGTCGACTTGCCCGAGCCGTTCGGGCCGAGGAAGCCCACGACCTCGCCGCGCTCGACGCTGAAGCTCACGCCGTCCACCACGCGGCGCGCGCCGAACGACTTCACCAGGTTCTCGATCCTTATCATGGGATGGCTGCCGGTCCCCTGCGCCGCCCGCGCAATCGGGGGGGGGTCGCCTGCGGAATTTCAAGGGGGCGCATTATCGCCGAGAAATTGCGCCTTGCAATAGAATGCGATGCGATACCACCCCGGAGGAGCCATGAAAAGCCTGATTGCCCTGGTGCTGTCCGCCTTCGCCGCCTGCGCTGCGGCACAACCGAGCCTGAAGATGATGATTCCCGCCAATCCCGGGGGCGGCTGGGACCAGACGGGACGCAACCTCGCCGCTGCGATGCAGAGCGCGAAGCTGGTGTCGGGGGTGCAGTTCGAGAACAAGGGCGGCGCCGCCGGAACCATCGGCCTGGCGCAGTTCGTCAACTCGGCCAAGGGCGATCC
>CAZVHU010000183.1:0-1140 GCA_964627075.1 uncultured Enterobacteriaceae bacterium | reverse complement strand
GTGCCGTACAAGGGCGGCGGCGAGGCGGTCGCGGCGATCCTCGGCGGCCACGTCACCGCGGGCGTCTCGGGCATCGGGGAGTTCGCCGAGCACGTCAAGTCCGGAAAGATGAGGGCACTGGCGCAATCGGCGCCCGACAAGGTGGATGGCATCCCCTCGCTCAAGGAGCAGGGCGTGGACGTGGTGCTCGGCAACTGGCGCGGCGTCTTCGGCGCGCCGGGCATCAGCACCGCGCAACGCGACGCGCTGGTGAAGCTGGTGAAGGACGCGACCGAGACGCCGGCGTGGAAGCAGACGCTGGAGAAGCTCGGCTGGAGCCCTTTCTTCCTCGGCGGCGACGACTACGCGAAGTTCATCGGCGAGGACACCAGGCGCATCGCGGCGATCATCGAGTCGCTGGGCTTGAAAAAATAGCGCTGCGGCGCGATGCGCCGTCCGGCTTCCGAAGTCGCGTTGTCGCTGGGTGTGCTCGCGCTCGGCGCGGGCGCCGCGGCGGTCACGGCGACGCTGCCCTCGGAGGGCGGCTACGCCGGCATCGGGCCGAACTTCGTCCCCGGGCTGGTCTCGGCGGGCCTTGTGCTGCTCGGGGCGTGGCTGCTGTACGAGGCGTTCTCCGGCGGCTGGCGCAATGCCCCGCCGGACGAGGCGCAGGCGCGAGGCGAGCACGCGTTCAACGCCCGCGCATTCGGCTGGATCACGGCGGGTCTCTTCGCCCACATGGCGCTTGTCGGCACAGGAGGATTCGTTATCGCCGGCATGGCGCTGTTCGCCGCGGTGGCGCGCGGCTTCGGCAGCACGCGCCCGGCGCGCGACCTCGCGACCGGCCTCGCGCTCTCGCTCGCGGTGTTCGCGTTCTTCGTCAAGCTGCTCAACGTCAACCTGCCGGCGGGGTGGCTCAAGCCGCTCCTCGGCGCAGCAGGCGTTTGATGGAAGCGCTGAGTGCCCTGCTCGCGGGCTTCGGCGTGGCGCTGAAGCCGATCAACCTGCTTTGGGGATTCATCGGCGTGACGCTGGGCACCTTCGTGGGCGTCCTTCCCGGCGTCGGCCCGGCGCTCACGGTCGCGATGCTGCTGCCGCTCACGGTCAAGCTCGACCCGACCGGCGCGCTGATCATGTTCGCCGGCATCTACTACGGCGCGA
>CAZVHU010000182.1:0-6250 GCA_964627075.1 uncultured Enterobacteriaceae bacterium | reverse complement strand
AGGAAACCGTGGGCGAGATCGCGGCCGCCGCGCAGGTGATGCGCGAGTTCGCCACCCGCGTGCCGGTGGCCGACCCGGGCGTGGTCATGGACGTCGTGGGCACGGGAGGCGACGCCGCGCACACCTTCAACGTCTCGACGGCCGCGGCGTTCGTGGTCGCCGCGGCGGGCGGCAAGGTCGCCAAGCACGGCAACCGCGCCGTGTCGTCGCGCTCGGGCAGCGCCGACGTGCTGGAAGCGTTCGGCGCGCAGCTCGACCTGCCGCCGGAGAAAATCGCCGCCTCGGTGGACAAGGTCGGCATCGGCTTCATGTTCGCGCCGGCGCACCACCCGGCGATGAAGTACGCCGCGCCGGTGAGGAAGGAAATGGGCGTGCGCACCATCTTCAACATCCTCGGGCCGCTCACCAACCCCGCGGGCGCGAAGAGCATGCTGATGGGCGTGTTCCACCCCGACCTCGTAGGCATCCAGGTGCGGGTCCTTCAGCGCCTGGGGGCGAAGCACGTGATGGTGGTCTACGGCAGGGAAGGCCTTGACGAGATCTCGATCTCGGGCGAGACGCTGGTGGGGGAACTCGTGAAAGGCGAGGTGCGCGAGTACGAGATCCACCCGTCGCAGTTTGGCCTCGAGCTCTACGACCGGCGCGCGATCCAGGTGAACACGGTCGAGGAGTCGAAGGCGATGATCCAGGCGGTGCTCGAGAACCAGCCGGGGCCCGCGCTCAACATCGTGCTGCTCAACGCCGGTGCCGCGATCTACGTCTCGGGCCACGCCAGGTCGGTCGAGACCGGCATCGAGCGCGCGCGCAAGGTGATCGCGAGCGGCGCGGCGCGCGCCAAGCTCGACGAATTCGTCGCCTTCTCGCGCAAGGCGAAGTAGCAGCAGCGCGCGACCATGCGGCATCGCCTGTCGATCACGCTCGGGGGGCGCGGGGGGGCCGGGAAGGCTCCGAGCGCCTCGACCGGATGGGGCCCGGCCCCCCTGCTCCGGTGACGGACATCCTGCAGCGCATCCTCGCCGCAAAGCGGGAAGAGGTCGCCCAAGCGCGCCGCGCGGTGCCGGACGCGGAGATCGGGCGCCGCGCGCGCGCCGCTCCGGCGCCGCGCGACTTCGCCGGCGCGATCCGGGCGAAAATCGCGGCGGGCGAACCGGCGGTGATCGCGGAGATCAAGCGCGCCAGCCCCTCGAAGGGGCTGCTGCGCGGGAATTTCGACCCGGCGCAGATCGCGGCGGGCTATGCCGCAGCCGGCGCCGTGTGCCTCTCGGTGCTCACCGACCGGCAGTTCTTCCAGGGCGCGCCGGAACACCTCGCCGCCGCGCGCGCCGCGTGCAAGTTGCCTGCGCTGCGCAAGGATTTCGTCATCGAGCCCTACCAGGTGCTCGAATCGCGCGCGCTCGGCGCCGACTGCATCCTGCTGATCGCGGCGGCGCTCGAGCCCGCGGCGATGCGCGAGCTGGAGAAGCGCGCGCAGGACCTTGGCATGGCGGTGCTGGTCGAAGTGCACGACGGCGCCGAGCTCGAAGCCGCGCTCGCGCTGGAGACGCCCCTCCTTGGCATCAACAACCGCAACCTGCGCACCTTCGAGACCACGCTCGAGACCACGCTCGGTCTTCTACCCAGGGTCCCGGACGGGCGCATCGTGATCACGGAAAGCGGCCTCCTCGCGGCGGCGGACGTGGCGCGCATGCGCGCGCGCGGCGTCAATGCATTTCTCGTGGGCGAGGCGTTCATGCGCGCGCAAGACCCTGGCGAGGCGCTGCGGTCGCTCTTCTTCGCCCGCCAGGGGGCCTGAGCGAGGCGTGATCCCGAGCCTGCGAGCCCTGATCGAGACCGCGCTGCGGCAGCTCGACGACGAGCAGCCCGCCGAGGCGGAGAAGAGCCTGCGCGCCGCGCTCGCCATCAGCCCGCGCGACGACCAGCTGCTGAACCTGCTTGGCGTCGCGCTCGTCCGCCAGCAGCGCGACGAGGAAGCCGTCGAGCCGCTCCGCAAGGCGATCGCGCTCAACCGGCGCGACGCCGAGTACCACAACGCGCTCGGCTGCGCGCTGCGCAACACGGGCAGGCTGGACGAGGGCATCGAGAGCCTGGAGCGCGCGCTCAAGCTCGACCCGGCGCTGCACGGCGCGCGATTCAACCTGGCGCAGGCGTTCCAGGTCAAGCGCGACTTCGCGCAGGCCGAGCGGCTGTTCCGAGAAATACTCGCCCGGCAGCCCGGCGACGTCGAGACGGTCAACGCACTGGCCGCGCAGCAGTGGCAGCTCGGCGACTACGAAGGGGCGCTGGCCAGCCTTCGCAAGGGGATCGAGAGCGCGCCGGCGAGCGGCGACCTGCGTTTCGCGCTGGGCGAGAAGCTGCTCGCGCTCGGGCGCTGGGAAGAAGGCTGGTTCCGCTACCTCTGGCGCATCAACCGCCACGGTTTCCTCAGGAAGATGGGGATCCCGTTCGACAGCCCGCAGCTGCTCGAGCTGCTGCCGCGGCGCCTCGACGGGCAGACCGTGCGGGTGCACGCCGAGCAGGGAATCGGCGACGACCTCTACTTCCTGCGCTTCTGCCGCTTCCTGCGCGAGCGCGGCGCGCGCGTGGAAGGCGCGGTGACGCCGCGGCTCGTGGAGATGGTGCGGCGAAGCGGCGTGCTCGACGCGGTGGAGCCCGCGCCCGAGCGCATCCCGCCGGACGCGGGCTACCGCTTGCTCGGGGACCTGCCCTACCTGCTGCACGCGGCGGAACTCCCGATTCCCGGACCGATCCGCTTTTCGCCGCTGGAACCGAAGATGGCCGAGGTCGCGGCGCGGCTCGCGGGCCTCGAGCGCCCGCTCACCGGGCTCACCTGGCGCGCAGGCACCGGGCCCGAGTCCGGCAACCGCAACGTGCTCTACAAGGAAGCCAGGTTCGCCGATTTCCTCGGGATGGCGAAGGCGCTGCCCGGCACGCGGCTCGTGCTCCAACGCGGCCCGAAGCCCGAGGAAGTGCGCGCGCTCGCCGAGGCGTGCGGCGCGCGGCTCGTGGACCTGTCCGCGCTCAACGCCGACCTCGAGGCGATGCTCGCGCTGCTCGCGCAGATCGACGATTACGTCGGCGTGAGCAACACGAACATGCACCTCATGGCCGGCCTCGGACGCGGCGCGCGCGTGCTGGTGTCGCGGCTGGCCGAATTCCGCTGGATGGCCGAAGGGGCCGAATCGCCATGGTTCCAGGGTTTCCGGGTCTATCGTCAACAGAGCGACGGGGGCTGGAAGCAAGCTCTTGAGGATGTTATGCGAGATCTTGCACAAAGGTGATGTAACGTTTTGATTCTAGGAATATAAATTCCAAGAAAGCGGGCCCATTGTTCTGTTGCGCTGAGGCAACAATCCAACTGCGGATTTATCTTCAGGCCGTGTTTTTTTTTGCCGGCGCATCAAGGCCTTTGGGACAATCCTCGCGACTTCCCGTCAAGGGGGTTTGGCGGTTGATGCCGCCAAGCGGTTTGGAAATGGGCAAGCATGCGCGCATTCCCAAACCCGGACGGCGGCGCAAGCCGCAGGGCAAAAACAAGCAGAGGAGAAGCTATGAACAGGAAAGCACTAGCAGTGGCAGTGGCCACCGCCTTCGTCTCGCCGGTCGCGTTCGCGCAGACCTCGGTGACGATCGGCGGCACGGTCAACATCATGTGGGACTACGTCAGGTCGAGCGGCGCGACCGGCTCGACTGCGAACCTCAACTTGAAGTCGCACGACCGGGTGCGTGACGGCGCGGGTTCCAACGTCCGCTTCTTCGTCAACGAGGACCTGGGCGGCGGCAACTCGGCGTTCGTGCAGGTCGAGTCCGCGGTGATCGCGAACTCCGACACGCGCAACAACGCCGCGGGCACCGGCGCGGTGACCTCGGGATGGGGCAACCGGAACAGCGCGATCGGCATCCGCAGCAAGGCGGCCGGACGGTTCCTGATCGGCGTGTGGGATCTGCACTACGACGAGACCTACAAGGTCGATCCGGGCTGGCTCATCATGGGCTCGCATGGCTCGATCCTGAGCCTGATGAACACCTTCGGCCTTGGCGCGACGGCGGGCGCGATCACGGGCGGCTTCGGCATCGGCGGTCGGTACAGCAACACGCTCCGCTGGGATTCGCCGGTGTGGGGCGGCTTCAGCATCACCGCTGGCTATGCGCGTCCGACGGACAGCGCGCCGACCAACCAGGCGGGCGATCCGCGCGACGGCAAGAAGAACCGCGCCTACAACCTTGCACCGCGCTTCGAGTGGGGCGGCCTCGTCGTCCAGTACTCGTACCTGCAGGACAAGGACATCGGCGCCTCGGGCACCGTCAGCTACGCGGGCGTGAACCTGGCGGCCGCGACCGGCAACTTCAAGGTCACCAGCAACCGGATCGGTGCGCGCTACCGGTTTGGCATGGGCGTGGGCATCGGCGTGATGTACGACCAGTCCAAGCTGAGCGCCAGCACCAGCGCCGGCTCGGGCGATCTGAAGCGCGAAGTGTGGTCGCTGCCGATCACGTTTGACACCGGCAACCACTCGGTCAACTTCAGCTACTCGTGGGCTGACGATTGGGAGGGTAGCCTCGCCAATGCCGGTTCGGGCGCGACCCCGGTCACCATCAACGGCGAAACGGGGATCAACCTGACCAGCGAAACCGGCGCCAAGATGTGGACCATCGGCTACGCGTACAAGCTGAGCAAGCGCACCAACGTGCACGTGAGCTACGCGGAAATCCGCAACCAGAAGGCGGTCCGCTACGACACCTTCGCCAACTCGACCGGCAACACCGGTCTGGGCGCGGATCCGAAGCAGTTTGCGGTGGGCCTTCGCCACACGTGGTAAGCGGCATCCGTTCCTGACGGCTGGCTAAGCCGGCTTTCCGGGACTTGAGAACGGGCGCCTCCGGGCGCCCGTTTTTTTTCTATACTCGGGCTGCCATGCCCTACAGCCGCGACAATCCCAGCCCGCGATACCGGGAGCTGATGGCGATGTACCGCACCATGCACCTTGAAGGCGACGTCGCGCACGGCATCCCTGCGGAAAAGACTTTCGCCGGCATCAGCCTGCCGCGGCAGGCACACCGCATCCGCTCGCTGATCGCGCGCACTGGGGCGCGCACCGTCCTCGACTACGGCTGCGGCAAGGGCACGCAGTACCGTCCCATGCCGATCAAGCAGGGGAACGTCGTGCGCTGGAACAGCATCCAGGAATACTGGGGCGTGGAGTCCATCCGCTGCTACGACCCGGGCTACGCGCCGTTCGCCGACCTGCCGCAAGGCAAGTTCGACGGCGTGGTCTGCACCGACGTGCTGGAGCACTGCCCCGAGGACGACCTCGACTGGATCGTCGATGGCCTGTTTGGCTACGCGAACAAGTTCGTGTTCGCCAACGTCGCCTGCTATCCGGCGAAGAAGACGCTGCCCAACGGCGAGAACGCGCACTGCACCATCCGGCCGGGCGGCTTCTGGAAGGCGCTGCTGGAGGCGTCCGCTGCGCGCCACCCGGGCGTGCTGTGGGAGGTCTGGATCGAGGAGAACCGCGGCGCGCCCGACGAGCGGCTGGCGAACTTCGATCTGCCGCAGCCCGCGCAGCCGGCGCGCCCGGGCCCCGCCGTCTGGCGCATGGTCTAGTGACGCTGCTCGACCACGCGATCGCCGGGTTCGATCTCGCGCTGCGCGCGATCGCCGGCGTGCACCGCGCCGGGCGCCCGACGCCTGGGCAGGAGATGCCCGAGGCCGAACTGAGCGCCGGGCAGCGCAGCCACGCGGCGGCGCTGATGCGCGTGAACCACGTGGGCGAAGTCTGCGCGCAGGCCCTCTACCAGGGCCAGGCGCTGGCCGCGGGCAGCGAGGAGAACCGCCGCGCGCTCGAGCAGGCGGCGCACGAAGAGCAGGACCATCTCGCCTGGAGCGCCGGGCGCATCGAGGAGCTGGGCGGGCGCCTGAGCCTGCTCAACCCGCTGTGGTACGGCGGCGCGCTCGCGATCGGCGTCGCGGCGGGGCTGGCGGGCGACCGCTGGAGCCTCGCCTTTCTCGCCGAGACCGAGCGCCAGGTCGAGGCGCATCTCGAAGGGCATCTCGCCCAGCTCGCGCCCGAGGACCTGCGCACGCGCGCCATCGTCGCCGCGATGCGCGACGACGAGGCGCGGCACCGCGCGACCGCCGTCGAGCTGGGCGCGGCCGAATTGCCCGGGCCGCTGAAAGTCGCGATGCGCGCCGCGGCCAAGGCGATGACCACGCTCGCCTACCGCGTCTAGAAAAATAGGGGTCAGAGCC
>CAZVHU010000181.1:0-6279 GCA_964627075.1 uncultured Enterobacteriaceae bacterium | reverse complement strand
CCGCGCAACATCTTCCCCTCCAACATCCAGGGCCTGCCGACCTGGTACGAGGTGCGCGTCACCGAGCGCGGCTGGCTCGGGCGCCGCGGCGGCGCCGACATGATGGTGGCGATGAACCCGCAGACCTGGGACAGCGACGTCAAGGAGATCGAGCCCGGCGGCTACCTGTTCTACGACAACACCAAGCCCCTGCCCAAGTCGAAGTTCCGCGACGACGTCCACGTGGTGGGCATGCCGTTGACGGAAATCTGCAACGCCACCTACACCGACGCGCGCGAGCGGCAGCTGTTCAAGAACATCATCTACGTCGGCGCGCTCGCGGCGCTCATGGACATCGAGCCCGAGGTGATCGCCGAGCTGATCGGCGAGCAGTACAAGGGCAAGGAAAAGCTCCTCAAGCCCAACCTCAACGCGCTGCAACTGGGCCTCAACTACGCGCGCGAGCACCTCAAGGACGCGGTCGGCCTGAAGGCGCGCCGCGCGAACGCGGTGGGAGACAGGGTTTTCGCCGAGGGCAACGCCGCGGTGGCGCTCGGCTGCGTCTACGGCGGCGCCTCGGTGTGCGCCTGGTACCCGATCACGCCCTCGTCGTCGGTCGCCGAGGCGTTCGAACGCTACTGCTCGCGGCTGCGCGTGGATCCGGCCACCGGCAAGAAGAAATACGCCATCGTGCAGGCCGAGGACGAGCTGGCCTCGATCGGCATCGTCACCGGCGCGGGCTGGAACGGCGCTCGCGCCTTCACCGCGACCTCGGGCCCCGGCATCTCGCTCATGACCGAGTTCATCGGCCTGGCGTACTTCGCCGAGATCCCGGTGACGATCGTCAACGTGCAGCGCGGCGGGCCCTCCACCGGCATGCCGACGCGCACGCAGCAGGCGGACCTCATTTCCTGCGCCTACGCCTCGCACGGCGACACCAAGCACCCGATGCTGTTCCCCGAGGACCCGCACGAATGCTTCGAGTTCTCGGCGCAGGCGCTCGACCTCGCGGATCGCCTGCAGACGCCGGTCTTCGTCATGACCGACCTCGACATCGGCATGAACCAGCGCCTGTGCGCGCCCTTCAAGTGGGACGACAGCCGGCGCTACGACCGCGGCAAAGTCATGACGCGCGAGGAGCTCGAGGCCGGCAAGGACTTCGGCAGGTACCTGGACGTGGATGGCGACGGCATCCCGTACCGCACCTACCCGGGCACGCACCCCAGGCGCGGCGCCTACTTCACGCGCGGCACCACCAAGAACGCCTACGCCAGCTACTCCGAGGCCGGGCCCGACTACGTCTACAACGTGCAGCGGCTGCTGCGGAAATTCGAGACCGCGAAGGGCCTCGTTCCCAAGCCCGTGCTCACGCCCTCCAGGGTGCCGGCGCGCTTCGGCTGCATCTACTACGGCTCGACCAGCCCCGCCATGCAGGAGGCGCTCGAGGCGCTCGCCGGGCGCGGCGTGTTCGTCAACGCGCTGCGGGTGCGCGGCTTCCCGTTCCAGGACGAGATCTTCGACTTCGTCGCCTCGCACTCCAGGGTGTTCGTGGTCGAGCAGAACCGCGACGCGCAGATGAAGACGCTGCTCGTCAACGACGCCGGCATCAATCCCGCGTCGCTCATCTCGGTGCTGCACTACGACGGCACGCCGATCACCGCGCGCTTCATCACCAACGAGATCGCGCAGATCGCCGCCGCGCTCAACGTGCGCCCGATCAAGAAGGACAAGGCGGCGTAAGGACGGGACGCAAAGATGACTTACGTGGCCAAACCCAGGCTCCACCACCCGACGCTGCAGAAGAACAAGGTCGGGTACACGCGCCGCGACTACGAGGGCCGCGTCTCGACGCTGTGCGCCGGCTGCGGACACGACTCGATCTCCGCCTCGCTCATCCAGGCCTTCTGGGAGCTGGATGTGCAGCCGCACCGCGTCGCCAAGCTCTCGGGCATCGGCTGCAGCTCCAAGACCCCGGATTACTTCCTCGGCAACTCGCACGGCTTCAACACCGTGCACGGCAGGATGCCCTCGGTGCTCACGGGCGCCAACCTCGCCAACCGCGACCTGATCTACCTCGGCGTCTCGGGCGACGGCGACTCGGCCTCGATCGGCCTGGGGCAGTTCGCGCACGTCATGCGCCGCGGCGTCAACATGCTCTACATCCTGGAGAACAACGGCGTCTACGGCCTCACCAAGGGCCAGTTCTCCGCCACCGCCGACGCGGGCTCGAAGTCCAAGCGCGGCGCGGTGAACGCCGATGCGCCGGTGGACACGGTGTCGCTCGCGCTCTTGATGGGCGCGACCTTCGTCGCGCGCTCGTTCTCGGGCGACAAGGAGCAGCTCGTGCCGCTCGTCAAGGCGGGCCTTGCGCACGAGGGCGCGGCGTTCATCGACGTCATCAGCCCCTGCGTCGCGTTCAACAACCACCCGGGCTCGACCAAGAGCTACGACTACGTGCGCGCGCACAACGAGGCGGTCAACCGCCTGGACTTCTGGCCCTCGCGCGCGGCGATCACCGTGCAGTACCGCGAAGGCGAGGTGGTCGAGGTGGCGCAGCACGACGGGTCGATCATCAAGCTGCGCAAGACGCACCCCGAATACGACCCGGGCGACCGCATCGCGGCGATGAACTACATCCAGGCGCACGCCGCCAAGGGCGAGCTGGTCACCGGGCTGCTCTACCTCGACCCCAGCCCGCAGGACCTGCACGCGCACCTCGGCACCGTGGAAGTCCCGTTCAACACCCTGGGCGAGAAGGACCTCTGCCCCGGGTCGGCGATGCTCGAGAAGATCAACGCCTCGCTGCGGTAATCGGGTTCTTGCCAGTCACTTGTCCGTCGTCCCCGCGCAAGCGGGGAACCACATGCGCATCTGCGTCTTCGGCGCGGGAGCGGTAGGCGGGCATCTCGCCGCGCGGCTCTCGGCGGCGGGCCATGAAGTCTCTGCGGTCGCGCGCGGCGCCAACCTCGAGGCGATCCGCGCGCGCGGCATCGTGCTGCATTCGGGCGAGCAGACGATCGCCGCGCGCGTGCGGGCCTGCGCCCGCGCCGAAGAGTGCGGCCCGCAGGATGCGGTGCTCGTCACCGCCAAGGCGACCGCGCTGCACGCGTTCGCCGCGGCCGCAGCGCCGCTTGCGGGGCCGGGCACGATTTTCGTGTTCGCGCAGAACGGCATCCCCTGGTGGTACGCGCAAGGCTTGTCGCCGTCGCGCCCGAAGCCGCCCGACCTCTCGCGCCTCGATCCCGGCGGGGCGCTCGCGCGCGCGCTCGCGCCCGAGAGCGTGGTCGGCGCGGTGATCTACTCCTCGAACGACCTCGGCGAGCCGGGCGTGATCCACAACTACACGCCGGGGCAGAACATGCTCGTGCTCGGCGCGCCGGACGACCGGCAGCGGCCGCGCATCGACGAGCTGCGCGCGGCGCTCGCATCATCCGGCATGCACTCGCCGCCCACCGCCGACATCCGCGCCTCGGTGTGGCACAAGCTGCTCAGCAATCTCGGCTCGACCCTGTGCGTCGCGATCGGCGAGCCGCTGCTCGCGCTGCAGGAGGATCCGCAGCTGCGCGAGACGCGCGAGCGCCTGATGGCCGAGGGCCGCGCGATCGCCCGCGCGCACGGCGTCTCGGTGGACCATGCACCCTTGCGGCCGGGCGGCCCGCGCCTGCCCGCCGTGGCGGCGCACAAGCCTTCGATTCTGCAGGACTACGAGCTGGGCCGCCCGATGGAAGTCGAGGCGATGCTCGCCACGCCGCGTGCCTTCGCCCGCGCCGCGGGCGTGGCGACGCCCACGCTCGACACCGTCGCCGCGATCGTGCAGCGGCTGGCGGCCGGGAACGGGCTCTACGCCCCGTAGTACCGCCCGCGGCGCGCCACCGTAGCCGAGACCGGCGTGCGCCGGCGCAAGTGTAAAGCGTGACTTTACACTTCGCCGTCTGGTGCCGGGTGCCTGAAGGGAAAATCGGGGACGGACCCCGCAAATCAAGACCAAGAAAACCGGGGTCTGTCGCCAGGCGCTCAGGCTTTCGGCGGCAGGTTGCCGGGGTGGCGCTCGGCGCCCGGGTCGATCTGGTCCCAGGGCCGCGCGCTCGCGGTCCAGATGTGGGTGGTGATCTTGACGTCGAGCGAGTCATCGAGCGTGCCGGCGCGCACCACCAGCATCTCGGGCGTCGCCTCGCGGAAGCTGTAGATCGGCGAGCCGCAGTCGGCGCAGAAATGGCGCATGAGTTTCCGGCCGCTCTGCGCGGTGTCGACGTAGCGCTTGGGCTCGCCCTTGGTGAGCTTGAAGTTGGCGCGCGGTACCACGGCGTTGACGCTGCCGCCGGTGCCCGAGGTGCGCTGGCAGTGCGTGCAGTGGCAGGCGCGCAGCTCGGTGATGGGAGAGGAGACTTCGTAGCGGATGGCGCCGCAAAGGCAGCCGCCGGAGAGGGTCTTTGCGCTCATGGCCGGCTAGCGTACCAGACGGCATTGCGAAACGGCGCCCGGCGCCGCTGCGCTTGCGTGTAGCTTCAACCTTCCATGACCGCTGCCGCCCGCCAACGCCGCGCCATGCTCGCGCTCATCGTGCTGAGCGCGCTGATCATCTCGCTTTGCATGGGCCTGCGGCAGAGCCTGGGCCTTTTCATGCGGCCGCTGACGCTCGATTTCGGCATTACCGCCGCCACTTTCAGCTTCTCGCTCGCGCTGCAGAACATCGTCTGGGGCCTGTCTCAGCCCTTTCTAGGCGCGCTCGCCGACCGGCACGGCCCGCGCCCGGTCCTCATCGGCACCGCGCTCGCCTACGCCGCCGGCCTGCTGCTGATGGTGTTTTCCAAGGGCCTTCCGGGCGGGCTCGCGGTCGCCGGCTTCCTCACCGGCGTCGGCACCGCGGGAACCGGTTTCGGGGTGCTCATCGGCACCATCTCGCGCGCGACGCCGCCCGAAAAGCGCAGCCAGACGGTGGGCGCGGTCGCGGCGGCGGGCTCGCTCGGCACCATGATGCTCGCGCCCCTGGGGCAGGCGCTGATCGACGGCTCCGGCTGGCAGGCGGCGATGCTGCTCTTTGCGGCGATCGCGGGCTCGATGGCGCTGTTCGCGCTGCCGATCCGCTCGCTCGCCACGACGCTCGGTGCGCAGGCGGCGACCGGCACCGCGGCGGCCGCCGTCCCGCCGCTCGGCGAAGCGCTGCGCGAAGCGATGCGCCATCGCGGCTACCTCTTCATGATGCTCGCTTTTTTCGCCTGCGGCTTCCAGTTGGTGTTCATCACCACGCACTTGCCGCAATACCTTGCCCTCTGCGGCGTGCCGCCCGGGGTGGGGGCGAGCGCGCTCGCGCTGATCGGGTTGTTCAACACTGTCGGCACCTACGCGTTTGGACTCCTCGGCGCGCGCTACAGCCAGAAGCGCCTGCTCGCGCTCATCTACCTGCTGCGCACGCTCTTCATCTGCGCCTTCCTGCTGCTGCCGGTGAGGTCCACCTCGACGCTGGTGTTCGCCGCGGCGATGGGGCTGCTGTGGCTCGGCGTCGCGCCGCTCGTCACCGGGATCATCGGCCGGGTGTTCGGGCTGGCGCACTTCAACACGCTCTACGGCGTCGTGTTCCTCAGCCACCAGCTGGGATCGTTCTTCGGCGCGTGGGCCGGCGGTCTCGTGTTCGACCTGACCGGCTCCTACGACGCGGGCTGGGCGGCGCTGATCGTGGTCGGCGCCGCGGCGTTCCTCCTGCAGTGGGCGATGGACGACCGGCCGCCCGAGGTGCGCCACGCCGCCGCCGGTCGGGCGGCGCCCGCGCCCGCATGACGGGATCGCGGCGCCCTTGCTAGACTGCGGCCCGGGTTCGCGCTGGAGGGGCGCTGCATGATTCCGATGTCTACCAAGGAAATCAAGGACTTCTGGCATGGCTTCTGCCAGCGGCGCAACGTCGATCCGGCGCTGCGCGCAGCCGGCGACAAGCGCATCGAGGAAGACCCGGAATACTGGGCCGACCACACCATGACGGACCTCCTGGAGGAAGTCACGCGACGAGGCGCCCCGTAGCGCGCCGGATGCTCGTAGACCTGCGCTCCGACACGGTGACGCGGCCTTCGGCCGCGATGCGCCGCGCGATGGCCGAGGCCGAAGTCGGCGACGACGTCTTCGGCGACGATCCCACGGTCAACCGCCTGCAGGCGCGCGCGGCCGAGATGCTCGGTTTTGAAGCTGCGCTGCTCTTTCCAACCGGCACGCAGTCGAATCTTGCCGCGCTGATGGGCCACTGCCAGCGCGGCGACGAGGTGATCGTGGGAACGGAAGCGCACACCTACCGCTCGGAGGCGGGCGGCGGCG
>CAZVHU010000180.1:0-6283 GCA_964627075.1 uncultured Enterobacteriaceae bacterium | reverse complement strand
GAGCAGAAGCGCGATGAGGTGGAACACGCTCAGCAGATGGCCGAGACCGTGGAGACCGGCGACGGTGAGCGCGAGCGCGGCGAGCACCGGCACGAGCACGCGCGCCACTTCGCGCGCGCTCCTCAGGCCCGCGGTGAGCACGAGCGAGATCGCCAGCATGCCGATCGCCGTGATCTTCAGGGCCTGACTCCTGAAACCCGCGACGAGGGCGTTTGCCTCTTCCTTCAGGTCGAGCAGCGCGATGTGCAGCGCTTTCTGCCCGGCGGCTTCTCGCGCAAGGGCCGCCGCGTCGGCGACGGAGTGCAGCGGCACGAGCGACACCCATTGCCCGTCGCCTTGCACGAGCAACGACTGGAGCTTGAGGCCGAGCGCGCTGCCCTTCAGGTGCTCCGGCAGCACCGGGCCATGCGCGCGGTTCTGCTCCAGTTCGCGCAGGAATGGCTCGAACAGCCCGGGCTGGAACGGCAGGCCCTGGAGCGCCTGCTCGAGGCTCGCGCGTGCGATCGCCGGTTCGGGCAGTGCCGCACGGCGCTTTTCCTGTGTCGCCGCGCTCGGCGAATAGCGCGCGACGGAGTCGTGGCCCGAGATCAGGCCGCGCGCGGCCAGGCCCGTCAGCCAGGGCTCGGCCTGCTCCGTGCGTTGCAGGGCGATCTCGCGCGTCGCGCCGGAAACGAGCACCAGGTGCCGCAGGTCGGGCGCTCCCAGCTCCGATCGCAGCTGCCGGTCGAGCGCCTTGGCGCGCTCGGGCACCGCGCTCAGGCTCGCAAGGTCGTCGTCCCAGATGCGCTCGGCGCGCACGGCGAGGAACCCCGCGGCGACCGCGCCGAGCACGACGAGCGCGCTCCCCAAGCGGCGTGCTCCCGCCGACCACGCCACCGCGAACGCCGGGGCGTGGAACCCGGTGGCGGTAACCTGGCGCTGCGCCGCGAGCGCCGGAATCACCCAGCGCGTCACCACGCCCGCCGCAAGCACACCGCAGACGAGCAGCAGGCCCAGTTGCGCCAGTCCGCCGAAGCCCGACAGCGCCATGGCGAGCCCGCCGATGAGCGTGGTGAGCACCGCGAGGCGCAGCGTCGGCCAGATGCGCGACAGCGCATCGAGCACCTTTTCGCCGGGCGCGGAGTGCGTGAAGACATAGCTCGGGTAGTCCACCGCCTCGCCGATCAGCGTGGCGCCGAACGCGATCGTGACCGCGTGCACGGAGCCGAAGGCGAGGCCGACCGCGGCGCTGCCGATCAGGATGCCGCTCGCCGCGGGCAGCATGCACAGCGCCACGATCCACGGCGCCCGGTAGACGAAGAAAAGCAGCACGAGCACCAGTACCCCGGCGGTGCCGGAAAGGAGCCATGCGTCGCGCTCGATGCTCGAGCGCGTCTCTACGGCGAACACCGCGGGCCCGGAGAGCGCAAGGCGCAGCTCGCGATTCGCCGCGCGCGAGGCGAAGGCGCCGCGCACGGCCTCGATCGCCTGCTGCTGGCGCGGGGCGTCGAAGCCTCCCGCCATGGTCTCCGCGAGCAGCAGCGCCCGGGCGCCGTCGGGCGAGGCCCAGACGCCGCCGCGCGCCGCCGGCCCGCCGCCGCGCAGGCGCTCGAGGATGCGGCCGAGCTCTCCCGTCGGGTCGCGGGCAAGCGTCGCGCGCACGAGGGCCCCGGCCGGCGTCGCGAGCTGCTGCAGCGCCGCTTCGAGCGACGCGCGCAAGGCGGGCGCGGCAAAGCGCTCCGGTTGCGCCGCAGGGCTGAGCAGATAGCGGAAGCGCATCAGCAGCTCGAATTCGGACTCGGCTTCGCCCGCCTCGCCGTTGCGCACGCCGGCGAAGTGCGAGCTGCGCCGCAGGTCGGCGGCGAGCGCGCGGCTCGCATCGGCGCGCGCACGCCCATCGGCGCCTTCGATCGCGATGAGCACGATGCGCGAGGTGACGCCGCTGCGCATCTGCTCGAGCAGCAGCTGCTGGTTCTGCGTCGCCGAGGAGGGCAGGAATGCGGCGAGGTCGGTCTTGACCGGCGCCTGCGCGAGCAGCCAGGCGCTCGCGGCGAGGGCCGCGAGCCAGACGGCGAGCGCGGCGGCCGGATAGCTCCGCAGGCGGCTCCGGGATTCAGCCGGCATCGGGCTCGATCGTCATGACGGAGCGGTCGCCGTTCGCCTCGCGGGTCTCGATCGAGCCGACCTGGCCGTCGGCTCCCGAGATGCGGATCGATTGCAGGTGCCTCGCGACCTGCGGGTCGAGCGGCTCGAGCGTCAGGACCCAGGAGGCGCGCGTGCCGGAAAGCGCCGCGCGGTAGAAGCGCTGCAACGCCACGGCGTCGCCGGCGAGCGTGGCGCGCAGGCTCTCGACGAGGCCCCAGACTACGGGGTTGCCCTGCACGGGCATGGTGCGCGATTCGCCGCGCGACTTGCTTTCCACGGTGAGCGTGTCGCCTTGCACGCTGATGCGCTCCTCGAAGGGCGCGAGCACGTGCTTGGTGACGCGGTCCGGGCGCACGTAGCCGAGGCGCCCGCGCGTCTCGAGCGGCGCCGTGAGGATGGCGACGTAGCGCGTCTCGGCGAAGCGCGCCTGGCGCGCCGGGACTTCCGCCATGCGCCTCATGAGCGCGGCGAGGTCCCACTCCTGCGCGAGGGCGCCGCTCGAAAAGGCGAGCAGCGACGCGGCAAAGCAGAGCGCGCGGCTATGCACCGTGCGTTTCCCAGAAGTCGTAGAAGTTGAACCAGTTGTAGGGCGCAAGACGGCAATAATGATCCAGGCGCTGCGCGTAGCGCGCAACGCAGGACGCCAGGCGTGCTTCGCGCTCGCCGCGCGCGGCCGCGCCGGCGTCGCACTCGAAGCGCTCGAACCGGATCGCGTAGCGGTTGCCGCCGAGATAAAGGCCGAAGAACAGCACGATCGGCACATCGAGCAGCACCGGCACCAGCAGCGGCCCGAGCGGAAAGCGCGCCAGGCCGCCGAGGAATTCGCAGCGCACCGACTTGTCGCCTCCCAGGATGCGGTCGCCCAGGATGCCGACCGCCTCGCCGCGCTCCAGGCACTCGCGCACGCGCAGCAACGCCTCGGGCCGGCCGATCGCGATCACGCGCTCGGCCGACTCGGGCGCGATCTCGCGCAGGACGGCCTCGGTCTTGGCGGCGTTGTCCCGGTACATCAGCACGCTGAGCGGCAGCTTGCGCATGCGCAGCGCGAGCGCGCGCATCGCCTCGAAGCTGCCCAGGTGCGCGCCGAGCAGCACGCAGCCGCGGCCCTGCGCCATCGCCACCTCGAACTCGGGCAGGCCGTGGAACTCGAACTCGAAGCGCTCGAGCCGCCCGGCGAGCAGGAATACGCGGTCGTGCACGGTGGAGGCGAAGGCATGGTAGTGGCGCAGCACTTCGCGCAGCCCCGCCGGCCGGCCGAGTACCCGCGCGAGGTAGGCGCGCGAGGCGCGCCGCGCCGCGACCGAGAACAGGACGAAGTAGAGGCAGATCGGGTAGAGGAACAGGCGTCCGGCGCCGCGTCCCAGGGCAAGCGACAGGCGCGCCAGGGCGCGCATCGCCGCGACGCTGCCGCGCTCGCGCTGCTCGAGCCAGCCCCGGCTCACGCGAGCTTTCGCGGCGCGCGCCGCCGCGCCCGCATCGTTCCCGAGGCGATGAGGTCGGCGCCCCGCGTCAGCCGGTAATTGAATGCGGTGGCATCGAGGCGCTCGATCGCGCACACGAACGGCTCGCCCGGCCGCAGCGGCGCGTGAAAGCGCGCCCGGGGAATCGCGCAAGCCACGAAGTCCGGACCCATCGCCTGGCGCGCGGCCGCGAGCACTTCTGCCAGGATGAGAACGCCCGGAACGACCGGGTCGCCGGGAAAATGGCCCGCCAGCGCCGGATGGCTTGCGGGTATCGCGCCGCGGACCTCGACGCGCATCAGTCCTCGACCGGAACGGCGCGCGCCAGCGAGGCCGCGAGGTCGGCAAGCGCCTGGCGCGGCAGCTTACCGCTTTCGTTGCGCGGCAGCCGCCCGACGAGGTAGAGCGGCCGCGGCAGGAAGGCACCGTCGATGCGCTTCCTCAGGGCGGCGCGGACCTGCGCTGCGCTGCGGCCCGGCGCGACGGCGAATGCAACCAGGCGCGTGCCCGCCGCGCCGTCGGGCGCGAAGAACGCGCCGTCCTCCACGCCCTCGACGGCGAGCAGCGCTGCATTGAGGGCCTGAAGCGAGGAACGCTTCCCGGCGATCTTCACCAGGTCCGTCTTGCGCCCCACGAGGAAGAAGCGTTGCGCATCGAGCCGCTTCACGCGGTCGAGCACCGGCTGCGGCTCGCGCACGTGGTTTCCCTGCACCCATAGTGTGCCCTCGCGCTGGCTGAAGCGTAGACCCGGCACCAGCCTCCAGTGGCCGTCCGTCGAAGTGCGGCGCATGGCGATCATTCCAGCCTCGCTCGAGCCGTAGATCTCGAAAAGCGGCGCGCCCCACAGCTTCTCTGCGGCGTGCGCGAGTTCCTGCGCGAGCGGCATGGTCGAGCTGAGTACTCCCGCGAGCTTGTCGATCGCGAGCCCCCCCGCGATGCAGGCGCGCAGGTGCAGGGGCGTGGTCATGAGCCAAAGGGGGCGCGGCAATTCGGTGGCTGCGGCGCCGATGTCCGCCGGCAGCAGCGGGCGGCCGGCATGCACCGAAAGGCCGTTCTGCATGGGCAGCATCACGGTGGACTCGAGGCCGAACATGTGCTGCGGCGGCAGCGTGCCGAGGATCGCCGTTCCCGGCGCGAGCGCGAGCGCCTTGCCGAGAGTGCGCGCGCCCTTGACGAGCGAGCCCCAGGTCTTGGAGTGCGGCTTGGGGCGGCCGGTGCTTCCGGAAGTGAACACTATCGCCGCGACCTGGCAGGGAGCGATCGCGCGCTCGGCCGGTCCGGCGCCGCGCGCGCCCGGCTCGTCGCGCACTTCCACGGTCTGCAATTCGGCGACGAGCGCGCCGCGGTCGCTCAGGCAGTAGACGTCCGCGAACTCGCCGCACGCGTCGCGCAACGCCTGCGGCGCACGGCTCGGCGGCAGCAGCGTGGTTTGCCCGGCAAGCAGGCTTGCGGCGTAGCCGAGCATGAAGTGGTAGCGGTCCTCGCAGAGGTTGAGCACGTGGCGGCGGCGCGGCAGCCGCTCGGCGAGCGCGGCCGCCGCCGCGGCGAAGCGCGTCGCGGGCAACGGCTGCGCGCCGCGCCAGGCGAGCACCCCGTCGGCCAAGTAGCCTTCCAGCAGGGGCAGCCTGGATGCCATCAATGCCGCCGCAGCAGATCCGCGAGCCGGATGCGGCTCGCAAGCTTCAGCGGAGAATCGTGCCGGTAGTTGCGGAACCGGATGCGCCGCCATGCGTACTCGCCGGCGAAGAGGGCGCCGATCAACAGGTAACTCGCGAAGTTGGTGAACCAGGACCAGGCTTCCCGGTTGCCGCCCGCTGAAAGCCGGGCCGAGGCGACGGCCAGCGCGACCAGGAACAGAGTCCACAACCACGTCAACCGCCGCGTGTAGCGCGCGAGCTCGGGCGTGAGCGTGCCGCCCTGCTCGAGTTCGGCGAACCGGCTGATGAGCGGGGTCCTGTTCCCGGCGAGCGTGCGGCCGAAGATCCAGGCGAGCGCGAGCGGAACCAGGATCGGCGGCAGGTCGAGCAGGCGCGCGCTGCCGTCCGGCGCGGCGAACGCGATCGCTGCGCCCGCGGCTGGCAGCAGCCAGCGCGCCGCGGGCCTCGCCGCAAGCGCCACGGCGAGCGCAAAGCCCGCAAGAGCGGCAAGCAGCGCGAGCGCTGGCGTTGCATGGTCTCGCATCACTCCGTAATGCACGGCGAAAGGATAGGCGAGGGCGAGCGCAAGGCCGGCGCCGCGCCAGAGCCACCGCTCGCGGTCCGCAGCCCTACTGGGTGCGCTTTGCTGCAACGTGCGAGGCGAGTGCCCGCAGGGAAGCGAAGATGCGCTCGTTGTCCGGGTCGTCCGAGCGGATCTGGAAGCCGTAGCGCTTGGAGATCGCGACCGCCATCTCGAGGATGTCGATCGAATCGAGCCCCAGCCCCTGGTCGCCGTAGAGCGGCGTCAGCGGATCGAGCTCGCCAGGCGCGGTGTCGAGGTTGAGCACCTCGACCACCAGCGCCGCGAGCTCCTGCTCGATCGCAGACGCAGCCGGCGCTGCGTTGCTGGCGGCTCGGCTCATCGCGTCATGGCGCGCATCGCAAGGGCCTCGTGCGCGCTCAGAGCAACGACAGCTGGGTGCGGATGCCCTTCTCCAGGTTCTGGATCCAGCCGTTGTAGTTCTTGTGGATCTGGCCGCCTTCGGCCTGCAGGTTGGTGCT
>CAZVHU010000179.1:0-6297 GCA_964627075.1 uncultured Enterobacteriaceae bacterium | reverse complement strand
GCTGGCAGCGCGAGCTGCAGGCGGCGCTCGCGGTCCCCGCGATTCGCGAGCAGCTCCTTTCGCACGGCATGGACCCGGCGCCGGGCACGCCCGAGGAGTTCGCGCGCTACATCGAGCGCGAGTACGCCACCTGGGGCCGCGTCGTGAAGGAAGCGAAGATCACGGCGAACTGACGGCAAGCTTGCCGGTGTGGGCGTTCGATCCCATGATCGCCTTCGCCCGCAGCAGCTCGTCGAACGCGAACACGCGGACGAGCACCTTCCCGGGGGCCGGCTCGGGCACCGGCACCTCGCGATGCTCGAGCACGGTTTCGCTGCCCGACTGCCCGATCCAGTAGGAACGCATGGCGCCGGAGTTTAAACTGCGCGCATGGCGTTGCGAGTGAAACCGCTGCACCCGCTGTTCGCCGCGGAGGCGAGCGGCATCGACTTGCGGCGAACGCCGGACGCCGCCACGGTGCGCGAAGTCGAGCAAGCGATGGACCGGCACGCGGTGCTCGTCTTCCGCGGCCAGCCGTTGACGGAGGACGAGCAGGTCGCCTTCGCCGGCGCCTTCGGCAAGCTCGACATCGGCCTCAACAAGGCGACGCGCTCGGCGCCGCAGCGCTACAAGCACGCCGAGACGATCGACATCTCGAACGTGGATGCCGCGGGCGCGGTCTACGGGCGCGAGCACCGCAAGATCGTGTCCACCATCGCCAACCAGTTCTGGCACTCCGACAGCTCGTTCCAGAAGCCCGCTGCGCGCTACTCGATGCTGCACGCGGTGGTGTGCCCGGAAAAGGGCGGCGAGACCGAGTATTGCGACCTGCGGGCCGCCTACGACGCGCTGCCCGGGGACATGAAGGCGCTGATCGCGGACCTCAGGAGCGAGCATTACGCGCTGCACTCGCGCATGGCGCTCGGCGAGACCTATTCGGATGCCGAGAAGAACGCGCTGCCGCCGGTGGAATGGCCGCTGGTCCGGGTGCACCCGGGATCGGGCAGGAAAGTGCTCTGGGTCGGGATCCACGCGACGCATATCAAAGGCATGACGCTCGCCGAAGGGCGCATGCTGCTCGCCGACCTGCTCGAGCACGCGACGCAGCGCGAGTTCGTGTATCGCCATTCCTGGCGCCCGGGCGACCTCGTCATCTGGGACAACCGCTGCACGCTGCACCGCGGGCGGCGGTTCGACCTCTCGCAGCGGCGCGAGCTGCGCCGCACCACCACCGAGGACAGGGAGGCCGCGTAGTGGCCTACAAGGCGTTCGACCTCACCGGCAAGACGGCGCTCGTCACGGGCGGCAACAGCGGCATCGGCCTGGGCATGGCCGAAGCGCTCGCGCAAGCCGGCGCCGCGGTGTGCATCTGGGGCACGAGCGAATCGAAGAACGCCGCGGCGCTGGCGAAACTGGCGGCGCACGGCACCAAGGTCCACGCGCTGCGCTGCGACGTCGGCGACGAGGCGCAGGTCGAGAAGTGCTTCGCCGACACGGTCTCGCACTTAGGGCGCGTGGATGCGTGCTTTGCCAACGCCGGCGTGAGCGGGCGGGCGGAGGTGAAGTCCTTCATGGAGATGAGCACCGAGGAGTGGAAGCGCGTCACGCGCATCAACCTCGACGGCGCTTTCTTCACCCTGCGCGCCGCGGCGCGCCACATGGTCGGGCACGGGCAGGGTGGCTCGCTCGCGGTGACGGCGAGCCTCGCCGCGATCTCGGGCCAGCCGCGCGGCGAGCACTACGCCGCCAGCAAGGGCGGCGTGATCTCGATGATGCGCGCGCTCGCGGTGGAGCTCGCGCGCCACCGCATCCGCGCCAACGCCATCCTCCCGGGCTGGATCGAGACCGCGATGACGGAAAAGGCGCTGCACTGGGACAAGTTCGTGGAAAAAGTGCTGCCGCGCGTGCCGCTGCGGCGCTGGGGCGTGCCCGCGGACTTCGGCGCCATCGCCGTGTATCTCGCGAGCGACGCGAGCGGCTACCACACCGGCGACACCTTCCTCATCGACGGCGGCTATTCCCTCTTCTAGGGAGCTCCGCATGGACCTGAAGAAAATCGCGGCCGACCTCGAGCGGCTGCTGCGGCTGCGCTCGATCCCGTTCGGCATCAAGCTGTTCGAGCGCCGCGAGGACATGGAGGCGATCGAGCGCATCCGCCGCCCCAAGGGCAGCGTACACACGATGGACCAGATCGTGGCGCAGGCGGCGCGCCTGGGGTGGACGGTAGGGATCACGAGCGAGGACCTCGTGGGCGACCAGTGCCGCTCGGTGGTCGGACTGGGGGCGCAGGACGAGAAGTGGTATTCGGGCCAGCACATGGTGGGCGTGTGGTACGCGACGCCGGTGGACGCCGCGGCGCACCAGCGCGCGATGAACGTGGTGCCGGTGGGCAGGTACCGGGCGCTCGCGGTGGCGCCGCTTGCCTCGGGGCGCCTCGATCCGCCCGACATCGCGCTTTTTTACGCCACGCCCGGCGCGATGATCTACTTCATCAACGGCCTGCAATGGTCGGGCTACAAGCGCTTCGACTGGAGCGTGGTGGGCGAGTCGGCGTGCGCCGACTCGTGGGGTCGCGCGCTCAGGACGCGCGAGCCGAGCCTCTCGATCCCGTGCTTCGCCGAGCGGCGCTACGGCGGGGTGCTCGACGACGAGATGCTGATGGCGATCCCGCCGGGGGAACTGCCCAAGGCGATCGCGGGGATGGAAGCGCTGGCGAAGAACGGCTTCCGCTATCCCTTCCCGCAATACGGGATCCAGCAGGACGTGCGCGCCGGGATGGCGGTAAGCTACCCCGACCGGAAATGATCCAACCTGAGCCGAGGCACGCATGACTGCACGGCGCGCGCTCATCCTTGCCTGCCTGGTCGCGCTCGCCGCCGGCACGAGCGGCTGCGGCACGCCCTACGCGACGGTGCGCACGCCCGAGGGCGAGGAGCTGATGCTGCTCGGGCACGATCCGGTGGCCTATTTCACGCAAGGCAAGGCGGTGCGCGGCGACCCCAAGCACAAGGTGACGCTGCCCGAGCGCACCTACTACTTCGCCAGCGCCGAGAACAAGAAGGCGTTCGAGGCGAACCCTGCGAAATACGAGCCGCAATACGGCGGCTTCTGCTCCAACGGCGCGCCCTTCGGCATCAAGATGGGAAGCGACCCGACCGAGTGGGCGATCGTGGACGGGCGCCTGTTCATCTTCGGCGACATCGTAGGCCACTCGAAGTGGAGCCTCGACCCGGCGTTCAACATCAAGCACGCGGACCAGATGTGGCCCGAGGTGAAGGACATGGGCTGGCGCTCGGCGACGCTCTACTACTGGGCGAACCGCGTGCCGTGGTATCGCACCAGCAGGAGCCTCACCGACGAGTGGAACGCGAAGCACCCGGACAAGCCGATGAGCTACAACCCGGGCGGCTTCGTCAACAACATCGTCTTCAAGTACCCGGGATGGCGCGCGCGCGAGGGCTTCGGCCAGCCGGCGCTGGGCGCGGTCGGCATCGACCCGTGTCCGCCGGCCTGCCCGGGCACCGTGTCGGAGGGCTACAAGCCGCCCTGGCCCTGGAAGGGCAGCGGCGCGATGAGCCTCAAGTAACGCGCGCCGGCATCGCCGCCCGCCCGTCCACCCGCCCGCAGCGCCGCGAAGTGTAAAGCGACGCTTTACACTCTGGCCGCTGGCGGCCTCTTGGGCGTGCCAGCGCCGCATCCGCGCTGCCGCGGTGCGCGTAACCCGGAAAGATGCGCCACGCCCTGCTCGTCGTCGGCCTGCTCGCCGCATTCGCCGCGGCCGCGGCGCCGCTCTCCGACGCGGAAGTGAAGCGCGCGTGGATCGTGCTCTCGCCGGCGGGCGAGAGCGCGGCGCGCGAGAAACTGATCGCGGGCATCGCGGCGGCGGGCGATGCGCGCTTCGTCGCGCCGCTCGTGGACCTGATGCGCTTCGCGCGCGGCACCGGCGAGCAGGCGCTGATCGTCACCACGCTGCAGCGCATCGCCGGGCCGCGCGCGCCGTCGGCGAGCTGGCCCGACTGGGTCGAGTTCGTCGGCCGGCGCGAGGACCTGAAGCCGCCGCCGGGCTACGCCGGCTGGAAGGGCGCGCTGCACGCGGCGATCGACCCGCGGCTCGGGGACTTCCTGCGCGAGGGCGCGCCGGCGCGCGTGCGCATCGAGGAGGTGCAGTGGGGCGGGGTGACGGTGGACGGCATCCCCGCGCTGGTCAACCCCAGGCTGCTCGAGGCGCGCGCGGCGAACTGGCTCGACGAGCGCGACGCGGTGTTCGGCGTCGCGCTCGGCGGCGAGCAGCGCGCCTACCCGCTGCGCATCATGGACTGGCACGAGATGGCGAACGACGTCGTCGGCGGCGTGCCGGTGGCGCTCGCCTACTGCACGCTGTGCGGCTCGGGGGTGCTGTTCCGCGCCGAGGCGGGCGGGCGGCGCTTCGAGTTCGGCTCCTCGGGTTACCTGTTCCGCTCCAACAAGCTGATGTACGACCGGCAGACGAACTCGCTGTGGAACCACCTCACCGGCGAGCCCGTGATCGGCGAGCTCGCGGCCGGCGCGCTGCGCCTGGAGCGCCTGCCGCTGGTGCTCACCTCGTGGGGCGAGTGGAAGCGCCAGCATCCGCGCACGAAGGTGCTCGACCTGGAGACCGGGCACCCGCGCGACTACGCGGCGGGCGCCGCCTACGGCCGGTATTTCGCGAGCCGCGGCACCATGTTCCCGGTGTGGCAGCGCAGCGCGCTGCTGCACGACAAGGCGCGCGTGTTCACCCTGCTGGTCGACGGCCGGCCCAAGGCCTACGCGCTCGAGGCGCTCGACCGCGCGGGCGGGGTGCTGAACGACAGCTTCGCCGGCCGGAGCATCGTCGTGCACTACCGGGACGCGGTCGGGCGCGTGGCGCTGCCGAAAAGCTGGGGCGGGGGCCTCGCGAACGACCTGAAGCTGGACGCGGCGCAGGCGGTGCTGCGCGCGAGGCCCGCGGCGCTGAGGGAGCTCAACGCCGAGATGCTGCTCGCGATGCCGACCGCGACCCGGCTCGCGCTGCTGGAAGACCATACGCCCGGCTACAGCGGCCCGCTCACGCCCGGGAACTTCTTCGACGCCGAGCTGCGCAACCAGGTCGCGGTGCGCGGCCTGATCGGCGAGACGCGCGCCTACGAGCGCGGCGCGCAGCGCTTCCGCGGGGCTACGCGGGACTCCCTTCTCGACGAGCGCGGCCAGCCCTGGAAGATCACCGAGGAGGCGCTCGTCGGCCCGCGCGGCGAGCGCCTGCCGCGCCTCGCGGGCGAGCTCGCCTACTGGTTCGGCTGGTTCGCGTTCTTCCCGAAGACCGAGCTCTACCGCTGATCAGCGGCCGGTGAAGCGCGGCGCGCGCTTTTCCACGAACGCGGTCACGCCCTCGTTCAGGTCGTCGGTCGTCATGCAGTCGGCCACCGCGACGCCTTCCAGCTGCAACTGCGACTCGAGCGTGTTGCCGATCGAGGCGTTGAGCAGGCGCTTGGTGTGCGCGTAGGCGCGCGCCGGGCCCGAGGCGAGGCGCCTGGCGAGCTTCGCGGTCTCCTCCTCCAGCGCCGCCACCGGCACCACCCTGTTCACAAGGCCCAGGCGCAGTGCCTCGGCGGCGGGAAAGCGCTCGCCCAGCAGCGCGAGCTCCATCGCCTTCCTCGCGCCGACGATCCTCGGCAGCGACCAGGTGGAGGAGCCGTCGGGCGACAGGCCGATGTGGCAGTAGGCGAGGGTGAAGAACGCGTCCTCGGCGGCGATCGCCAGGTCGCAGGCCATCGCTAGGCTCATGCCGAAGCCGGCGACGCCGCCGCGGATCGAGGCGACGATCGGCTGCGGCGCGCGCCGCATCTTGTAGACGAGCAGGTGCAGCTGGTGCACGCCGCGCTCGATCTCGGCGCGGCGCTGCTCCGCGGGCTTCACCCGGTTGGCGTAGAACTTCTTCACGTCGCCGCCCGCCATGAAATGCTCGCCCGAGCCGCGGATCACGTAGCAGCGCACCTCCGGGTCGCGCTCGCCTGCGGTGAACGCCTCGTCCAGCATCGCGACCATCTCGTCCGATAGCGCGTTGCGCGACTGCGGGCGGTTCAAGGTTGCGGTGACGATGCCGTTGGCGCGCTCGACGAGGACGTCGCTCATGGTGTTCGCTCCGGGAGGGTGCGTTGCGGGTGCGGCCGATTCTACGGCACGCGAGCTCCGGCAAGCCGCTCGCGGGCGAGTACCGGGAGGCGCGAATCCGCTGAGCCGGCGCTGCGATCAACCCTGCACCGAGTAACCCCCGTCCACCGGGATCGCGGTGCCGGTGATGAAATCCGACGCCGCGCTCGC
>CAZVHU010000178.1:0-6304 GCA_964627075.1 uncultured Enterobacteriaceae bacterium | reverse complement strand
ACCGCAACGAAGGGGCGGGGGCCCCTTCGTCCCCCACGGCGCCAGACGATCACGCCTTGCGGCACCGTCGCCGCGGCAGGCTGGGGCGCGACGGCACTGCGGGCCAGAACAGCCGAAGTGTAAAGCCAGACTTTACACTTTGCCCTTCCCTGCCCGCTGCAGCTTCCAGGTCGCGAGCGGGCCGAAGAGCGCCGCGGCGCCGAGGGTGCTCCACGCGATTCCCCAGGCGAAGGCGTCGCCCGAGGTCCTGCCGCCGCCCGCGAGGTCGAGCGCCCAGCCGAACACAACCGGGCTCACCACGCCGGCGCCGAAGCCGATCACCGAGCGCACCGAGTAGGCGACGCCGACGTAGTGCGGCGGAACGGCCTCGGCGAGAACCGTGGAGTGCGTCGAGGAATCGGCGATGGCGGAGAAGTTGTGCAGGCAGGCTAGCGCGACGAGCAGCGCGATCGGCAGCGCCATCAGCCAGCCGATGGAAAACGACAGCGCCATGCTCACGCACGACCAGAGCAGGATCGATTGCGTCCTGCCCCAGCGGTCGGCCATGGTGCCGCCGATGATCGAGCCCGCGATGTTGGCGACGTAAGTTAGCGCCGAAAGCCCGAGCGCGAGCGCCGCCGCCTCGCCCGTGCCCGCGCCCGAGGCCATGAGCGCGGCGGTGAGGAACGCCGGCAGCCACGCCCACAGGCCGAGCAGCTCCCAGTTGTGGAAGGTGTAGCCCCAGATCGAGAGCATGCCGCTGCGGTTTCTGAGCACCGCGGGAACCGCCGCGAGCATGGATTCGCCCGCCGGGCGCGGGTGAACGCGGTTCACGGTGCCGCGCATCGCGGCAAGCCCGAGCAGCCACGACAGGACCGGCAGCACGGCCACCGCTGCGAGCGCGCCGCGCCAGCCGGTGAAATTGAGCGCGAGGCCCGCGACGCCGAGGCACAGCGCATAGCCCGCGCTCGAGGCCGCGATGAGAAAGCCCATGGCGCGCGCGCGCCGCGAGCGCTCAACGTTGTCGTTGATGAGCGCAAGGAGCGGCGTGTAGCTGCCGCCCTGGCACAGGCCCGTCAACGCGTGCAGCCAGAACGCCGACCAGAAGCCGTCGGCGAGGAGCACGAACGCGATCGGGCTCGCCCATGCGGCGATGCCGGTGGCGAGCCAGGCGCGCTTGGCGCCGTAGTGGTCGGAGACGAACCCGACGATGAAGAGCGAGGTCAGGTAGCCCAGGTGGAAGGCCGACTGGATGAGCCCGGCGTCGCGCCCGCTCAAGGACCATTCCGCCTGCGCGAGCGGCAGCACCGCTGAGTAGGCGACGAACCAGGTCGCGGCGAGCGTGCGGCTCGCGCACAGCGCCGCGAGCCACCCGCCCGAGCCGGGCGCGCTCACCTCCGCGGCCGCCTCAGCGCTCGATGCCTTCGTACCACGCGTAGATCGTGGTCGGCAGCTCGAACGCGCCGGGGCCGGTTTCCTGGATCGCGTCGCCGGTGTCCAGGAAGTTGCCCGCGGAGCAGTGGACCACCTTCGAGACCGCGCCGCCCGCGACGCGGGTCACGATGCCGACGTGGCCGTAGCGCCTTCCCGAGCCCCTCTTCGGATACATCACGATGCAGCCGGGCTCCGGCTCGTCCAGGCGCTCGAAGAAACCGGTCTGCCGGCCGGCGTCGTGCACCATGGCGTCGCTGTTGATCCAGCCGATCGAGCCCCCGCCGCCGTTGTACGCGACGTAGAGCGGGTGGCTCGTGATCCGGCTCAGGCCGAGCGCCCAGCACACGAAGCCGCTGCAATCGCAGCGCCCGTCCTGGCCGGCAGGCCCGGGGGACATGGGATCGAACCCGCCCTTGCCCCACCAGTAGATGACTCCTTCGTTGCGCGCCGAGCGCGCGCGCGACAGGAGCGTGGCGACGTCCATGCGAACCTCCTTCGGGACTCCGTGCCGCCGCAGGATCGCCATCCGACCCCTGGTCCGCCATCCCGCGTTCGCGGGAGCCTGGCGTCGCGGCTGCGCGGGCATAATAAACCGCCCTTGCAGGCAGGCGCATGGACAAGACCACCATCCTGATCGTCGAGGACGAGCCCGAATTCCTGCGCGCGTATTGCGACGCCGTCGCGCGCGAGCCCTCGTTCGGGCTCGCCGGGGCGGTGCCGACGCTCGCCTCTGCGCTTGCGCTGGTGGAGCAGGCCGTGCCCGACGTCCTGGTGGTGGACCTCGGGCTGCCCGACGGCGACGGCACCGACCTGATCCGCCGCGCCTGCCGGCTGCGCCCGGAGTGCGACGTGCTGGTGGTGACGGTCTTCGGCGACGACCGGCACGTGCTCGACGCCATCGCGGCCGGCGCAACCGGCTACATCCTCAAGGACAGCCCCGCCGCCGAGCTCGTGCGCTGCATCCAGCAGCTGCGCGCGGGAGGCTCGCCGATCAGCCCGGGCATCGCGCGCAGGCTGCTGGCGCGAATGCGCGCGCCGGAACGCGGCCCGGAGGCGGCCTGCGCGCCGGCGCCGCAGGACAACCCGCTGACCGAGCGCGAGGCCGACATCCTGCGGCTCGTGGCCAAGGGCCTGAGCTTCGCCGACGTCGGCGCGGCGCTCGGCATCTCGGCGCACACCGTGGTCGCGCACGTGAAGAAGATCTACCGCAAGCTCTCGGTGCACTCGCGCGGCGAAGCGGTGTTCGAGGCCGGCCAGATGGGCCTGCTGTAGCCCGGCCGTGGCGCTCGCCACCGCCTTGGCGCGCGCCGCGCTCGCCGCCCTCGCCTTGATCGCCTGCGGCGCGACGGCCGCCGACGCGGAGGCGGTGCGCCTGATGCGGGCCGACTTCGCGCTGCTCGAGGCGGCCTGGACGCCGGTCGGCCTTCCCGACCGCTGGCGGGTCAGCCGCCCGCGGACGCTGGGGCCTGCCTGGTACCGGCTCTCGTTCGAGCTGCCGCGCGCGCCGGCAGAGCCCTGGCTGGTCTACCTCCCGCGCTTGCGCGACGGCGGCGAGATCTTCCTCAACGGCGAGCTGCTCGCCTCGGTGCGCAAGTCGGACGCCCGGCACGTCGTGCGCTGGATGCGACCGCATGCGTTCCCCGTGCCGCCGGGGCGGCTGCGCGCGGGCGCGAACACGCTTCATGTGCGCGTTCCGGGGGTGGCCGACCAGTCGATGGGCACGGTCCATGCCGGCCCGGAGGCGGAACTGCGCCCGGTGCACGACGCGCGCCACTTCGTGGTCTACACCTCGGCGCAGATCACGGTGGCGTTCGCGGTGGTCACGGCGCTGTTCGTGATCACGATCTGGATCCGCCGCCGCATGGCGTTCGACTTCGGCCTGTTCGGGCTGGCGACGCTGTTCTGGGGAGTGCGCACGCTGAGCTTCGTGCTCGAGGTCTATACGCACGGCGGCTGGCATGCCATGCGCGTGCTGCACTACGCCTCGACAGGCGGATTCGTCATCGCGATGACGCTGTTCATGCTGCGCTACGCGGGCCTGCGCGCGCCGAAGTTCGAGCGCGCGCTCATCGCTTACTGGCCGACGGGGCCGCTGCTGCTGGCCTTCGGCGGCCTGCAATGGCACGACGCGGTGGACCGCTACTACCAGGCCGGGCTGATCGGCATCTCGACAGTGATGCTGGGAACGGTGTTCTACGCCGGCTGGCGCCTGCGCACGCCGGCAGCGCTCGCGTTGTGCTCGGGCGTGCTCATCGGCCTCGCCCTCGGCGTGCACGACTTCCTGCTGTCGCAGGGATGGTTCGACTACGAGCGTCCCTACGTGCTGCACTTCGGCGCCGACCTGCTGATCCTGATCGTCGGCATCCTGCTCGCCGACCGCTTCGTGCGCTCGCTGCGCGAGGCCGAGCGCGCGGGCGAGCGCCTCGCCGAGCAGGTGCGCGAGAAGGAGCGCGAGCTCGCCGCCAACTACGAGCGGCTGACGAGCCTCGAGCGCGAGCGCGCGGTGGCCGACGAGCGCCAGCGCATCATGCAGGACATGCACGACGGGCTGGGCTCGCAGCTGCTGACGTCGCTCGCCGCCGTGGAGCGCGGCGCGCTGGACCGCAAGGGCATGGCGCAGGCGCTGCGCGAGGCGATGGACGACATGCGCCTGGCGATCGATACGCTTTCACCCGGCCGCGAAGGGCTGCTCGAGGCGCTCGGCAACCTGCGCTACCGCCTCGAGCCGCGGTTTCGCGAGGCGGGCGTGGCGCTGCAATTCCGCTACCGCGACCTGCCCGAGCGGCTCGAGGTGCCGGCGGAGAACGCGCTGCAGATCCTGCGCGTGCTGCAGGAGTCGCTCACAAACGTGCTGAAGCACTCCGGCGCGCGCGCCGTGGCGATCGAGGTCGCCCTGGAGCGCGGCCCGGAGCGCCTGGTGCTCAGGATCGCCGACGACGGCGGCGGCTTCGACCCGGCCGCGCCGAGCCGCGGCCGCGGGCTCTCGGGCATGCGGCGCCGCGCGCAGCGCATCGGCGCGACGCTCGACGTCGCCTCCGACGCCGGCGGCACGCGCATCACCCTCGCCTATCCGCTGCCCGCCACGGCGGCGGGCATTTCGCCGCCCGCATAGCGCGAACACGGGATGCCCGCGGGCGTGCCGCCGCGTTCGCGGGATTTTCCGCTCGCGCGCCGCTTCCTAGCATGGGTCCGTCGCCGCGCAAGGCGCGCCGGCGCAACCACCCGAAAGGAGCGGATCATGAACAGCAAGACAGTCCCGCAGCGCGGCTTCGGCCGCATCGCCCTGATCGCGGGCGCAGCCGGTTTCGCGGCAATCGGAATCGGCCTCGCCGTGCAGACCAAGCCCGCCGGCGAGCCCGCGGCGCAGCTGGAGATGCCGGCCTCGCCTCCGGCGATCGAGGCTCCCGCATCGCTTCCGCAGCTCGACGATTCGGCCGAGCACGGCGGCAACGTGTCCGAGTACAACTGACGCGCGCGGGGACAGCCATGAGAAAAACGCTCTTCGCCGCCTGCCTCGCCCTGTCGCTGTCGCCGGTGCTCGGCGCCGACAGCGACATGGAGCAGGCCATGGAGTACTACGAGATGCAGAACTACCCGCTCGCGCGGCTGCACTTCATCGCCGCTGCCAGGTCCGGGGACGCGCGCGCCCACGAGATCCTCGGCTTCATGCACGCTTTCGGGCCGGCGATGTATCCCGGGATCGAGCGCGACTACCAGGCGGCCGCGCGCTTCTTCGACCTCGCGGCGCGCGGCGGGCGGCCTGTCGGGCGCTACATGTCGTGCGCGTTTTCCAGGCGCATCCAGGACGCCCGGGCGCTGCCGCAATACTGCTTCGACTGGATCGCCGAGACCGGCAAGCCGGGGCCGCGATGAGAGCCCCGCCCCGGTGCGCGGCGTACGCGGTGGCCGCGGCCTACCTGGCGGCGGCCCTCGCGCACGAGGAGCCGCTGGTGATGCTGGTCGGCATGCTGCCGGTGGCGTGGCTCGCCGTCGAGCTCGCCTGGCGCGGGCCCGAGCCCGCCTCGGGCGGCGCTCAAGCCTCGACGCGCGAGCCGCCCAGCCGCACGGGGATGCGCCGCTGGCCGAAGGGCTTGCCGAACTTCTGGTAGCGGCCGGCGAGCTGCGCGCCGCAGAACTCGCAGGCGCCGGCGGCGCTCAGGTGGTAGCCGCGGATGTCGTACCAGTCGCGCTCGATCACGAGCTTCTCGCACGACGGGCAGTAGGTCGAGCTGCCCTGCACGTCGTGCACGTTGCCGGTATAGACGTAGCGCAGGCCGGCTAGCCGCGCGATCTCCCGGGCGCGCGTCAGCGTCTCCGGCGGCGTCGGCGGCACATCGAGCATCTTCCAGTCCGGGTGGAAGGCGCTGAAGTGCAGCGGCACGTCGAGGCCCAGGTGCTCGCGGATCCACCTGCATTCGGCCTCGAGCTCGGCGTCGGAGTCGTTCTTGCCGGGGATCAGCAGCGTCGTGATCTCGGTCCAGACCTGCGTTTGCTTCACCAGGTATTCGAGCGTCTCGAGCACGGGCGCGAGGTGCGCGCCGGTGAGCTTGAAGTAGAAGTCCTCGGTGAACGCCTTCAGGTCCACGTTGGCCGCGTCCATGCGCGCGTAGAACTCGCGCCGCGGCGCGTCGTGCATGTAGCCCGCGGTGACGGCGACGTTCTTGATGCCACGCGCGCGGCAGGCTTCCGCCACGTCGATCGCGTACTCGGCGAAGATCACCGGGTCGTTGTAGGTGTAGGCGACCGACTTGCAGCCCAGGCGCTCGGCGGCCTGCGCGATCATCTCGGGCGTGGCCGCGTCCATCAGGCGGTCCATCTCGCGCGACTTGGAGATGTCCCAGTTCTGGCAGAACTTGCAGGCGAGGTTGCAGCCGGCGGTGCCGAAGGAGAG
>CAZVHU010000177.1:0-6433 GCA_964627075.1 uncultured Enterobacteriaceae bacterium | reverse complement strand
CTGCAGTTCTACGTCACTGCGCCCTACCCGTGCAGCTACCTGCCCGAGCGCATGGCGCGCTCGCAGGTTGCGACGCCGAGCCACCTCATCAACACCGAGCTCTACGGCGAGCTGGTCAAGTCCGGGTTCCGCCGCAGCGGCATCTTCACCTACCGCCCGCACTGCGACAGCTGCCGCGCCTGCGTGCCGGTGCGCATCCCGGTGGCCGAGTTCCGGCCCACGCGCTCGCAGCGCCGCGCCTGGGCGCAGCACGAGGAGCTCGCCTCGCAGGCGCAGCCGCTCAAGTTCCGGCTGGAGCACTACGCGCTGTACCTGCGCTACCAGTCGCGGCGCCACTCCGGCGGCGGCATGGACAACGACAGCCGCGACCAGTACTCGCACTTCCTGCTGCAAAGCCGCGTGGACACGCGCCTGGTGGAGTTCCGCGACCAGGGGCAGCTCGTCATGGTGTCGATCGTGGACTACCTGCCCGACGGCCTGTCCTCGGTCTACACCTTCTTCGAGCCCGACCGCCGCAGCGCGAGCTTCGGCACCTACAACGTGCTGTGGCAGATCGAGGCCTGCCGCGCGCTCGGCCTGCCCTACCTCTACCTCGGCTACTGGATCGCCGAGAGCCCGAAGATGGCCTACAAGTCGCGCTTCGCGCCGATCGAGGGCTTCCTCGGCGGCAGCTGGCAGCGCCTGGGCGAGAGCGACCTCGCCGCGGCGCAAAGCTAGATGCTCTATGCGCTGGCGCGGCCGCTGCTGTTCGCGCTCGATCCGGAAACCTCGCACCGTCTCGCGCTAGGCCTCGCCGACGCGCCGCTGCGCCTCGGGCTGCTGCGCTTCGGCCGCGTGCCGCATTGCCCGGTGCGCGCGATGGGGCTGGAATTTCCCAACCCGGTCGGCCTCGCGGCGGGCCTCGACAAGCACGCCGAGCACGTGGACGCGCTCGCCGCCATGGGCTTCGGCTTCGTCGAAGTCGGCACCGTCACGCCGCGCCCGCAGCCCGGCAACCCGAGGCCGCGGCTTTTCCGGCTGCCCAGGGCGCGCGCGCTCATCAACCGCTTCGGCTTCAATAGCGTCGGGCTGGAGGCGTTCCTCGAGAACCTGTCTCGCCGCCAGTCGCGCGGCATCGTCGGCGTCAACATCGGGCGCAACTTCGACACGCCGAACGAGCGCGCCGCGGACGATTACGCGGCGTGCCTCGAGCGCGTCTACGCGCAGGCGAGCTACGTCACCGTCAACGTCTCCTCGCCCAACACCAAGGGGCTGCGCGCGCTGCAGGAAAAGGACGAGCTGGAGGCGCTGCTCGCGCGGCTCGCCGCCTTGCGCGAGCGGCTCGCCGATCGCCACGGCAGGCGCGTGCCGCTCGCGCTGAAGGTCGCTCCGGACCTCGAGCAGGACCAGATCGGCACGATCGCCGACGCGGTGCGACGCCACGGGGTCGACGCGGTGATCGCGACCAACACCTCGCTCTCGCGCGAGGGCGTAGAGGGACTGCGGCACGCCGAGGAAGCGGGCGGGCTTTCGGGCGCGCCGATCCGCAGCCGCGCGACGCGCGTGCTCGCGGCGTTCGCCGCGGCGCTGAAGGACGAGGTCGCGCTCATCGGCGCGGGCGGCATCCTGCGCGGCGAGGACGCTCGCGAGAAGGTCGCCGCGGGCGCCTCGCTCGTTCAGCTCTACACGGGACTCATCTACCGCGGCCCGGGCTTGATCGGCGAGTGCGCGGAGGCGATCCGCTCGATGCCCGCCGCGCGGCGCGCGGCTTGACCGGCGCGCTGGCGATCCCTGGATGAAGCGGCGCGCAGTGGCGTTGGTGGACGAAGCGCGCTGCATCGGCTGCGCGCGGTGCCTGGAGGCCTGCCCGGTGGACGCGATCGCCGGCGCGCGCGGTTTCATGCACACCGTGATCGCGCGCTACTGCACGGGCTGCGAGCTGTGCCTGGCGCCCTGCCCCGTGGACTGCATCGCGATGGTGCCGCCGCCCGCCGGCCACGACTGGAGCGCGGCGGATGCGCGCGCCGCCAAGGGCCGCTTCGCGCGGCGCAGGCAGCGCGCCGCGCGCGAGCAGGCGGCGCCGCGCCGCACCGACCGCGCTGCGCGCCGCGCGGTGATCGCTGCGGCGCTCGCGCGCGCCGCAGCGAGGCGCTCGCGATGAATCCGGAAAAGCGGCGCGCGATCTTCGAACGGCTGCGCGCCGCCAACCCCGAGCCGCGCTCGGAGCTGGAATGGAAGACCCCCTACCAGCTGCTGGTGGCGGTGGTGCTCTCGGCGCAGGCGACCGACAAGTCGGTGAACGCGGCGACGGCGAAGCTGTTTGCGCGCGCCGGCACGCCGCAGGAGATGGTGGCGCTAGGGGTCGCCGGGCTCGAGGACCATATCCGCAGCATCGGCCTTTACCGCACCAAGGCCAAGAACGTGGTCGGGCTTTCGCGCCTCTTGATCGAGCGCCACGGCGGCGAGGTGCCCGCGTCGCGCGAGGCGCTCGAGACCCTGCCCGGCGTGGGCCGCAAGACCGCGAACGTCGTGCTCAACGTCGCATTCGGGCAGCCGACGGTGGCGGTGGACACGCACATCTTCCGCGTCGCCAACAGGACGGGCCTTGCGCCGGGCAAGGACCCGCTCGCGGTCGAGCTGAAATTGCTGAAGCACGTGCCCGGGGAGTTCCTGCAGCACGCGCACCACTGGCTGATCCTGCACGGGCGCTACGTCTGCCTCGCCCGCAAGCCCCGCTGCCCGCAGTGCCCGATCGAGGACCTCTGCGACAAAAAGGGGTCAGGACCCTTTTCCGGAAGAGCAAGATCCGGAAAAGGGTCCTGACCCCTTTTTGCTAGCGCTGGAAGCGCAGGCCGGACTTCTGGCTCGCGAACCAGGCCGCGAGGTCCTCGATCTCCTGCTTGGAGAGCGTCGCGGCGAAGCCCTTCATGATGGCGTTGTTGCGCTTGCCGCTCTTGTAGTCCGAGAGCGCCTGCACCAGGTAGTCGTAGTGCTGGCCGGCGAGGATCGGGTTCTCGGGCGCGATCGGCTTGGCGCCGTCGGCGCCGTGGCAAGCGGCGCACACCTGCGCCGCCTTCGCCTTGCCGCTCTCCGGGTTGCCGCGCGCCTGCGCGTGGGTCGCCGCCAGCGCAACCGCCGCGGTCGCGGCCAGCCATATCGCAGCGCGCTTCATTTCGCACCCCCGCTGTAGTAGGCGGCGAGGTCCGCCATATCCTGCTCCGAGAGGCCCTTGGCCACGCCCTTCATCGACGGGTGGCTGCGCTCGCCGGTCTGGTAGGCGCGCAGCGCGTTGACGAGGTAGGTCGAGGTCTGCCCGCCGAGCACCGGCACGTGGTAGACGACCGGATAGGCGGTCTTGTAGCCGGGAATTCCGTGGCAGCCGGCGCACATCGCGGTCTTTTTCTTGCCGGCCTCGGCGTTGCCCGCCGGGGACTGCGCCATCGCCGCGGGCGCGGCAGCGAGCGCAGCCGCGAGGGCCGTGGTGGTGATCAGGTGGCGCATTCTGGAATTGCTCCCGGTTAAAAAAGCCGCGCGATTCTAGCGGATCGGGGAAGTCGCCTCAACCGGCCGCGGTGGCGATTTCGCGGCCTCGGGGCGCAGCGTGTAGAGCTCCTGCGGCGTGTCGATCCCTTTCAGGCGGTGCCGGCCGAGCGAGACGAAGCGCTCGGGCGCGAAGCGCGCGAACTCGGCCGACACCAGGAGCGCGCGGTCCAGCTCCTTGCACAGCGACTCGACCCGCGCCGCCATGTTGGCCGCCTCGCCGATCACGGTGAACTCCAGGCGCGAGGGCGTGCCGATGTTGCCGTAGGTGACCTCGCCCACGTGCAGGCCGATGCCGTAGCCGATCTCGGGCCGGCCGGCCGCCGCGCGCTCCCGGTTCACGGTCGCGATCGCCGCCGCGGCCTCCCGCGCCGCCGCGAGCGCCTGCTCGCGCGCCTGCCGGTCGTCTTCGCCCGCGACCGGGAAGATCGCGAGCGCGGCGTCCCCGATGTAGCGCAGCACCTGGCCGCCGTGCCTGAGCACCGCGCCGGCCATGCAGTCGAAGTACTGGTTGAGCGTGTCGAGAAACTGCTGGCGCGTCATCGCGCGCGCAAGCGGCGTGGACTCGCGCAGGTCGCAGAACCAGATCACCGCGCCGATGTTCTCGCCGTCGCCGCGCCGGATCGTGCCCTGCAGCACGCGCTCGCCCGCGTGCCGCCCGAGATAGGTGTCGAGCAGGTCCACCGCGGTGCGCCGCATGGCGTGCATCTCGTAGAGCCGCCCGAGCACGCCGAGGATCTCGTAGACGTGTCCCAGGTCGCTGGTGCCGAAGCCGCCGCGCCGGTCGGAGCTCAGCGTGATCACGTTGACGGTGCCGTCCGAGAACAGCAGCGGCATCGCCACGTAGTCGGTGCCGCCCTCGGCGTGCAGGTCCTCGAGGATGCCGAAGTCGAGCACGGGGTTGGTCCCCTCGAGCCGCCTGCGGATGCCGCCCGCGCCTTCGAAGATGGGGCGAAACGGGCTGTTGAGGAATTCGGGCGACTCGAGCACGCTGTGCGGCGCGCGCGTTTCCTCCACCGCCCAGCTCTTGCGCCACCAGCGGTAGGAGGTGCCGACGAGCTCCGGGTGGAGCGTCCTCACCAGCACCGTCATGCGCCAGAGCGGAATGCCGGCCGCCACCATGCGCGCGGCAAGCGCCCCGGTGAGGTCGCCGGGCGAGCCGTAGCCCGGCGCCTCGGCGAGCAGCCAGCCCAGCAGCGGATTGGCGTAGGCGGCGGCCTCGGCGCCAGCGCCCGGCGTAACGATCTGCTCGCCGTCGCGCAGCGCATCCAGCCGCTCCGCGTAGAAAGCGAGGTGGCCCTTGATGCGCGCCGCCTCGGGCAGCGGCTCGTCGTAGCTCCAGGCGATATTGTCCTCGCGCCGACCGTCGAGCACCGCGCTCCAGTACGAGGCGTTGCCGCGGATCGGGCAGTAGCTGCGGTGGCTGCTCGCGCGCAGGAGGTCCATGCGCACGTCCTCGCGCGGGAAGTAGAACACCGGCGCGAGGCGCGTCTCGCGCAGCACCACGCAGCGCGCGCTTTCGGCGAGGGCGACCCCGGCAAGCATCGCGCGCACGCGCCGCGAGTGCGGCTCGAAGGTGAAGCGGTACGCGGACTCCGCGGCCGCGGGCTTCGCCGCCGGGTCCGCCGCCGTGGAATTCGCCTGCGCCATGAACTACGCCGCCGTGGAGGGGGGTTCATTGTACGCGGGGGCGGCGCGGTAAGATTCGCGCGTGCCGCTGGACACCACGCCGCACGCCATCACCGCGCTGCTCGCGCTGGGCATGGCGCTCGCCTTCTACATCGCCGACCGCCACTCGCCCAGCAGCCGGGCGCTGGCGCTGTTCCTCGCCTTCGTCGGGCTGTCGATCGGCGTCGGCGTGCTGGTCGCGTATCCGCTGCACCAGGCGCGCGGCGTGCCGCCTTGGGACGGCGTGTTCGCGATCCCGGACGCGCTCGCCTTCTGGTTCGGCTTCCAGTGGATCCTTTGCGTGCGGCGCACGATCCCGGCCCGCAAGCTCGACACGCGCGGGCCCGACCGCATGCTGCGCGTGGCGCAGGCGCTGTCGGCCGCCTACCTGCTGCTCGCGTTCGCCTTCCCGCAGCTGCGCCACGACCACTTCATGGGCGCGGGGATCGCGGGCGCGTGGCAGCGCCCGGGCTTCTACCTGTTCGCGCTGCCGCTCGGACTCGCGCTGCTGCTCGGCCTCGCCTCGGGCCTGATCATGCTCAACCGGCGCCCCGACCGCGCCGAGACGCAGCGCATGGTGGCGTTCGTGGTCGCCGCGCCGTTCATGGCCTCGGGGCTCGTCCTGCCGCCCGCGATGGCCCCGGTCGGCGCCGCGATCGGCCTGCTCATCTTCCTCGTCGGCGGCGTGCAGTACCACGTCACGCAGGGCCAGCGCGCGCACTTCATGTCGAGGTTCCTTGCGCCGCAGGTGGCGGAGCTGGTGCGCAGGCAGGGCCTGAAGAGCGCCACGCAGGACCAGACGCTCGAGCTGTCGGTGGTGTGCTGCGACCTGCGCGGCTTCACCGCGTTCAGCGGCACCGCGACCTCGCACCGCGTGATCGAGATCCTGCGCGAGTACTACGACGAGGTCGGCGCAGCGGCCGCCGAGTCCGGCGGCACCATCAAGGACCTCGCGGGCGACGGCGTGCTGATCCTGGTGGGCGCGCCGATCGCGATTCCCGACCACGCGGTGCGCGCGGTCGAGCTCGCCAAGCGCATCCGCGGCCGCGGCCTGGAGCTGGCGGCGCGCTGGTCGGACGCCGAGCTGCGGCTCGGCGTCGGCGTCGGCATCGCGAGCGGCGTGGTCACCGTTGGCGTGGTGGGCGGGGCCGCGCGGCTGGAGTACACCGCGGTCGGGCCGGCGGTGAACCTCGCCTCGCGGCTGTGCGCCGAGGCCGCGCACGGCGAGATCCTGATCTCGGAGCGC
>CAZVHU010000176.1:0-6436 GCA_964627075.1 uncultured Enterobacteriaceae bacterium | reverse complement strand
CATCAACATCGTGGACACGCCCGGCCACGCCGATTTCGGCGGCGAGGTGGAGCGCGTGCTCTCGATGGTGGACGGCGTCCTGCTGCTCGTGGACGCGGTCGAGGGGCCCATGCCGCAGACGCGCTTTGTCACCCGCAAGGCGCTGGCGCAGGGCCTGAAGCCCATCGTGGTGGTGAACAAGGTGGACCGCCCCGGCGCGCGCGCGCAGTGGGTGGTGAACCGAACCTTTGACCTGTTCGACAAGCTGGGCGCCACCGAGGAGCAGCTCGACTTTCCCGTCGTCTATGCCTCGGCGCTCGAGGGCTGGGCGACGCTCGAGGCGGGCGCGCGCGGCACCGACATGCGGCCGCTCTTCGAGGCCATCCTCAAGCACGTGCCGGTGCGCGCCGCCGACCCCGGCGGCCCGCTGCAGCTGCAGATCTGCTCGCTCGACTACTCCTCCTACGTGGGGCGCATCGGCATCGGCCGCATCGCGCGCGGCCGCCTGCGCGCGGCGCAGCAGGTGGCGGTGTGCAAGGGGCCGGCAGCCGAGCCGGTGATGGCCAAGGTGAACCAGGTCCTCACCTTCAAGGGCCTGGAGCGCCAGGAGGTGCCCGAGGCTGAGGCGGGCGACATCGTGCTCGTCACCGGCGTCGAGGAGATCGGCATCGGCGTGACGCTGTGCGACCCCGAGCATCCGGAGGCGCTGCCGCTACTTTCCGTGGACGAGCCGACGCTCTCGATGAATTTCCAGGTCAACACCTCGCCGCTCGCGGGACGCGAGGGCAAGTTCGTCACCAGCCGCCAGATCCGCGAGCGCCTGGCGCGCGAGTGCCTGTCGAACGTCGCGCTCAGGGTCGAGGACACCGCCGACTCGGACGTCTTCCTGGTGTCGGGGCGCGGCGAGCTGCACCTCACGATCCTGCTCGAGAACATGCGTCGCGAGGGCTACGAGCTGGCGGTGTCGCGTCCGCGCGTCGTGTTGCGCGAGATCGACGGCATCGCTTGCGAGCCCTACGAGACCCTCGCCGTGGACGTGGAGGAGGCGAACCAGGGCGCGGTGATGGAGATGCTCGGGCGGCGCCGCGCCGAGCTGCGCGACATGCAGCCCGATGGCAACGGAAGGGTGCGTCTGGAATACCGCGTGCCGGCGCGTGGCCTGATCGGCTTCCAGGGCGAGTTCCTGACCACCACCCGGGGCATGGGCGTGATGAGCCACGTGTTCGACGAATACGCGCCGCTCGCCGGCGAGATCGCCGAGCGCAGGAACGGCGTGCTGGTGTCGCAGGACGACGGCGCGGCGGTCGCCTACGCGTTGTGGAAGCTGCAGGAGCGCGGCCGCCTGTTCTCGCGCCCCGGCGACCCGGTCTACGAGGGCATGATCGTCGGCGTCAACAGCCGCGAGGACGACCTCACGGTGAACCCGATCCGCGAGAAGAAGCTCACCAACATCCGCGCCTCGGGCAAGGACGAGCACATCGACCTCACGCCACCCCTGCAGCTCACGCTCGAGTCGGCGGTCGAATTCATCGCCGACGACGAGCTGGTCGAGGTGACGCCGAAGTCGATCCGCCTGCGCAAGCGCTTCCTCAAGGAACACGAACGGCGCCGCGCCGAGCGCGCAGCGGCGTAGCAACGCCCTTTTTCTGTCCCCCCCCCGCGGAGCTTGTCCCCGCGAAGGCGGGGAGCGGGGGTCCACGCAGCGCTAGAATCGCGTCATCGTTCCCCGGAGGAGGGGCAGATGGCGATCCGCAACTTCAACGAAGACACGCTCACCGCCGAGGTCCTGCGGCGCATCGAGGGCACGCCCGACCCGCGCCTCGCGCAGGTGATGGCGAGCCTCATCCGCCACCTGCATGGCTTCGTGCGCGAAGTGCGGCCGACGCAGGACGAGTGGATGGCCGGCATACGTTTCCTCGCCGAGACCGGCAAGTGGTGCGACGACAGGCGCAACGAGTTCATCCTGCTCTCGGACACCCACGGCGTGTCGATGCTGGTGGACTTCATCAACTACGGCCGCGACGGCAAGTCCACCGAGTCCACCGTGCTCGGCCCCTTCTACGTGGAGGGCGCACCGGAGATGGTGCTGGGCGCGAATATCTGCAAGCCCGGCACGCCGGGCGAGCCGTGCCACATCCGGGGCCGCGTGCTCGGCGCCGACGGCAAGCCGCTCGCCGGCGCGCTGGTGGACGTCTGGCAGGGCGCGGGCGACGGCTTCTACGACGTGCAGAAGGACGAGGGCACGAACCTCAGGGCGCGCTTCCGCACCGGCGCCGACGGCCGCTACGACTTCCATTGCGTGCTGCCCGTGAGCTACCCGGTGCCGGACGACGGCCCGGTCGGCAAGCTGCTGGTCGCCACCGGCCGGCATCCGATGCGCCCAGGGCACCTGCACTTCATGATCCAGGCGCCGGGCCACGCCAAGCTGGTAACGCACCTGTTCACCAGGGGCGACAAGTACCTCGACTCCGACGCTGTGTTCGGGGTCAAGGAGTCGCTCATCGTGGACTACCGCAAGGGCGCCACGGGGGAGTGGGAAGCGAGCTACGATTTCGTGCTGAAGCGCGCCGGCGAGGCGAAGCGCGCGGCTTGACCAAGGAACCGAAGGAGTCGCCATGCCTGCACAGGAGAGCCGGACCCGGGTCACCATCTTCACCGGCTCGTACCGCGTCCGCGGATACATCGACCTGATCCCCGGCGCGCGCGTCACCGACTACATGGCCGAGGCGAAGACCTTCATCGCGGTGACCGACGCCGAGGTCTACGAGCTGGCGATCGGCGGGCGGCAGCTGCTCGCGGTGCCGTTCCTCGACGTCAACTGCGAGCACATCCAGATCATCGCCCCGGAACCGACCCCTTAGTCGCCCACCAGTTCTCGGCGTCGCGCGCGGTCCAGCGGTATTCCTGAGCGAGCGCCTCGAACGCCTCGACGAGGTCCGCCGCGCGCTGCGGCCGCAGCGCGCGCTCCTTCTCGAGGCACGCCTGCACCAGCAGGTCGAGCTCCACCGGCACCGGCTGCGCCGCCGCCGCCGACACCCGCGGCGGCTCCTCGTTGAGCACCCGGGTGGTGAGCGCGAGGTCGTCTGCGGCCTCGAACAGCTTGCGCCCCGTCAGCATGAAGAAGGCGACCGCGCCCACGGCGTAGATGTCGGCGCGCGCGTCCACGTCGGCAGGGTTGCGCAGCCGCTCGGGGGCCATGTAAAGCGGCGTGCCGAGGATGCGCAGCGAGCGCGTCAGGTCGCGGCTGTGCTCGCTGTCCAGGCTCTTCACCAGGCCGAAGTCGAGCAGCTTCACCACGTCGTGCTCGGCGCCGCGGCGGCACACCATGATGTTCTCCGGCTTGACGTCGCGGTGCACCAGTCCGCGCGCGTGCGCCGCGGCGAGCCCCGCGCATACCTGGCGCAGGATATGCACGGTGCGCGCCACCGGCACCGCGCCCTCGCGCACCACCAGTTCGCCTGCGTTGATGCCGTTGAGGTACTCCATGGCGTAGTAAAACAGGCCGTCGCGCGTGCGGCCGTAGTCGAAGATGTCCACCGTGTTGGGGTGCGCGAGCTGGCTCGCGAGCTGCACCTCGCGCTCGAAGCGCGCGATGGTCTCGTCGGTGGCGCGCGCGGGCTTGAGCAGCTTCACCGCGCAGGGACGCCTGAGCAGGTCGTGGCGCGCGAGGTAGACGTGCGCCATGCCGCCCTCGCCGATGCGGCGCACCAGGCGGTAGGCACCGACCTTGCGCGCGCCGCCCAGCTCGCTGCGCAGGCGCGCCATGGACAGCACCGATGCCAGCGCCACCGCCAATGCGACGAGCAGCGCGCCGAAGACGATGCCGAAGGCGATGCGCAGGTAGCGAAGCGGCGCGTAGGCTTCCGCCGCGTTGAGCTTGATCGCGAGGCCGATGCGGTGCTCGTCCAGCCAGCGCCACGCGGCGATCACTTCCACGCCGCGCGAGTCGATGTATGGATCGAGCACCAGCCCGGTGTCCGCGCCGTCCTCGCGCCGCAGCCGCAGCGGCGTCGTCCTGCCCGCCAGGTCCGGATTGAGGGACGCGCCGCTCCCGTCGAACGCGAACACCACACCGCTGTCGCCCACGCCGCCTGCCGCCTCGGCGTAACGCGCCGCGATCTCCCGTGCGCGCGTGGCGCGCTCTGCAGCGGAAACGCCCTCCAGGCGCTCCTGCAGCGTGATGCCGAGCGCCACGGCATGCGTGTCGAGCAGTGCGCGCAGCGACCCCGCGCGCATGTCGCGCAGCGACCCCTCCACCGCGCGGTAGGTCCAGTATCCGAGCGCGAGCACCAGCGCCACCGCCAGCAGGACGAGCGCCGCGCCCGCGGGGCTGAGCCGCCGGCGCCACCCGCCGCGCGCCGCGATCGGCTCGATCGCCGTGTCGGCGCGAAAAATGGGGTCAGAGCCCAAATTCGGCCGACATAGGTCTAGCGAAATTGGGCTCTGACCCCAATTTCGTCAGGGAATGGGCACTGCGGCGATCAGCATGGCGCCGGCGTCCACGCGCCGCGAGGTGTCGTGAGCCGGCCGCAGGCGGTGCGCGGCGACGCCGGGCAGGACCGCCTGCACGTCCTCCGGGATCACCTTGTCGCGCCCTTCGATCAGCGCCCAGGCCTGCGAGCAGTGCAGCAGGGCGAGCGCCGCGCGCGGCGAAAGGCCGGCGATGAACTCCGGCGAGCGGCGCGTGTGCTCGACGATCGCCTGCACGTAGTCGAGCAGCGCCGGCGCGGCATGCACCTTCTGCACCGACGCTTGCAAGGCCACCAGCTCGGGCGTCGTCAGGCACGGCTCGAGCGCCGCGAGCAGCTCGCGCCGGTCGCTACCCGCGAGCAGCGCGCGCTCGGCCTCGCGGTCCGGGTAGCCGAGCTCGATGCGCATCATGAAGCGGTCGAGCTGCGATTCGGGCAGCGGGAAGGTGCCGACCTGCTCGGATGGATTCTGCGTCGCGATGACGAAGAACGGCTCGGGGAGCTTTCTCGTCTCGCCCTCGGCGGTGACCTGGTGCTCGGCCATCGCCTCCAGGAGCGCCGACTGCGTCTTGGGCGTGGCGCGGTTCACCTCGTCGGCGAGGATCACCTGCGCGAAGATCGGCCCGGGATGGAACCTGAAGCCCCCCGAGTCGCGCTCGTAGACCGATACGCCGATGATGTCGGCGGGCAGCATGTCGCTGGTGAACTGGATGCGCTGGAAGTCGAGCCCGAGCGCTTTCGCCAGCACATGCGCGAGCGTCGTCTTGCCCACGCCCGGAAGATCCTCGATCAGCAGGTGGCCGCGCGCGAGCAGGCATGCGACCGCCAGGCGCACCTGCGCTTCCTTTCCGAGGATGATGCGGCTCGCCGCCTCGACCACGCGCGACACCGGCGACTGCGCGACCGGCTGCAGATGGCGCTTGAAAAGCATCGGGCGATTGTACTCTATGCGATATGATTCAATGCGTTACGCTTCGCAATGACCACGGCATTCATCACACATCCTGACTGCCTCAAGCACGACATGGGCGCTGGGCACCCCGAGCGCCCGCAGCGCCTCGCCGCGATCGAGGACCATTTGATCGAGGCGCGCATCGAGCCGCTGCTCGCGAGATACGAGGCGCCGCTCGCCACGGATGAGCAGCTCGCGCGCGTGCACCCGATCGAGTACGTGCAGGCGATCCGCCAGTTCGCTCCCGAATCCGGCACCGTGCACCTCGACCCCGACACCGCGATGAACCGGTACAGCCTCGACGCCGCGCTGCGCGCCGCGGGTGCGGCGGTGCTCGCGACCGACCTCGTGATGGCGGGCAAGGCGGACAGCGCCTTCTGCAGCGTGCGCCCGCCGGGGCACCACGCCTGCCGCGCGCGGCCGATGGGCTTCTGCATCTTCAACAACGTCGCGGTGGCGGCGCGCCACGCGCTGCGCGCGCACGGCCTCGCGCGCGTCGCGATCGTCGACTTCGACGTGCACCACGGCAACGGCACCGAGGACATCTTCGAGGGCGACCCCGAGGTGCTGATGGTCTCGACCTTCCAGCACCCGTTCTACCCCTATTCGGGCACCGAGAACCCGGCCGGCAACATGGTCAACGTGCCGCTCGCCGCGGGCGCCGGCTCGAAGGAGTTCCGAGCCGCGGTGAGCGGCCACTGGCTGCCGGCGCTGGAGGAATTCAAGCCGCAGCTCGTCATTTTCTCGGCGGGCTTCGACGCGCACTTCGAGGACGAGATGGCGATGCTGCGCTTCACCGACGCCGACTACGGCTGGGTCACCGCGCAGGTGAAGGCGCTCGCCGGGCGCCACGCCAAGGGCCGCATCGTCTCGGTGCTCGAAGGCGGCTACGCCCTCGGCGCCCTCGGCCGCAGCGTCGCCGAGCACCTCAAAGTCCTCACCTCGTAGGGGACAGACCCCTTTTCCCGATCCCAAGTCGCGGAATCGAAAGGGGAAAGCACGAGGTCTGTCCCCCACTCCTCAACTGTAAAGTCAC
>CAZVHU010000175.1:0-6462 GCA_964627075.1 uncultured Enterobacteriaceae bacterium | reverse complement strand
CGTAGTTTAGGAATCGCCGCCGTCCAAACCTTCAACTAAAAACGGGACACCGCCGGCAAGTGTAAAGTCAGACTTTACACTCGGTCCTTGCGCGGCCGGTGCCCTCAGTCGAGCACGCCCGCGAGCCGCTCGCGCGGCACGCGCACCGAGACCCCGGCGCGCTCTTCCTGCAGCGTCATGGCGATGCGCGAGTCGCGAGCGCCCCAGCCGCGCCCGAGCGCCTCGTCGAACTCGCGCAGCACGATTTCGGAAAGCTGCATCGGCACACCGTGCGCGCGGCCGAGTTCCAGCGCGAGCGCGAGGTCCTTGCGCGCGAGGCTGAGCGCGAAGGCCGGCGGGTCGTAGGCGCCGGGCAGGAACTGCTCGAGCAGCCGGTCGAACGGGCGCTTGCGGCCGAACGCGCCCTGGCGCACCGCGCGCAGCAGCGCCACGGGCTCGACGCCCGCCTTGACGCCGAGCGTGAAGGCCTCCGCGAGCGCCGTCTGCGCGACGAAGCTCGCGCAGTTGTGGGTGAGCTTCGCCACCGTGCCCGCGCCGATCGGCCCCACGTAGTACGGCTGGTCGCCGATCGCTTTGAGCACCGGCTCGCACTTCGCATACACCGCCGCGTCGCCGCCCACCCACAGCGCGAGCTTGCGCGCTTGCGCGCCCGACGGCCCGCCGCTCACCGGCGCATCGAGGAAGTCGATGCCGCGCGCCGCGCACTGCCCGTGCAGCCGCCGCACAACGTCAGGCGAATTCGTCGTGAGGTCAATCCACGCGCTGCCGCGCGCCATGCTGGCGATGAGGCCGCGCTCGCCCGAAGCGATCGCCTCGACTTCCGCGGGGCCGGGAAGCGAAGTGAAGACGATCTGCGCGCCGTGCGCCGTCATCGCGGCGTCGTCGCCCCATGCCGCGCCTGCTTCGACGAGGGGCGCCCCGGCCTCGCGGCGCGCGTCGTGCACGCACAGCGCGTGCCCGGCCGCAATGAGGCTTGCCGCCATGTGCCGGCCCATCGCGCCGGTACCGATGAATCCGATCTTCATGCCCTGTCTCCGGCGATGTCGGCCTGCGTGGTGAAGCTGTCGGCGTAGAACTCGTCCTCCGGCAGGCCGCACTTCCCGGTGAAGTCCTTGCGCGCCGAATCCACCATGACCGGCACGCCGCAGGCGTAGACCTGGTGGCCGGAGAGGTCCGGGTAATCCTCCATCACCGCGCGGTGCACGAAGCCGGTGCGGCCGCGCCAGCCGTCCTCGGGCAGGCCGTCGGAGATCACCGGCACGTACTTGAAGCCGGGGTGCTCGCGCGCCCACTTCTCCGGCAGCCCGTTCATGTAGAGGTCCTTGGGCCGCCTGCCGCCCCAGTAAAGCACCGCCGGGCGCGCGATTTTCTTCTCGAACATGTGCTCGAGGATCGCCTTGATCGGCGCGAAGCCCGTCCCCGAGGCGACGAACACGAGGGGCTTGGCGGACTCCTCGCGCAGGAAGAAGGTCCCCAGCGGCCCTTCGAAGCGCAGGATGTCGCGCTCCTTCATCTTGCCGAACACGTGGTCGGTGAACTGGCCGCCCAATACGTGGCGCACGTGCAGCTCGATCAGCTCCGCGGCGTGCGGCGGGTTGGCCATCGAGAAGCTGCGCCGCGAGCCGTCGCGCAGCAGGAACTCGATGTACTGCCCGGCGAGGAACTCGAGGCGCTCGTGGGCCGGGAGCTTCAGCTGCAGCAGCATCACGTCCTCGGCCAGGCGCTCCATCTTCTGCACGCGGCAGGGCAGCGTCTTCACCTGGATGCCGCGCGCCGCGCCCACGGTGCGCGCCTCGATCACGAGGTCGCCGAGCGGCTTCGCCTGGCACATGAGCGCCTTGCCCCTGGCGCGCTCGTCGTCGCTGAGCGCCTTTTTCTGGTAGACGCCGTAGTCGACGCTCCCGGAGACGATCCTGCCCTTGCAGCTGCCGCAGGCGCCGTTCTTGCAGCCGTAGGGAAGGATGATCGCCTGCCGGAGCGCGGCGGCAAGCACGGTCTCGCCCTCCCCGACCTCGAACTGCTGCCCGCTTGGCTGGACCGTGACCGTGCTCATCGTCGCTAAAATAGGCGCATGCAGCGCCTGCTCATCGTGGGATACGGCGACATCGCGCGCCGCGTCGCGTCCCGGCTCCCCGCGGGAGTCACCACGCGCGTGCTCAGCCGTTCGCGCGGCGCCGACCTCGACCGCCCGGAAACGCTCCCGGGCTTCGCCGGCTGGGCCGACGCGGTGCTGCACACCGCGCCGCCGCCCGCCACGGGCGACTCCGACCCGCGAACCGAAAACCTGCTCGCCGCGCTGGAGGCGCGCATTCTACCCGCGAGGCTCGCATACGTCAGCACGAGCGGCGTCTACGGCGACTGCGGCGGCGCCCTGGTGGAGGAGTCGCGCGCGGTGAATCCGCAAACCGCCCGCGCGCGGCGCCGCGTGCACGCGGAAACCACGCTTGCCTCGTGGTGCGCGGCGCGCGGCGTGGCGCTCGTCGTGCTGCGCGCGCCGGGAATCTACGCCGCCGACCGACTGCCGCTTGCGCGCCTGCGCGGCGGCGCGCCGGCGCTGCGCGCGGCCGACGACGTCTACAGCAACCACATCCACGCCGATGACCTCGCCGCCGCCTGCCTGCGCGCGCTCGAGGACGGCGCGCCGCCCGGCACCTACAACGCGAGCGACGACACGGTGCTCAAGGTGGGCGACTGGCTCGACCTCGTCGCCGACCGCGCCGGGCTCGCGCGCCCGGAGCGCATCGCGCGCGCCGAGGCCGCCGCGCGCATCGGGCCGCAGCTGCTTTCGTTCATGAGCGAGTCGCGGCGCCTGGACAACCGCCGCTTGAAGCAGGTGCTCGGCGTGAGGCTCAGGTACCCGACGGTGTTCGACGGCCTGCCGCAAGTTGCACAGCCGGCTTGAGGGAACCGCCGATGAACGCCGATGAACGCCGGTGAGGAGCGGGCAATGAGCGCGCTGCTCGTGCTCACCAATCTTCCCGACCGCGCGGCGGCGGAGAAGCTCGCCGGGGCGTTGATCGAAAAGCGCGTCGCGGCATGTGTCAACATCCTCGCGCCGTGCCGCTCGGTTTACCGCTGGAAGGGCGCGGTGCAGCACGACGAGGAGCACCCGATGCTGATCAAGACGAGCGCCGAACGCTACGGTGCGCTCGAGGCCGCGATCCGCGCCGGCCACCCCTACGAACTTCCCGAGATCGTCGCTGTCCCAATCGAGCGCGGGCTTGCCGCCTACCTCGACTGGGTGGCCGCCGAGACCGCCTCCGAGCCGTGAAAGAACTCCTGCTCGCCCTGCTGCTCGCCATCCCGGGCGCCGCGCTCGCGGACCACTCGCCCACGCATCGCGGCAAGGCGAGCGACGAGCTGCTCGAGCCGGAGAAGGCATTCCGCCTCTCGGCGCGGCCGCTCGATGCGCGCACCATCGAGGTGAGCTTCGACATCGCGGACGGCTACTACATGTACCGCGACAAGTTCCGCTTCGCCGCCGACCCGGCCTCGGGCGCGAAGCTCGGCGCGCCGCAGTTTCCGCAGGGCGTTCGCAAGACCGACGAGTTCTTCGGCGAGGTCGAGACCTACCGCAAGCGCGTGGCGATCGTGCTGCCGGTGGAAAGCGCGCCGGAGAAGTTCGACCTCAGCGTGACCTCGCAGGGCTGCGCCGACGCGGGCGTGTGCTACGCGCCGACCGACGGCAAGGTGACGCTGCGCATGGCGGCGTTCGCCGCCGGCTCGCCGCCCGCCGCGCCGGTGCCTGCGGCGCCGCGCGTGTCGGTGGATTCGAGCGACTTCGAGATCGCGCGCCTGTTCGAATCAGGCGGCCTGTGGATCGTCGCCGCGAGCTTCTTCGGCTTTGGCCTGCTGCTCGCGTTCACGCCCTGCGTGCTGCCGATGATCCCGATCCTCTCGGGGATCATCGCCGGAGAAGGGCGCGGCGCCGGCAAGCTGCGCGCGCTCGCGCTGTCGCTCGCCTACGTGCTCGGCATGGCGGTGGCCTACGCCGCGGCGGGCATCGCTGCCGCCTGGTCGGGCGGCATCCTCGCCGCGGCGCTGCAGAACGCGTGGGTGCTGGGGGCGTTCGCGCTCGTGTTCGTGTGGCTCGCGCTCTCGATGTTCGACGTGCACCACATTCAGGTGCCGGCCTTCATCCGCCACCACGTGCACCGCGTGCACGACGGCCTGCAAGGCGGCCGACTCGCCTCGGTCGCGGCGATGGGGGTGCTCTCCGCGGTGATCGTGAGCCCCTGCGTGGCGGCGCCGCTCGCCGGGGCGCTGCTCTACATCGGCCAGACGCGCGACGTCGTGCTCGGCGGCGCGGCGCTGTTTGCGATGGCGCTCGGCATCGGCGCGCCGCTGGTGGCGATCGGCGTCTCCGAGGGCGCGCTCCTTCCCAGGGCCGGGCCGTGGATGAAGAGCGTCAAGCGCTTCTTCGGCGTGCTGCTGCTCGCGGTGGCGATCTGGATCGTGTCGCCGGTGCTGCCGCCCGCCGCGGTGCTGCTTGCCTGGGGCGCGCTCGCCATTGGCTGCGCGATGTTCCTGCGCGCGCTCGACTCCCTGCCGCACGGGGCGCACCCCGCCGAGCGGCTGGCGAAGGGCGCCGGCATCCTCGCGCTCGTGGCGGGCGTGGCGCTGGTCGTGGGCGCGCTCGCCGGCAGCCGCGACCCGCTGCGCCCGCTCGCCGGCCTGATGGGGGACGCTGCGCCCGCCGCGGCGGCGAAGTTCGCGCGCGTCGCGAGCAACGCCGAGCTGGATGCGCGCCTCGCGTCGCCCGGCCGCCCGGTGATGCTCGACTTCTACGCCGACTGGTGCGTGTCGTGCAAGGAGATGGAGCACTACACCTTCAGCGACCCGCGCGTGAAGGCGAAGATGGAAGGCATGCTGCTGCTGCAGGCCGACGTCACCGCCAACAGCGCCGAGGACAAGGCGCTGCTCAGGCGCTTTTCGCTGTTCGGGCCGCCCGGGATCGTCTTCTTCGACGCGCAGGGGCGCGAGATCAAGGGGCTGCGCGTGATCGGCTACCAGAACGCGGAGCGCTTCCTGAAGACGCTCGAGCTCGCCACGGCCCCCTGATGCGCCGCCAGATCCGAGGCCTCGATCACGTCGTGATCCTCGTGCGGGACCTCGATCGCGCGCGCGAAACGTACGCGCGCCTGGGGTTCGCGCTCACGCCGCGCGGCTTCCACACGCTCGGCTCGCAGAACCACTGCGTCATGTTCGGCGACGATTACCTCGAGCTGATGGCGCTGCCGCGCCAGCACCCCGCGCTCGCCTACTTCAGCGATTTCCTCGCGCGCGGCGAAGGGCTGGGCGCATTCGCGCTCGCCACCGGCGACGCCAACGCCGCGCACGCGGAGCTCGCCGCGGCGGGCATCGCCGCCGATCCGCCGCTCGATTTCTCGCGGCCGGTGGCGCTCGCCGACGGCACGCACGACGCTTCCTTCCGCATCGTGCAGCTGCCGCCCGCGCAGACGCCGGGCTGCCGCGCGTTCCTGTGCCAGCACTTCACGCGCGAAGTGGTGTGGCGCCCCGAGTACCAGCAGCACGCGGTGGGCGCGACCGGCATCGCCGCGCTCGCCGTGATCGCCGAGGATCCTGCGGCGAGCGCGCAGAGCTACGCCCGGCTGTTCGACTCGCCGCCGCAGCGCATCGACGAAGGCTTGCTGGTGCAAACCGGCAGCGCGCCGATCGCGATCGGCTCGCGCTCAAATCTCGGGCATCGCCTCGACGGAGTGGAATTGCCGCTGCGACAGCGCCCTCTGGTGGCGGCGCTGTTCATCCGCGTCGCCGATCGCGCACGCGCGGCGCAAGTGCTGCGCCGTGGCGGCTTCAAGCCGGTGACGCTGCGGGACGGCTCGATCGCGGTGGGCGCCGGCGACGCGCACGGCGTGGCGGTCGTATTTGGCTAGAGCGAGGAACCGCCGCCGCAGGCCGGTGAACGCCTCCTGGTTCGAGGAACCTAGCCGGCGGCCTTGAGGGCCTTCGCCGCCTCGAAAGCGAAATAGGTCAGCACGCCGTCGGCGCCGGCGCGCTTGAACGCGAGCAGCGATTCCAGCATGCACGACTCGGGCAGCCAGCCGCGGTCGATCGCGCCCTTGAGCATCGAGTACTCGCCCGAGACCTGGTAGACGTAGGTCGGCGCGCGGAACTCGTCCTTCACGCGCCGCACGACGTCGAGATACGGCAGCCCCGGCTTCACCATCACCATGTCCGCGCCCTCGGCGAGGTCGAGCCCGACCTCCCACAGCGCTTCGTCCGAGTTGGCAGGGTCCATCTGGTAGGTCTTCTTGTCGCCCTTGCCGAGGTTCTTCGCCGAGCCCACCGCGTCGCGGAACGGGCCGTAGAAGCCCGAGGCGTACTTCGCCGAGTAGGCCATGATCTTGGTGTGGATGTGGCCCTTCTTCTCGAGCGCCGAGCGGATGCGGCCGATGCGCCCGTCCATCATGTCGGAGGGCGCGACGATGTCCACGCCGG
>CAZVHU010000174.1:0-6472 GCA_964627075.1 uncultured Enterobacteriaceae bacterium | reverse complement strand
AAGCCCTTCAACCCGCGGGAACTCGTGGCGCGCGTCAACGCCGTGCTGCGCCGGCGCCAGCCCGCCGGGCCGCCGGGTGCGCCGTCAGCCGCGACCGAGGTGCACCTGTTCGGGCCGTTCGAGTTCAACCTCGCCACGCGCAGCCTTGCGCGCGAGGGCAAGCCGGTGGCGCTCACCACGGGCGAGTTCTCGGTGCTCAAGGTGCTGGTGCAGCACCCGCGCACGCCGCTGTCGCGCGACAAGCTGATGGAGCTCGCCCGCGGGCGCGAGTACGAGGTGTTCGACCGCTCGATCGACGTGCAGATCTCGCGCCTGAGGAAGATCGTCGAGGACGACCCCTCCAAGCCGCGCCACATCCAGACGGTGTGGGGCTTCGGCTACGTGTTCGTGCCGGACGGCAACCTGAAGTGACGCTGCTCGCGCGCGCGTTCCTGCTGGTCGCGCTGCTGATCGTCGCCTCCGCCGCCGCCACCTTCCAGCTCTACCGCGTCTACGAGCGCGAGCCGCGGGCGCGGGAACTGGCGCAGCAGACGGTGAGCGTGGTGAACCTCACGCGCGCGGCGCTGGTCAACGCCGATCCCTTCCGCCGCCGCGGGCTGCTGCTCGAACTCAACGAACGCGAGGGCATCCGCGTCTACCCGGTGGCGAACGAGGAGCGCCTCGAGCCGCTGCCGCGCGAGCCGCTGTTCGAGATGGTGGCGGCGCGCGTGCGCGCCGCGCTCGGCGAGCGCACGAGGTTTGCCTACGCGCGCGACGCGCTGGAAGGCTTCTGGGTGAGCTTCACCATCGACGAGGACGAGTACTGGGTGATGCTGCCGCGCGAGCGCTTCGAGCCCGAGTTCGACCTGCGCTGGCTCGGCTGGGGCAGCCTGCTGCTCGCGGCTGCCCTCGCCGCCGCGTGGCTCATCGCCTCGGCGATCGCCGGGCCGCTTGCTTCGCTCACGCGCGCGGCGCGCCGCATCGGGCGCGGCGAGACCCCCGAGGCGCTTCCCGAGACCGGGGTGCGCGAAGTGCGGACGCTCGCTGCGGCGTTCAACCGCATGGCGGGCGACCTGGAATCCATGGAGCGCGAGCGCGCCATGGTGCTGGCCGGCATCTCGCACGACCTGCGCACGCCGCTCTCGCGCCTGCGGCTTGCGCTCGAGATGAGCGGCGCCGACAAGAGCGTCGCCGACGGCATGAGCGCCGACATCGACGAGGCCGACAAGGTGATCGGCCAGTTCCTCGACTTCGCGCGCGGCGCGCCCGAGGCGCGCGAGCCCGCAAGCCTGGATGCCCTCGCGGACGAGGTGATCGAGCATTACCGGCGCTTGGGACGCGAGGTGCGCCGCGCGGGCGAGCCCGGCGCGGGCGAGCTGCCGCTCGCGCGCCTGGCGATGCGCCGCGCGCTCATGAATCTCGTGGACAACGCGCTCAAGCACGCAGGCGAACCCGTAGAGATCGCGACGCGGCGCGAAGGCGCGAACGCGATCGCGGAGGTCATGGACCGGGGCCCCGGCATCCCGGAAAACGAAGCCGAGCGTCTCAAGCGCCCGTTCACGCGGCTCGATGAGGCGCGAAGCGGCGAAGGCGGCGCGGGGCTGGGCCTCGCGATCGTCGAGCGCGTGGCGCGCGCGCACGGCGGGCGGCTCGAACTGCTCCCTCGCGACGGCGGCGGCCTGCTCGCGCGGCTTGCCGTGCCGCTGCCGGCCGGGAAAGCAGCGAACCGGTAATCGCGCAGCACCTGCGGGCGCGGGCGCTCGCCTATACTCCGGCTGCGCCACGCAAAACCGCAAGGACCACGCATGCCGGCATTCCTCTCCGGGAACCCGATTGCCGCGCGCCCGCTCGCCTGGGCCGCGCTCGCCGCGCTGCTCGCCGCGGGCTGCTCGAAGGAGGCCCCGAAGCCGCCGGCGCGCCCGGCGCCCGAAGTCACGATCGTCAGGGTCGAGACCAGGGACATTCCCCTGGCGCCCAGCTTCGTCGCGCAGACCGAGAGCTCGCGCCAGGTGAACATCGTGGCGCGCGTCTCGGGGTTCCTCGAGAGCATCGCCTACCAGGAAGGCGAGCTGGTCAAGGAAGGTCAGCTGCTGTTCCAGCTCGACCCGAAGCCGTTCCAGGCGCAGCTCGAGGCGGCGCGCGGCGAGCTGCAATCCCAGCAGGCGCGCTTCACCACCGCGCAGGCGAACCTGGGGCGCGTCAAGCCGCTCGCCGAGCAGGACGCGCTGTCGCGCGCCGACCTCGACCGCGCGCAGGGCGACTTCGATTCCGCCAAGGCGGCGGTGTTCGCAGCCGGGGCGAAGGTGAAGGAAGCCGAGCTGAACCTCGGCTACGCCACCATCCGCTCCCCCGTGACCGGACTCGCGAGCCGCTCGCTGCAGCGCCAGGGCGCGTTCGTCAACTCGATGGCCGAGAGCGCCAACCTCACCTACGTCGCGGCAATCGACCCCATGTGGGTCACGTTCAGCGTGTCGCAGAACCTCGCCGCCAAGCTGCGCGACGAGATCGCGAAGAAGCTCGTCATAGAGCCGAAGAACCGCGACTACGCCGTCGAAATCGTGCTGCCCGACGGCACGCGCTATCCGCACCCGGGCAGGATCAACTTCGCCGATCCCTCCTTCAGCCAGGAAACCGGATCCTTCATGGTGCGCGCCGTGTTGCCCAACCCGAAGAAGGAACTGCGCCCGGGCATGTTCGTCACCGCCTACGTCAGGGGCGCGCTGCGGCCGGGCGCGATCGTCGTGCCGCAGCTCGCGGTGCAGCAGGGCTCCAACGGCCACCTGGTCTACGTGGTGAAGCCGGACGGCACCGCCGAGGTGCGACCGGTCGTCGTGGGCGATTACCACGGCGAGAAGGAAATCGTGGTGCTCGACGGCCTGCACGCCGGCGACCAGGTGGTGGTGGAGGGCGTGCTCAAGGTGGTGCCGGGGCAGCCGGTGCGGATCGCCGCGCCCGGCCAGCCCGCCGCGGCGCCGGCCGGCGCCAAGCCGGCCGCAGCGAAAAAGCCGTAGCGCGACTCGCCCGTGTTCTCGCGCTTCTTCATCGACCGGCCGATCCTGTCGGCGGTGATCTCGATCCTGATCGTGCTCGGCGGCGCGGTGGCGATGTGGGCGTCGCCGATCGCGCAGTACCCCGAGCTCGCGCCGCCGCAGGTGACGATCGACGCGCGCTATCCCGGCGCCACCGCCGAGGTGATCGCCAACACGGTCGCCGCGCCGATCGAGGCGCAGATCAACGGCATCGACAACCTGCTGTACTTCAGCTCGGTCAGCTCCTCCTCCGGCAACGTCTCGATCAGCGTCGTGTTCAACCCGGGCAGCGACCCGGACATCAACCAGGTGAACGTGCAGAACCGCGTCAGCCAGGCGCTGCCGCTGGTGCCGCAGGTGGTGTCGCAGCAGGGCGTGACGGTGGAGAAGAAGTCCGCCAGCCTGATGATGATCCTGTCGGTGTTCTCGCCCGACCAGCGCTACAGCGCCACCTACATCGACAACTACGCCAACCTCTACGTGCTGGAGGAGCTCAAGCGCGTGCCGGGCGCGAACCGCGCGCAGGTCTTCGGCCTGCCCGACATCGCGATGCGCGTCTGGCTGCGACCCGACCGCATGGCGCAAATGGGGATCACGGTGCAGGAGGTGGCGGCGGCGATCCAGAGCCAGAACCAGACCTTCGGCATCGGCCAGATCGGCGCCGAGCCGGGCCCGAAGGGCACCCAGCAGACCTTCGTGGTGACCGCGCAGGGGCTGCTCACCAGGCCCGAGGAGTTCGAAAGCATCATCGTGCGCGCCGCGAAGGAAGGCACCGCGATCGTGCGCGTGCGCGACATCGGCCGCGTCGAGCTCGCCAAGCGCGACTACTCGATCGCGAGCCGCATGAACGGCAAGACCGCGACCACCATCGGCATCTTCCAGCAGCCCGGCGCGAACGCCGTGGAGACCGCGCGCGCGGTGCGCGCGCGCATGGAGGAGCTGAAGAAGCAATTCCCGACCGGCCTCGACTACAAGATCACCCTCGACACCAGCCTGTTCACCCTCAACTCGATCGACAAGGTGGTGCATACCTTCTTCGAGGCGGTGGTGCTGGTGATCCTGGTCGTGTTCCTGTTCCTGCAGAGCCTGCGCGCCACCATCATCCCGATCATCGCGGTGCCGGTGTCCATCATCGGCACCTTCATCGGCATGCACCTGCTGGGCTTCTCGATCAACATGCTCACCATGTTCGGGCTGATCCTCGCCATCGGCCTGGTGGTGGACGACGCCATCGTGGTGGTCGAGAACGTCGAGGTGAACATGACCAGGCACGGGCTGTCGGCGCTGGAAGCCTCCAAGCGCGCGATGAGCGAGATCGCCGGGGCGCTGATCTCGATCGTGCTGGTGCTGGTGGCGGTGTTCCTGCCGGTCGCGTTCCTCGGCGGCGTCACCGGCACGCTCTACCAGCAGTTCGCGATCACGATCGCGATCTCGGTGGTGATCTCGGGGGTAATGGCGCTCACGCTCGCGCCCGCGCTCGCGGCGATCCTCATCAAAGCGCACCACGGCGAGAAGAAGGGCTTCTTCCGCTGGTTCGAGGCGATGTTCACGCGGCTCACGCGGGGCTACGTCGGGGCGGTCGCGCGCATGCTGCAGGGCTGGCCGATCGCGCTCGGCGCCTTCGCCGCGGTGATCCTGGGAATCGTGCTCATGTTCCGCGTCCTGCCCTCGAGCTTCGTGCCCGACGAGGACCAGGGCTACTTCTTCGTCATCGTCGAGGCGCCCGACACCGCCAGCCAGGCGTACGTCGGCGCGCTGGTGCAGAAGGTGGAGAAGATCCTCGCCGCCGACCCGTCGGTGCAGGACGTGGCGGTGGTGAACGGCTACAGCCTGGTGGACGGCACCTTCCGCAACAACGCCGCGGTGTTCTTTCCCTCGATGAAGCCGTTCGAGGAGCGCGCGGACCCGTCGCTGCTCAGCTTCAGCATGCTGCCGCGGCTCAACCGGCAGTTCGCGGGCCTGAAGGAAGGCTTCGTGCTCGCGATGAACCCGCCGTCGATCCCGGGGCTGGGCACCACCGGCGGCTTCGAGTTCTACATCCAGAACCGAGGCTCGGGCGACACGCGCGCCACCGCGCAGGCCGTGCAGGCGTTCATTGCCGCCGCGCGCCAGCGGCCCGAGCTCGCTGGCGTGAACACCACCTACCGCGGCGCGACGCAGCAGCTGTTCGTGGACCTCGACCGCAACCGCGCCGAGGTGCTCGGCGTGCCGGTGCAGGACGCCTTCCAGGCGATGCAGAGCTTCTTCGGCTCGTCGGTCGCGGGCCAGTTCAGCCAGTTCAGCCGCGTCTGGTGGGTGGTGCTGCAGGCCGACGGCGAGTACCGCGCCAATCCGGAGGACTTCAACAAGGTCTACGTGCGCTCCAGGAGCGGCGCGATGGTGCCGCTCGCGGCCCTGATCACCGTGCGCTACGTCGCCGCGCCGAAGCTCATCGAGCGCTTCAACGGCTTCCCGGCGGTGAAGATCACGGGCGGGCCTGCGGAGGGCTTCAGCTCGGGCCAGGCGCTCGCGGCGATGGAGGACGTGGCGCGCGAGACGCTGCCGGGCGGCTTCGGCTTCGCCTGGGCGGGCCAGGCGCTGCAGGAGAAGAAATCGGGCGGCACCTCGACGATCGCCTTCGTCGCCGGCCTGATCGTGGTGTTCCTGCTGCTCGCGGCGCAGTTCGAGAAGTGGACGCTGCCGGTCGCGGTGCTGCTCACGGTGCCGTTCGCCGTCCTCGGCGCGCTGCTCCTCACCTGGGTGCGCGGGCTGGAGAACGACGTCTACTTCCAGGTTGGGCTGGTGACGCTGGTGGGTCTCTCGGCGAAGAACGCGATCCTCGTGTGCGAGGTCGCGATCGAGCGCGTGCGCCACGGCATGGCGGTGAAGGAGGCCGCGCTCGAGGCCGCTGGCGCGCGCCTTCGCGCCATCGTCATGACCTCGCTCGCTTTCGGACTGGGCTGCGTGCCGCTCGCCCTCGCGAGCGGTCCTGGCGCCAACAGCCTGCGGGCGATCGGCACCGGCGTGATCGGCGGCATTCTCGCCTCGACCTTCGTCGCGACCTTCTTTGCGCCGCTGTTCTTCTGGCTGCTCGAGAGCCTGAGCGCGCGGTTCGCGGGCAAGCGCGCGGACGCGAGGCAGGCGCCGCAGCCGGGGGCGGACTGACGTGCGCGCCTGCGCGCTCGTCCTGTGCCTTGCCCTGGCGGCCTGCGCCGCGGGCCCCGACTACCGGCGTCCCGAGGTCGGCGCGCCCGCGCAGTGGCGCATCGAGCCAGGGCAGGCCGCGGACCTCGCCAACACCCGCTGGTGGGCGCAGTTCGGCGACCCCGCGCTCGAGGCGCTGCTCGACGAGGCGCTGCGCGCCAACCTCGACCTCGCCATCGCCGCCGCGCGCGTCGACCAGTTCCTCGGCGCGCTCACCGCGACGCGCTCGCAGTTCTATCCGCAGATCGGCTACAGCCTGGACGCGAGCCGCAACCGCGCGA
>CAZVHU010000173.1:0-6518 GCA_964627075.1 uncultured Enterobacteriaceae bacterium | reverse complement strand
AGACAGGGCCGGTGCGGTTTGACGGCTGTTTCCCGGTGGCTTATGTTGTCAACGACCACATGATTCCGAGATCTAATGTCGTCAATGTCAACATATAAGCTCAAGCGCGGGCGCAAGGCGGCGTACCACCACGGGAGGCTGAAGTCCGGCCTGTTGCAGGCCGCCGCATATTTGATGGAAAAACAAGGGGTTGAGTACATCAGCCTGCGGGAGGCCGCGCGCCTGGCGGGGGTGTCGCACAACGCTCCCTACCGCCACTTCCCGGACCGCGACGCGTTGCTCGCGGCGCTCGCCGGGGAGGGATTCGAGATCCTCGGACGGGCGCTCGAGGCAAGCGCGCGCTCCGGGCCGCAGGCGCGCGCCGAAGCCTACGTCCGATTCGCGCTCGGGCACCCGCGCCGCTTTCGCTTGATGTTCGGCCGCGGCCTGCGGCTTGACGCGCACCCGGGGCTGCGGGGGCAGGCCGCGCGCGCCTACGACGGCCTGGTGCGCTCGTTCGCTGCTATGGCTGATGCGCGCGCCGCGGAGGTGGCCGCAGCCGCCGCGTGGTCGCTCACCCACGGGCTCGCGAGCCTGCTGCTCGACGGGCATTTCCGGCGCGCCACGCAGGACGGCCGCGAGACGGAAACCTTCGTGCGCGCGGTGCTGGGCGCGATCCGCATCACGCTCGGCGCTGCTCAGCGCTCGGCGTAGGCGGCGAACGCCGCGGCGCAGGCGGCGGCGTCGCCGCGCTCGGCGTGGCAGCGCAGCAGCCTGAAAAGCGGCTTTGCCGCGGAGCGCTGGATGCGCTCGACGTAGTAGCCCCAGAGCGTGCGCGCGTGCTGCGGCGCACCGGCCGCGATGTAGCCCGTCATGCCCGCCATGAGCAGGTACTCGCGCGCGTCGCTTCCCAGCTCGGTCTGCGTCGCGAGCAACTCGGATGCAAGCTCCGCCATGGGCGTCGCGTCGCGGCGCGCCACCGCGCGGAACAGCGCGATCCAGCGACGCTGGAAATCGTGCAGGGCGCCGTGGCAGGGCGCGGCGGCGACCCGCGCCCAGAATTCCCCCGCCTCCACCGCCGGCAGGTAGGGATTGATGGTGCGCGCAACGTGCACCAGGCTGTGCAGCCACACGTCGCGCTCGCGCGGCTCGCGGCACTCCAGCAAGCGCAGCTTTGCGAGCTCGAGATCCTTCTGCAGCAGCGCGCCGATACGCTCCGGCTCGGGCGCGCGCGCATCGAGCAGGAAGTCGCGCGCGTAGCGTGCCTCGCGCGTGTTCTCGATGCGCTCGAAGGCATAGGCGCCCTGGTGCAGCGGGTTCACCGGCCGCAGGCTGCGCGAGGGCTCGAGCATCTCCAGCAGCGGCACCCCGGCGTTGAGCAGCGCGACCACGTCGGTCGCGCTGCGCTCCATGAAGCGGTAGCGCGCGGCGTTGAGGTCGAGCACCGGGAAGTAGTCGGAGTTCGCCGGCATGCCGTAGCTCGCGAACAGCGGCTCGAGCGTGGCGCGGTCGCCGAGGTAGCGCGCGTCGAGGTCGCCCGCGGTCAGCACGTGCACCGTGAAAAGCTCCTTTGCGAGCCCCGGCTGCTCGAACACCCTGGCGCTCGCAGGCAGCGGGACGGGCGAGCCCGAGGCGACGATCAGCAGGTCGTGATCGCTCGGCGCGAACACCGCGTAATGCGGGAACATCTCGCCGAGCGCGCGCATCACCGAGGCGAGCAGCGAGGCGTCCATCTCGTAGAGCTGGAACCACTGCACCAGCAGGCCCCCGGGATTGAGGTGGCCGCGTATGCGGCGGTAGAACTCGCGCGTGAACAGGCTCGAGACGCCGCTCACCCAGGGGTTCGAAGGCTCGGAGATCACGATGTCGTAGCGCCGGTTGCGCGTCGAGAAGAAGGTCTTGGCGTCGTCGATCAGGATCGCGCTGCGCGGGTCGGCGAAAGCGGCGGCGTTGCGCGGTGCGAAGCCGCGCGCCGCCTCGGTCATCGCGGACTCGATCTCCACGGTCTCGACGCGCTCGAGCGCCAGGCTTTGCAGCAGCGTGTGCGTCGTCAGCCCGGTGCCGATGCCGATCACCGCGGCGGTGCGCGCCTCGGGCTTGAGCGCGAGCGGCACCGCGGCGGTGAGCACCATCGTGATCTCGTCGCTGCCGCGCGTGCCCTCGCGGTCGAGGTTGATCGAGCCGTCGGACTTGCCATTGGTGCGGATGCTGGTGGCGTCGGGATAGCGGACCAGGTGGACGGTCGCGGTCTTGCCGTCGCGGTCGAAGAGGACCTTGGCGTCGCGCGAGGCGGCGAGCTCGCCGTAGCGGAACACGCCCGCGGTCATCTTGTTGGCGTCCAGCTGGAAGCCGAGGCCGATCGCGAGGAACAAGGCCGCGCCGGCCGCGGCGGCGAAGGCGAGCTGGCGCGCCGGTGCGAAGCGCCACAGCAGCGCCAGGCCGAGCGCCGCGTCCACCAGCGCGCCCGCGACGAGCGTTCCCTTGAGGCCGAGCAGCGGCAGACCGGCATGCACCGCGAGCGCCACCCCCGCGATCGCGCCGAGCGTGTTTGCTGCGTAGACGCGCCCGATCGCGGATTCGCCCGAGCCGCTTCGCAGCAGCGCCGCGGTGATGAGCGGCAGCGTCATTCCGGCGCAGAAGGTGGCCGGCAGCATCACCAGCGCCGAGATGCCCTGCCCGGAGAGGTTGAAGAACAGGTACCCCGCGTCGGTGCGCGCCAGCCCCTTCATCAGGTATTCCATCAGCTCGAAGCTGCGGTCGTAGACCGGCAGCGTGGCGAGGGCGCACAGCGCCATCGCCACCTGCACCACGCCGAGCAGCCGCTCGGGGCGCGCGCTTGCATCCACGAGCCGGCGCACGGCGAGGCCGCCAAGCGCGAGCCCCAGGATGAAGCTCGAGAGCATCAGCTCGAACGAATGCGTCGAGGCGCCGAGCACCAGCGACAGCATCCGGATCCAGCTGATCTCGTAGATGAAGGAGGCGAGCCCCGTGAAGAACGCGACCACGAGCAGCAGCCGCGCCGCGCGCGCCGGCTCGCGCGACGCGGGCAGCATCGGCGCAGCGCGCACGGCCAGCGCGAGCCACCAGACCGCGGCGGCGAGAGCAAGGTTGAGCACGCCCGCCGTGCGCAAAGTGCCCGGCAGCCCGACCCACGCGATCAGCACGAAGCCGCTCGTCAGCACTCCGAGCGCCGCGCCCAGGCTGTTGGTGAAGTACAGCATCGCGACTGGCTCGCCCGGCTTTTCGGGACGCGCGCGCGCGAGCCCCGCGCTCATCAGCGGAAAGGTCGCGCCGAGGAGCGCAGACTGGGGAAGGATCAGCGCGCAGCAGAGCGCGAGCTTCGCGGCCAGCGCCAGCCACTCGACGCCGAGCGCTGGCAAGAGGCTCTCGTACGACCAGTCGGTGGCGATGACGAAAAGCTCGTGGAAGACGAGCGCGAGCGCGCCGATCACCGCCTCGGCGAGCGCATAGGCGGCAAGCGGGTTGCGCACGCGCGCAGAGAAGCGGCCGGCAATGCCGCTCCCCAGCGCCATGCCGCCCATGAACACCGCCAGAACCAGCGACTGCGCATAGGCCGCATGCCCGAGGAAGAGCTTCAGGTAATGCGTCCAGATCGATTCGTAGATGAGCCCGGCGAATCCTGACAGGGTGAACAGCGCGTAGAACGCCGCGCGCGGCGCTGCGGGCGCAAGCATGGCGGCGTCTTATATCACGCCACGCGCGTAAAGCGCCGAGCGCGGCGTCGCTGGGTGCTACATTCGCCCGGCATGCAACAGGCCCCGGCGCGCCTCGCCGCGTACTACTTCGCCTATTTCGCCTACGCCGGGGCGCTGGTGCCGTATTTCGCGCTCTGGCTCGCGGCGCAGCAGTTCACTGCAGCGCAGATCGCGCTCGTGCTGGCGATGCCGCAGGTCGCGCGCGTGTTCGCGCCCGCGCTCTGGGGATGGTTCGCCGACGAGTGGGGCGCGCGCTATGGCGGGGCGCGGCGCGCGATCGTGGTGTTCTCGGCCTGCGCCGTGCTCGCCGGCTTCGCCTCGCTCTACGCCATCGTGAGCTTCGCCGGCATCGCCGCCGCGATGCTCGCGATGAGCGTGCTCTCGGCGGGCGCGCTGCCGCTGGTCGAGGCGATCGCGCTCTCCGCGCTCGGCGCCGCGAGCGGTCGCTATGGGCCGGTGCGCCTGTGGGGCTCGATCGGCTTCATCCTGGCGGTGCTCGGCGTCGGCGCATGGCTCGACAGCCATTCGCCCGGCACGGTGCTCGACATCGTGGTCCTGCTGGCCGCGCTCACCGTGGTCGCGTCACTTGCCATGCCGGCGGCGGGCGGCGCGCAGCCGGCGCGGGCCCCGGCACGGCTTGCCTCGGTGCTGCGGCGGCCCGAGGTGTGCGCGCTCCTCGGCGCGGGCTTCTGCATGGCTGTAGCGCACGGCGCGATGTACGCGTTCTACTCGATCTACCTCGAGGCGGAGGGCTACTCCAAGACGCTGATCGGCTCCTTGTGGACGCTCGGCGTGCTCGCCGAAGTGGTGTTGTTCCTGCGCCTGCCGCAACTGCTGCGGCGCTTTTCGCTGCGCGCGCTGCTCATCGCGAGCTTCGCCTGCGCGGTCGTGCGCTTTCTGGCCATCGGCTGGGGGGTGGGTTCGCTGGCGGTGCTGGCGGCGGCGCAGCTGTTGCACGCGGCCACTTTCGGCGCCTATCACTCGGCGTCGGTCGCAGCGGTGCACCGGATGTTCGCCGGGGCGCTCGAGGCGCGCGGGCAGGCGCTTTTCTCGAGCTTGTCCTACGGCCTGGGCGGCGCGGCGGGGACGCTGCTTGCCGGCTGGACCTGGCAAGCCTTGGGCCCCGAGCCGAGCTTCGCCGTGAGCGCGGCATTCGCCGCCCTTGGCGGCTGGCTCGTGGCGTGGAAAATCAGGATTTAGCAGACATCGTTGTCAACATCTATCCGGCCCGCTCGTTAATCGTCGCATGAACAGGCTCGCTCTCCTGCTCGCCCTGGCGCTCGCCGGCTGCCAGACGGTGCGCACCACGCAGCCGGGCACGGTCGGCGTGGACCGCGAGCAGTCGATGATGGTGTCCTCGGCGTCGATCAATCAATCCGCCGAGCGCGCCTACCGCCAGACGCTCTCCGGCGCGCAACGCAAAGGGCAGCTCAACCGCGACCCGGGCCAGCTCGAGCGGCTGCGCGGCATCGCGCGGCGCCTGATTCCGCAGACCGGCGTGTTCCGAAGAGATGCCCCGGGCTGGCATTGGGAGGTCAACCTGATCACCTCCAAGGAGATGAACGCCTGGTGCATGCCCGGGGGCAAGATCGCATTCTATACCGGCCTGATCGAGCGCCTCAGGCCGACCGACGACGAGATCGCCGCCATCATGGGTCACGAGATCGCGCATGCGCTGCGCGAGCACGCGCGCGAGCGCGCCTCGCAGGCGATGGTGCAGGGCATCGGCATCGCGGTGCTCGGCGCGGCGACGCGCGCGCCGGGCGCGGCGATGGACCTGACGCAGATGGTGATCGACCTCACCTTCAACCTGCCCAACTCGCGCACCGACGAGACCGAGGCCGACCGCATCGGCGTCGAGCTCGCCGCGCGCGGCGGCTACGACCCGCGCGCCGCGGTCTCGCTCTGGGAGAAGATGCAGGGCGCGGGCGGCGGCCAGCCGCCGCAATGGCTCTCCACGCACCCCGCGCACGCCGCGCGCATCGCCGATCTGCGGATCTACGCGGAGCGCGTGATGCCCCTCTACGAGCAGGCTCGCGCAGCGCGGTAAGCCGCTCGCGCTGTGCGATAATTCTTAGCTTTCGCGTCGCAGTAGAAGGTCATGGGCCGCACGCTTTACGACAAGCTCTGGGACAGCCACGTGGTGCACGTCGAGGACGACGGCACCGCGCTGCTCTACATCGACCGGCACCTGGTGCACGAGGTGACAAGCCCCCAGGCCTACGAGGGCTTGCGGCTCGCGGGGCGCAAGCCCTGGCGCGTCGAGTCGATCGTCGCCACCGCCGACCACAACACCCCGACCACCGGGTGGGAGCGCGGCATCGACGGCATTGTCGATCCCACCTCGCGCATCCAGGTGGAAACGCTGGACGCCAACATCCGCAGGCACGGCGCCAAGGCCTACTTCCCGTTCCTCGACAAGCGCCAGGGCATCGTGCACGTCATCGGCCCGGAGCAGGGCGCGACGTTGCCCGGCATGACGGTGGTTTGCGGCGACTCGCACACCAGCACGCACGGCGCGTTCGCCTGCCTCGCGCATGGCATCGGCACCTCGGAGGTCGAGCACGTGCTCGCGACGCAGTGCCTGGTGCAAAAGAAGATGAAGAACATGCGCGTCAGCGTCGAAGGCGCCACGGCGCGCGGCGTTGGCGCGAAGGACATCGCGCTCGCGGTCATCGGCCGCATCGGCACCGCGGGCGGCACCGGGCACGCGATCGAGTTCGCCGGCAGTGCCATCCGCGCGCTATCGATGGAAGGACGCATGACCTTGTGCAACATGGCGATCGAGGCGGGCGCGCGCGCCGGCATGGTCGCGGTGGACGA
>CAZVHU010000172.1:0-6538 GCA_964627075.1 uncultured Enterobacteriaceae bacterium | reverse complement strand
TCGGCTTCCGCTGCGGCTTCCTGGGGCTGCTGCACATGGACATCGTGCAGGAGCGACTGGAGCGCGAGTACGGCGTCGCCCTCGTGACCACCGCGCCGTCCGTGGTCTACGAGGTGCTGCTGCGCGACGGCGCGCTGGAGACGGTCTCCAACCCGGCCAAGCTCCCCGAGCTCTCCAAGATCGAGGAGATCCGCGAGCCGGTCATCTCGACCACCCTCTTCGTGCCGCAGGAGTACGTGGGCCCGGTGATGACGCTGTGCCTCCAGAAGCGCGGCACGCAGACCAACCTGCACTACTCGGCGCGCCACGTGGTGATGTCCTACGACCTGCCGCTGTCGGAAGTGGTGATGGATTTCTTCGACCGCCTCAAATCGCTCACCCGCGGCTACGGCTCGCTCGACTACGAGTTCAAGGAATACCGCGCCGCCGACGTGGTGCGCCTGGACGTGCTGGTGAACGGCGAGAAAGTGGACGCGCTCTCCACCATGGTGCACCGCGACAGCGCCCAGCACCGCGGCCGCGAGCTGGTGGCGCGGCTGCGCGGGCTGATCCCGCGCCAGATGTTCGATGTCGCCATCCAGGCGGCGATCGGCGGCAACATCGTCGCGCGCGAGACGGTCAAGGCGCTGCGCAAGAACGTGCTCGCCAAGTGCTACGGCGGCGACGTCACGCGCAAGCGCAAGCTGCTTGAGAAGCAGAAGGAGGGCAAGAGGCGCATGAAGCAGGTCGGCGCGGTCGAGATCCCGCAGGAGGCGTTCCTCGCCGTCCTTCAGAGAGGGGAAAAATGAGACGTGGCGATGTCATCGCGCGCGGAGGGTGCGGGGGGGCCGGGAAGGCTCCGAGCTTATCTGCCGGAAGGGGCACGGCCCCCCTGCATCGATGAGTTTTGCCGCGTTCCTGCTCCTGTTGCTGGTCGTGACGGGGCTGGTGTGGGCACTGGAGGCGGCCTTCCTCGCCAGGCGCCGCGCGAAGGACGCGAAGCAGCCGTGGTGGGTCGAGTACTCGGTCAGCTTCTTCCCGGTGATCCTGATCGTGTTCCTGCTGCGCTCGTTCCTGGTCGAGCCGTTCAAGATCCCGTCGGGCTCGATGATCCCGACGCTGCAGGTGGGCGACTTCATCCTCGTGAACAAGTTCACCTACGGCGTCCGCCTGCCGGTCTTGAACCGCAAGGTGATCGAGGTCGGCAGCCCGCAGCGCGGCGACGTGATGGTGTTCCGCTATCCCGAGGACCCGTCGCTCGACTACATCAAGCGCGTGGTGGGCGTGCCGGGAGACCGCGTCGAGTACCGCGACAAGCGGCTGGTGGTCAACGGCAGGCCGCTGGAGCTCAAGCGCCTGGACGACTACCTGCAGCGCGAGCGCATGCAGTACGCGCAGCGCTTCCTGGAGAAGCTCGACGGCGTCGAGCACGAGATCCTGGTCGAGGAGGACGCGCCGGCGTTCGTGCCGCAGGCGCGCAATTTTCCGTTCGCCGCCAATTGCAACTACAATATCCACGGGCTGGCGTGCACGGTGCCGCCGGGCCACTACTTTCTGATGGGCGACAACCGCGACAATTCGAGCGACAGCCGGGTGTGGGGCTTCGTGCCCGACGGCAACATCGTCGGCAAGGCATTCTTCATCTGGTTCAACTGGAACGAGCTGGGCCGCTTCGGCTCGTTCCGCTGAGCCCACGGACGGGAGGGAAAAAATGCGCAACCGGCAACTCGGCATCAGCCTCTTGGGACTGATCTTCGGCCTGATACTGCTCATCATGGTCGCGCTGCTGGCGATGAAGCTGACGCCCGCGTACCTCGAGTTCTTCGCCATCAAGAAGGCGCTCAACGGCATCTCGAACGAAAGGCGCGGCGGCGGCCAGGCCTCGGTAGCCGAAATCCGCAAGGCGTTCGACGCGCGCGCGGTGATCGACGACTTCACCGCCGTCAAGGGCGCCGACCTCGAGATCACCAAGGAAGGCAACGAGGTGGTGATCAGCACGACCTACCGCAAGGAAGTGGCGCTGTTCGCCAACCTCGGCATCTACATCGACTTCGTCGCCAGCTCGCGCGACTAGCGCGCGGCGGCTCTCGCGACAGGTGTCCCGCCACCCGGTCCTCGAGCGGCGGATCGGCCACCGCTTCCGCAACGCGGCGCTGCTCGAGCAGGCCCTGACGCACCGCAGCTTCGGCTCGCCCCACAACGAGCGCCTGGAGTTCCTCGGCGACGGCGTCCTCGATTGCGTCGTCGCCGAGCAGCTCTACGCGCGCTTCGCGGAGCTGCCCGAGGGAGAGCTCTCGCGCCTGCGCGCAAGCCTGGTGCGCGAGGCGGCGCTCGCGGGCGTGGCCCGCGCGCTGGGACTGTCCGAGTTCCTGCGCCTGGGCGAGGGCGAGATCGCGAGCGGCGGCGCGTCGCGCGCCTCGATCCTCGCCGATGCGCTGGAGGCGGTCTACGGCGCAGTGTTCCTCGACGGCGGCTACGAGGCGGCGCGTGCCGCGGTGCGCCACACCTTCGGCGACGCGCTGGCGCAGCTCGATGCGAGCGCGCCGGCAAAGGACGCGAAGACCCGCCTGCAGGAGCTGCTGCAGGCGCGCCGCCAGAAGCTCCCCGAGTATCGCGTGGTCGCCACCCGCGGCGCGGCCCACAAGCAGGTGTTCGAGGTGGAATGCAGCGCGGCGGGGCTGGGCGTGAGCGCCACCGGGACCGGCGCCTCGCGCCGCAGCGCCGAGCAGCACGCCGCCGAAGGCCTGCTGGCAAAGCTGGAAAAATGAGACCTCGCCGGTCAAGATCGGGCGCGGAGTGCGGGGAGGCCGGGAAGGCCCCGGGCGCTTCTGCCGGAAGGGGCCCGGCCCCCCTGCGGCCGTGAGCGCGTTTCGCTGCGGCACGGTGGCGATCGTCGGGCGCCCCAACACCGGCAAGTCGAGCCTGCTCAACAAGCTCGTCGGCGAGAAGCTCGCGATCGTGTCGCCCAAGGCCCAGACCACGCGGCACCTGGTGAGCGGCATCCTCAGCGTCGCGGGCTGCCAGTACGTGTTCGTGGACGCGCCCGGGTTCCAGACGCGGCACGTTGACGTGCTCAATCGCGTTCTCAACCGGCGCGCCGCCGAGGCCGCGCAGGGGGCCGACGTGGTGCTGCTCGTGCTCGAGGCGCTCAGGTTCGGTGCGGCCGACCGCGCGGTGCTGGCGCGCATCCCGCCGGGGCAGAAGGTCGTGGCGGTGGTGAACAAGGTGGACACGGTGGCGCGCAGCGCGGAGCTGCTGCCGTTCCTCGAGCGCCTCGCGGGCGAGCGCGACTTCGCCGCCATCGTGCCGGTGTCGGCGCGCACCGGCAGGAACCTCCCGGAGCTGCTGCGCGTGGTGCGCGCGCTCCTGCCCGAGGGGCCCGCGGCCTACCCGCCCGGGCAGCTCACCGACCGCGACGAGCGCTTCTTCGCCGCCGAGATCCTGCGCGAGAAGCTGTTCCGGTTCCTCGGCGAGGAGCTGCCCTACCAGACCGAGGTGCTGCTCGAGCGCTTCAGGCAGGAGGGGCGGCTGCGCCGCATCGACGCCACCATCCTGGTCGAGCGCGCCAGCCAGAGGCCGATCGTCGTCGGCAGGGGCGGCGAGACGCTCAAGCGCATCGCGAGCGCTGCGCGCCTGGACATGGAGCGCCTGTTCGGCGGCAAGGTGCATCTCGAAGCCTGGGTGAAGGTGAAGCGCGGCTGGACCGGGGACGAGCGGCTGCTGCGGCAGCTCGGGTACGGCTGATGCGGCGCCGGGTCGAGCACGAGCCGGCGTACGTGCTGCACGCGTACCCGTACAAGGAAACGAGCCTCGTGGTGGAGGCCTTCGGCCGCCGAACCGGGCGCGTGGGGCTGCTCGCGCGCGGCGCGCGCAGGCCGCGCTCGGCGATGCGCGGCGTGCTGCTCGCGTTCCACCCGCTGCGCCTGACCTGGAGCAGCGGCGCCGAGCTCGGCACGCTCGTGTCCGCCGAGTGGAGCGGCGGCATCCCCGCGCTTTCGGGCGCGGGCCTGATGTGCGGCTTCTACCTGAACGAGCTGCTGCTCAAGCTCGTGCCGCGCGACGATCCGCACGAGCTGCTGTTCGACGCCTACGCCGGGTGCCTGGCGCGGCTCGCCGCGGGCGGCGACCACGCCGCGGTGCTGCGCGCCTTCGAGCTCAGGCTCCTCGGCGAACTCGGGTATGCTCCGCTGCTCGAGCGCGACGCCGCGAGCGGCGCGCCGGTCGACCCCGCGCGGCGCTACCGCTTCGAGCCCGAGCGCGGGCCGGTGGCGGCCAACGGCGCCGCCGGGGGCGAGCTGGTGCTGCGCGGCCAGACGCTGCTCGACATGGCGCGCGGGGACTACGCGCGGCCGGAGACGCGCGACGAGGCGCGCCGGCTGATGCGCGCGCTGATCGGCGAGCGGCTCGGCGGCCAGGCGCTGCACACGCGCGCGGTGCTGACGGAACTGAACGAACTATGATCGAGCTGGGCGTCAACGTCGACCATGTCGCCACCGTCAGGCAGGCGCGGCGCACCTACGAGCCGGACCCAGTGTGGGCGGCGGTCGAGGCCCATCTCGGCGGCGCCGACGGCATCACCGTGCACCTGCGCGAGGACCGGCGCCACATCCAGGACGAGGACGTGCGGCGGCTTCGCGAGCTGACGCACATCAAGCTCAACCTCGAGATGGCTGCGACCGACGAGATGGTCGCGATCGCGCGCCGCATCAAGCCCGAGATGGCGATGCTGGTGCCCGAGGGGCGGCACGAGGTCACCACCGAAGGAGGGCTGGACATCGCCTCGCAGGAGGCGCGCCTGCGCGAGCAGGTGGGCAGGCTCGTCGACGCCGGGATCGTGGTCTCGGTGTTCATCGACGCCGAGCCCGCGCAGGTCGAGGCCGCGAAGCGCATCGGCGCCGCGGTGTGCGAGGTGCACACCGGCCCCTACGCGCACGCCTTCCACGCCAAGGGCCGCGACGCCGAAAGCGCGGCGGTGATCGCCGAGCTGGACAAGGTGCGGCGCGCCGGCGAGCGCATCCGCGCGCTCGGCATGCGCTTCAACGCCGGCCACGCGCTCAACTATTTCAACGTCGAGCCGATCGCGCGCCTGCCCGGCGTGCGCGAGCTGCACGTCGGCCACGCCATCGTCTCGCGCGCGCTGTTCGTGGGACTGCGCGAGGCGGTGCGCGAGATGAAGCGCCTGATCAGCGACGCCGCGCACGGCGGCACGGTGCAGAAGTGATCTACGGAGTGGGGACGGATCTGATCGAGGTGCAGCGCGTGGCGCGGGTGCTCGAGCGCTACGGCGAGCGCTTCGCGCGCCGCATCCTGTGCGAGCCGGAGCTGAAGCGCTTCCGCGCCCATCGCCAGCCGGTCGCCTACCTCGCCAAGCGCTTCGCCGCCAAGGAGGCGTTCGCCAAGGCGCTCGGCACCGGCATCCACGCGCCCGCCAACTGGCACGGCGTCTGGGTGAGCAACCTGCGCTCGGGAAAGCCGGTGCTCGAATACTCGCCTGCGCTCGCCGACCTGATGCGCGCGCGCGGCATCACGCGCTCGCACGTCTCGATCAGCGACGAGCGAGGCATGGCGGCGGCGACCGTGGTCCTCGAGTCCGACTGATGCGGGCCGCGCCGTGAGAAAGCGCCTGCCGCTGGGGCCGATCGTGCTCGATCCCGCGGGGCTCGCGCTCGCGGACGAGGACCGCAGGCGGCTCCTGCATCCGGCGGTGGGTGGCGCGATCCTGTTCGCGCACAACTACCAGTCGCCCGAGCAGCTTGCCGCGCTTTGCGCCGAGATCCGGGCGCTGCGCACGCCGGAGTTGCTGATCTGCGCCGACCACGAAGGCGGCAGGGTGCAGCGATTCCGCGAAGGCTTCACCGCGATCCCGCCGATGCGCGCCCTCGGCACGCTCTGGGACCGCGACCGCGACGCGGCGCGCGCCACGGCGCACGCGGTCGGCTACGTCATCGCCGCGGAGCTGGACGGCGCCGGCGTGGATTTCTCCTTCACGCCGGTGCTCGATCTCGACTACGGCTCGAGCTCGGTGATCGGCGACCGCGCGCTGCACTTCGACCCCAACGCGGTGGGGGCGCTCGCCTGCGAGCTGATCAGGGGCCTCGCCGCCGGCGGCATGCAGGCGGTGGGCAAGCATTTCCCGGGGCACGGCTTCGCGGCGCTCGACTCGCACGTCGCGGTGCCGCGCGACGAGCGCGCGGTGGCGGCGATCATGAAGAAGGACGTCGCACCCTACCGCGCCGCGATCCAGGCCGGGCTGGGCGGGGTGATGCCCGCGCACGTCATCTTCACGCAGGCCGACACCGAGCCCGCCGGCTACTCGAAGTACTGGCTGCAGGCGGTGCTGCGCGGCGAGCTCGGCTTCCAGGGACTCGTCTTCAGCGATGACCTTTCCATGGAGGGCGCGAGCACCGCGGGCGGCACGCCGGAGCGCGCGCGCGCGGCGCTCGCCGCGGGCTGCGACCTGGCGCTCCTGTGCAAGGACCCGGCGGGGCAGGACCTGCTGCTCGACGCGCTGGGCCCGGTGGCGCTCGGAGCGCTGTCGCGGATCCGGCCCAGCGACTTG
>CAZVHU010000171.1:0-6726 GCA_964627075.1 uncultured Enterobacteriaceae bacterium | reverse complement strand
CTGGTGCACGCGCGCCGCGTGCCCTACGAGCAGGACCGCTGGCAGCCGCCGTACGACAACCTGCGTCACTATTTTTTCGACATGGGCAACGACTCGCTGTTCGCGGTCTTCGAGTACCCGAAGGGGCTGCCGCGCCAGAACCGCGACCACGTCGGCGGCATGCAGCACGTCGCGTTCCACGTGCCGCAGGACCGGTTCGATGCCATGATCGAGCGCGTGAAGTCCTGCGGCGTGCACGTCGTGGGGCCGGTGCCGCTCGGCGGGCGCTTCTGGTCGGCGTACTTCCTCGACCCGTTCGGCGTGCGCCTGGAGATCGCCACCAGCCGCACCGCCACGCCGGTGAGCAACGTCGAGTCGGTGCGCCAGACCGAGGAGGAGGCGCGCGCCGAGCTGCAGACGCTGTTCTCCGACCCGAAGGAGGTCGAGAAGTGGCTGCGCCACATGCCGCTCAAGAAGGAAACCGCAACCGCCTGACCCGAGGAGGAAAAGGAGCCATGAAACGCCTGGTCATCGCCGCTGCCGCCTGCGCGCTCGCCGCCGGCGCGCAGGCGCAGGAAAAGTTCGAAGTGAAGGTCGCGATCTTCGTTCCCGCACAGCACTTCCAGTCGCAGTGGCTGGTGAAGTGGGGCGAGAAGCTGGAGAAGGCGTCCGGCGGGCGATTGAGCTTCAAGCACTTCCCCGGCGCGCAGATGGGGCCTGCGCCGCAGCACTACGATTTCGCGCGCACCGGCCAGGCCGAGGTCGCCTGGTTCCTGCACGGCGGCACGCCGGGGCGCTTCCCGCTGACCGAACTGATCCAGCTCCCCTACCTCGTCGGCAGCGCCGAGATCGGCACCAAGGTGCTGAACGACGCCGAGCTGCGCGCGAAGCACCTCGACGCCGAGCACAAGGGCGTGAAGCTGCTGCTGCTGCACACCCACCAGCCCGGCAACGTGCACACGACCAAGAAGCCGATCCGCGGCGTCGACGACATGAAGGGCCTGCGCATCCGCTTCGCCTCGCCCACCATCCGCGATTTCGTCGCGGCGCTCGGCGGCACGCCGGTGGGCGTGCCGCCGCCCGAGCAGGTCGAGCAGCTGCAGAAGGGCACGATCGACGGCGTGTTCATCGACTACGGCGGCGCCGGCATCGCCTTCAAGATGGGCGGCGTGCTCAAGTACTCGACCGAGATGTACTCCTACGTCTCCTCGTTCGGCCTGGCGATGAACCCGGATTTCTACGCCAAGCTGCCGCCCGACCTGAAGAAGCTGGTGGACGACTCCGTGAAGGGCGTCGAGAAGGAGATCGGCGAGGGCTGGGACGGCCTCGACGTGCCGGGCAAGAAACTGATCGTCGACGGCGGCGCCGAGGTGATCAGGCTCTCCGCCGCAGAGGACGCGAAGTTCCGCAAGATCGGCGCGCAGGTGACCGAAGCGAAGCTGAAGGAGCTCGACGCCAAGGGCCTGCAGGCGAGCGCGACCTTCGCCCTGATGAAGTCGCTCGCCGACAAGCACTCCAAGTCCTCCAAGAACTTCTGGAAATAACCGGGGACAGACCCCTTTTCCCGAAGATAACTGATTGATTCCGGGCGTCGATTCGGGAGACCTGTCCCCGTGACGCGCGCGCATGTCGCCCGGATCTTCGGCGCGCTCGCGGCGATCGCGATCGCCGCGATGGTGCTGCTCACCGTGGCCGACGTCGTGATGCGCGGGCTCTTCAGCCGCCCGATCCACGGCACCTACGAGCTCGTCGAGCTGCTGCTCGCTTGCGCGGTGTTCCTCGCGCTGCCCGCCGCGTTCCTGCGCGAGGAGCACGTGGTGGTGGACATCGTGGATCACGTGGCACCGCGCGCCGTGCCGCGGCTCAGGCAAATCGCCGGCGTGGTCGCGATCGCCGTGCTCGCGGTGCTCGGCTGGCAGGCGGCGATCGCGGCGCGCGACACGGTCGTCCTCGGCGACGTGACGATGGACCTCTCGCTGCCGAGGATCCTCTACTGGATCCCGCTGCTCGCCGGCGTCGGCTGCGCGGCGGTCGCCGCCCTGTTCATGCTCCTGCGGCGCGACGGATGACTGTCGCGCTGATCGGCCTGCTCGGCGTCGCCGGGCTGCTCGTTCTCATCTTCGCGCGCGTGCCGATCGCAATCGCGCTCGCCGCGACGGGGCTGCTCGGCTACGCGGCGCTCGACGGCTGGGCGAAGGCGCTCAAGATGTTCGGCACCGTGCCATTCGAGCTCGCGCGCGCCTACTCGCTCTCGGTGCTGCCGCTTTTCATCCTGATGGGCGCGGTGGCGGCGCGCGCCCACATGGCGCGCGAGATGTTCGACGCCGCCAACGGCTTGTTCTCCGGCATCCGCGGCGCGCTCGCCAACGCCACCATCGGCGCCTGCGCCCTGTTCGGCGCGATCTGCGGCTCCTCGATTGCCACCGCCGCCACCTTCTCAGGCGTTGCGGTGCCGGAGATGCGCCGCCACGGCTACGAGCCCGAGTTCGCCGCCGGCGCGGTGGCCTCCGCAGGCACGCTGGGGGTGCTGATCCCGCCCTCGGTGCTGCTCGCGATCTACGCCGTGGTCGCCGAGCAGTCGCTGCCCAAGCTCTATGCGGCGGCCTTCATCCCCGGCTTCGTGCTCGCGGGGCTGTACATCCTCGTCGTGTTCGCAGTCGCGCGCGCGAAGCCCGCCTGGGTGCCGCGCGTGCCTGCGATGCGCCTTGCCGAGCGGCTGCGCGCAGCGGCCGGGATGTGGAAGCTCGCGGTGCTCTTTTTCTTTTCCGTGGTCGGCATCTACCTCGGCTGGTTCTCGCCCACCGAGGCCGCGGCGATCGCCGCCTTCGCCGCCATCGTCATCGCCTTCGCCACGCGCACCATCGACATGCGCGGCCTCGCAGAGGCATTGCTCGAGACCGCGTTCACGAGCGCGGTGCTGTTCTTCATCATCGCCGGCGCGTTCGTCTTCGCGCGCTTCATCGTGCTCACCCGGTTCCCGAGCGCGCTCGCCGACTGGGTGAAGGCCGCCGGCGTCGGGCCGGCGTGGATCCTGCTCGCGGTGACCGCGCTGTACGTGCTGCTCGGCACCTTCCTCGACGAGGTGAGCACGATCCTCGTCACGGTGCCGGTGACGCTGCCGCTCGTCCTCGGCATCGGCTACGACGGCGTCTGGTTCGGGATCTACATCACGGTGATGTGCACCATCGGCCTGATCAGCCCGCCCACCGGCATGACCGTGTTCGTGATCCAGGCGCAGCACCCGGACATCCCGGCGGCGCGCGTCTACCGCGGCACGCTGCCGTTCCTCGCCGCGGATTTCGCGCTCGCGGGGCTGCTGATCGCGTTCCCGGCGCTCGCGCTCTGGCTGCCCCTCGCATTGAAGATGTAGGTCAACGCTTCGCCGCGCGCATCTGGCAGATAATCGCGCTCAAGGAGACTCGGCACATGGACATGCGGGTACGCAGCAGGAGAAAGGCGGCGGCGCGCCAGCGCCTCGCCTACCAGAGCGGCTTCGGCAACACGTTTTCCTCGGAGGCGGTGAAAGGCGCGCTGCCGGTCGGGCAGAACTCGCCGCAGCGCCCGCCGCTCGGCCTCTACCCCGAGGTGCTCTCGGGCAGCGCGTTCACCGCGCCGCGCGCCGAGAGCCTCTCGACCTGGATGTACCGGCTGCGGCCGAGCGCGATGCATCCCCCTTTCAGGAAGATCGCCGGCGGCCTGCTTCGCTCGGGACCTTTCGACGAAGTCGAGCCGACGCCCAACCGCCTGCGCTGGAATCCGATGCCGCTGCCCGCGAAGCCCACCGACTTCCTCGACGGGCTCGTCACGCTCGCGGGCTCGGGCGATGCCGCGGCGCAGGCCGGGATCGCGGTGCACCTGTACGCGGCGAACCGCTCGATGAAGGACCGCTATCTCGCCAACGCGGACGGCGAGCTGATGTTCGTGCCGCAGCAGGGAGCGCTCCTCCTTGCCACCGAGCTCGGGCGGCTCGAGGTCGCGCCGGGCGAGGTCGCGGTCGTGCCGCGCGGCATGAAGTTCCAGGTGCGGCTGGCGGATGGCAGCGCTGCTCGGGGCGGTGCCGGCATCGCGGGCGGCGCCGGTGCTGCGGGGGCGGCGCGGGGCTACGTGTGCGAGAACTACGGGCAACCCTTTCGGCTGCCCGAGCTCGGGCCGATCGGCTCGCAGGGGCTCGCGCAGCGGCGCGACTTTCTCGCCCCGGTGGCGGCGTTCGACGACCGCGACGGGCGCTGCCAGCTGGTATCGAAGTTCCTCGGCGGGTTGTGGGCGACCGAGCTGAAGGCCTCGCCCCTCGACGTGGTCGCCTGGCACGGCAACTACGCGCCCTACAAGTACGACCTCGCGCGCTTCATGGCGATGAACACCGTGAGCTTCGACCACGCCGATCCGTCGATCTTCACCGTGCTCACCTCGCCCTCGGGCCAGCCGGGCGTGGCGAATTGCGATTTCGTCATCTTCCCGCCGCGCTGGATGGTGGCCGAGCACACCTTCCGCCCGCCGTGGTTCCACCGCAACCTGATGAGCGAGCTGATGGGCCTGGTGCGCGGCGTCTACGACGCCAAGGCCGAGGGCTTCCTCCCCGGCGGCGTGTCGCTGCACAACTGCATGCAGGGGCACGGGCCGGACCTCTCCACCTTCGAGAAAGCGACCGCCGCGGAGCTGATGCCCGTCAAGATCGAGGACACGCTCGCCTTCATGTGGGAGTCGCGCTGGGTGTTCCGGCCGACGCGCGCCGCGATGCAGTCGAAGCAGCTGCAGCGGAACTACGACGGATGCTGGGACGGCTACCGCAAGCTCTTCAAGGGCAAATGAGCGCGGGTGATGGCGATATCGGGGACAGGTCAATCGCAACATGCGGATTCGAGTGAGAAATTCGCGAGAGATCGGGGTCTGTCCCCGATGAATGAGACGCACGATCCGGGGCGGCGGAGCTGGGTGGAGGCGGCGAACCGCGAGGCTTGCGAGTTTCCGATCCAGAACCTGCCGTTCGGCGTGTTCCGCCGCAGGGGAACAAGGGCGGCGCGAATCGGCGTCGCGATCGGCGATCAGATCCTCGATCTCGCGGCGGCCGGCTTTGGCGGCGCCGCGTGCCGCCAGCCCACGCTCAACGCGCTCGCCGCCGCGGGGCGCCCGGCATGGCAGGCGCTGCGGCTGAAGCTCTCACGAGCGCTGTCCAATGAGCGCGGCTGGGAAAGGCGCAAGCGGGAGCTGTCGCGCCACCTCGTACCGATGGCGAAGGCGCAAATGCTCTTGCCGGTTGCGATCGGCGACTACACCGACTGCTACAGCTCGGTGTTCCACGCCACCAACATCGGGCGCATGTTCAGGCCCGATAACCCGCTCCTGCCGAACTTCAAGTGGGTGCCGATCGCGTATCACGGCCGCGCCTCCTCGGTCGTGGTGAGCGGCACGCCGGTGGTGCGGCCGCTCGGGCAGTGCAAGGCGCCCGAGGCGCCGGCGCCGGCGTTCGGCCCGTGCAGGCGTCTCGACTACGAGGCCGAGCTCGGCCTGGTGGTCGGCCCCGGCAACGCGCTCGGCCGCCCGATCCCGGTTGCGCGCGCCGAGGAGCACATCTTCGGCGTGGTGCTGCTCAACGACTGGAGCGCGCGCGACATCCAGGCCTGGGAATACCAGCCGCTCGGGCCCTTCCTCGCCAAGAATTTCGCCACCACCATCTCGCCGTGGATCGTGACGCTGGAGGCGCTCGCGCCGTTCCGCGCGCCGGCGTACGCGCGGCCGCAAGGCGACCCCGCGCCCCTGCCCTATCTCGCGGACGAGCGCGACCAGCGCGAGGGCGGCTTCTCGATCGAAGTCGAGATGCACCTTGCAACGGCGCGGATGCGGGCGGCGCGCATGGCGCCGCAGCGCCTTTCGCGCTGCAACTTCAGCTGCGCCTACTGGACGCCGGCGCAGATGGTCGCGCACCACGCCTCGAACGGCTGCAACCTGCAGCCGGGCGACATTCTCGGCACGGGGACGATCTCCGGGCCTGAGCCCGGCACGCTCGGCGCGATGATCGAGCTCACCGAAGGCGGCAAGAACCCGATCCCGCTGCCGACCGGCGAGGCGCGCAGCTTCCTCGAGGACGGCGACGAGGTGACCGAGCGCGGCTTCTGCGCGCGCGACGGCTATGTCCCGATCGGCTTCGGCGCCGCCGCGGGCGTCGTGCGCCCGGCGCCGAAGGCGCGAGCGCCATGAGCTTCCGCCTCTGCTGGGAGGATTTCGCCGCGGGCCAGGTCCGGGAGCACGGCCCGCGCGTGCTCACCGAGGAGGAGATCGTGCGCTTTGCGCGCGAATGGGACCCGCAGCGCTACCACACCGACCCCGAAGCGGCGAAGGCGACGCCCTTCGGCGGCCTGATCGCCTCGGGCTGGCAGTCCTGCGGCGTGGCGATGCGCCTGATGTGCGACGCCTACCTGCTGGAGACCTCGTGCGTCGGCTCGCCGGGGCTGGACGAGGTGCGGTGGCTCAAGCCCGTGCGCCCGGGCGACGCGCTGCGCTTTCGCTCCACCGTGCTCGAGTCCGTCGCCTCGCGCTCGCGCCCGGACCGCGGCACCGTCACCTTCCGCTGGGAACTCATCAACCAGCGCGCCGAAGTCGTGCTCACCATGCTCGGCAAGCAGATCTACCTGAAGCGAAAATAGGGGTCAGAGCCCTATTTCCCGCGGCTCAGTCTCCGCAAGCGCTGAGCAGAGCGAAATAGGGCTCTGACCCACTAGTGTCCGGTAAAGATTCCCCGCACCGATCGTA
>CAZVHU010000170.1:2752-6743 GCA_964627075.1 uncultured Enterobacteriaceae bacterium | reverse complement strand
TCGCAGTTCTATCCGCAGATCGGCTACAGCCTGGACGCGAGCCGCAACCGCGCGAGCCGCGTGGGGCAACCGCCGCTCGCGCCGGGCGCCGATCCCTACTACACGCTCTACCAGGGCGCGCTCAGCGCGCAGTGGCAGCTGGACCTCTTCGGCCGCGTGCGACGGCAGAGCGAGGCGGCGCAGGCGCAGCTCTACGCGAGCGATCAGGGACGGCGCGGCGTGGTGCTGTCGCTGGTGGCGAGCGTCGCGGCGAGCTACGTCGGCTTGCGCGCGCTCGACCGGCAGCTCGAGATCGCGCGCGCCACCGCCGGGAACTACGCCGGCACGCAGAAGATCTTCGCGCTGCGCTACTCGGGCGGCGTGGTGTCGAAGCTGGAGGTGGCGCAGGTCGCGTCGCAGTACCAGCAGGCGCTGGCCGCGATCCCGTCGCTCGAGCAGCAGATCGCCGCGCAGGAGAACCTGATCTCGCTGCTGCTCGGCCGCAACCCGGGCCCGGTCGCGCGCGGCAGGACGATCGAGCAGCTCGCCGCGCCCTTGGTGCCCGGCGGCCTGCCTTCCGCACTGCTCGAGCGCCGCCCGGACATCCTGCAGGCCGAGCAGAACCTCGTCGCCGCCAACGCCAACGTGGGCGTCGCGAAGTCGCTCTACTTCCCGACGCTTGCGCTGACCGGCCTGCTCGGCTCGGTGAGCACCGCGTTCTCCAGCTTCCTCACCGGGCCCGCAGCGGCGGGCTCGATCGCCGCGGGGCTCGCTGGGCCGGTGTTCACTTTCGGCGCGATCGAGGGCCAGGTCGCGACCGCCGAGGCCGCGCAGCGCGAGGCGCTTGCCTTCTACCAGCAGACCGTCCTCAACGCCTTCCGTGAGACCAACGACGCGCTCGTGGGCACCCTGAAAAAGCGCGAGGAGGCCGCGGCGCAGGCGAAGCGCGTCGCGGCGCTGCGCGAGTACGCGCGCCTCTCGCGGCTGCGCTTCGACAACGGCTACGCCGGCTACCTCGAGGTGCTCTACGCGGAGAACGAGCTCTTCGCCGCCGAGCTCGCCGCGGTGCGCTCGCAGGCCGAGCACTACACCGAGGCGATCAACGTCTACAAGGCGATGGGCGGGGGCTGGGTGGACGAGGCCGCGAAGCTCGCGCCCCAGCCCCAGCCCCTGCCCCGCTGAGCCTCAATCGAGCCTGAAGCGCCGCAGCACCGCGTAGCGCGCGCCCTCGGCCGAGAGCTCCGAGCGCACCAGCACGAACTCCTCGACCGGCCACGACACTGCAGGTAGCAGCGGCAGCGCCTCCTTTACACGGGCCTTGCGTATCAGCGTGACGTGGGCGCTGAAGGCGCGCTCTTCCAGCTCGAAACCGGCGCTCGCCAGCGCCTGCGCGAGCGCGCCTGCGAGCGCCGCCAGCGCGGGCGGCGTCTCCAGGGGCCCGGCCCAGACGATGTGGTTGTGCGGCCAGTATTGCGCCTGCTCGATCGGCAGCTCGTGGCGCGCGCCGCGCACGCTCGCGGCTGCGGCCGCTGCCTTCTCCGGATCCGCTTCGCCGAGAAAAGCGAGCGTGAGGTGGATCGCGTCGGACTTCGCCGCGCGGCCGCCCGAATCGTCCTGCACCGCCCGCGCCCAGCGCGCGAGCGCCTCGGCGGCGTCCCGCGGCGGCCAGACCGCGAAAAACAGGCGCGGCAGCTTTCCTATCTTCGTATGCGCAGCCCCTCGAGGTCGATCTCGGGCTTGCGGCCGGCGACGAGGTCGGCGGTGATGCGCGCCCCGCCCGCGGCCATCGCCCAGCCCATGTGGCCGTGGCCGACGTTGTACCAGAGGTTCGCGTGCCGCCCGGTGCCGAAGCGCGGCGTGGACTCGGGCGTCATCGGCCGCTGGCACGCCCAGGTGCGCGCGGCGCGGAAGTCCGCCGCGCCCGGGTAGAGCTCCTCGAACGCGGCATACAGGCGCTCGAAGTCGCGCGGCGCGTGCGTCTTCGCGTAGCCGGCGAACTCGGCCCCGCCCGTGATGCGAATGCGCTCGCCCAGGGGGCAGAACGCGACCAGCCTCGATTCGTCGATTCCGGCGTGGCGCGGCGCCGCGGCGGGGTTCGCCACCGGCACGGTCGCCGAGTAGCCCTTCACGGGATAGATCGGAAGCGGGGTGGCGAACTGCTCGCGCAGCCTGGGTGCGATCACGCCGAGCGCGCACACGAAGGCGTCGCCGCGCACCTGCCCTTTTCGCGTCAGCACCGCCTTCACCGTGGCGTCGAGCGCATCGAGGCCCACGATTTCGCAGTCGAGGTGGAAGCGCACGCCCAGCGCCTCCGCGCGCTTCGCCAGCTCGCGGCAGAACAGCGCCGAGTCGCCCGCCTCGTCGCCTGGCGCGTAGAGCGCACCGGCGAGCGCCGCGCGCGCAAGGCCCGGCTCGAGCTGCGCCGCGCGCGCGGCGTCGAGCCGCTCGATGGCGAAGCCGAGCCTGCGCATGCCCTCGGCGCGCCGCCAGCCGCGCTCGAGCGCCTCGGCCGACCGATACAAATACAGCACCCCGTTCGCAAGCCGCCCGTACTCGATCCCGGCATCGGCCGCGATCGCCGCGAGCTGCTGCTGCGAGTAGCGCACGAGCCGCACCTTGGCCTCGAGGATGCGCGCGTAGCTCGCGGCGTTGCAGCAGGCGAGGAACTTCAGGCCCCAGAGCCAGAAATCCGGATCGAGCCGCCAGCGCAGGCGGACCGCCTGGTCGTTGCGCACCAGCGCCTTGAACAGAGTCGGCAGCATCTGCGGCCCCGGCCACGGGAAGGCGCGGCTGGGCGCGATGATGCCGCCGTTGGCGAAGCTCGCGCCGGAGGCGACCTGCGGCTCGCGCTCGAGCACCACGACCTCGTGGCCGTCGCGCGCCAGCAACCAGGCGGTGGTGACGCCGGCCAGCCCGGCGCCCATGACGACGACTCTCACTTCTCGATCAGGTGCCGGCGCGTGAGCGCGGCGAGGGCGCGCGCGCCGCTGTCGGCGGACTTCTCCAGCTCCGCGGCGATCAGTTCCTGCTCGCGCCGGCTGCGGTTCTGCGACAGCTTCCAGCGCGTCTCGATCCGCGTCACCGCGATCTCGAACGCCACGATGCCGTCGAGCATCTGCGTCACGTAGGCCTCGCGCAGCGCGTCGAACCTGGGCAGCCACTGCGGGTCGAGCTCGGCGACCAGCCGGCGCTGCGCGGCGTGCTTGGCGGCCCGGTCCTCGATGATGCGCGGCGTTCCGTAGGCGTGCAGCGCGGCGTAGTTCCAGGTCGGCACGCGCTCGGCCTGCTCGTACCAGCGCGGCGAGACGTAGGCGTGCGGGCCGGAGAACACCACCATCACTTCCTCGTCGGGGAAGAACTCGTTCCACTGCGGGTTGTTGCGCGCCATGTGCATGTGAAGCGCCAGGCGTCCGCCCGAGTCGTCCACCACCACGGGGAGGTGCGAGGCGTGCAAGGCGCCGCCAGTGCCGGTGACGAGCAGCACGAAGTCGTTGGCGCGCATGAAGGCGATCTGCTCCGCGCGGTCCTCCAGCCGGTTGTACGGCGGCGAATACACTCGCTAGCGTCCCTTTTCCTCGATCAGGGCGATCGCCTGCGCGGCGATGCCCTCGCCCCGTCCGGCGAAGCCCAGCCCCTCGGTGGTGGTGGCCTTGACGCTCACCTGCGAGGGCGCGACGCCGAGGTCGGCTGCGATGTTGCCGATCATCCTCGCCATGTGCGGCGCAAGCCGCGGCGCGTGGGCGATCACGGTGGCGTCCACGTTGACGATGCGGTAGCCGGCCTCGGCCACCTTCTGCGCGGTGTCGCGCAGCAGCGTGCGGCTGTCGATGTCGCGGTAGCGCGGGTTGCTGTCCGGGAAGTGCCAGCCGATGTCGCCGAGCGCCGCCGCGCCCAGCAGCGCGTCGCAGATCGCGTGCAGCAGCACGTCGGCGTCCGAGTGCCCCTCGAGCCCCCTGTGGTAAGGGATCTCCACGCCGCCGATGACGAGCTTGCGGTCCGCGACCAGCGCGTG
>CAZVHU010000170.1:0-2652 GCA_964627075.1 uncultured Enterobacteriaceae bacterium | reverse complement strand
GAAGGTCACCTTGAGGTTGTCGCGGCTGCCCAGCACGAGGCGCGGCTTGAGGCCCAGCAGCTCGATCGCCGCCGACTCGTCGGTGACGTTGCGCGCGCGCGGGTCGCCCAGCGCCTGCGCAAGCAGTCCCGCGCGGAACATCTGCGGCGTCTGCGCGAGCCACAGCCCGGCGCGGTCTTCCGTCCCGGCGATCCTCTGCGCTCCGGCCTCGTCCTTCTGCACGCGCTTCACCGTCTCGGCGACCGGCAGCGCGAGGATGCCGCCGATCGCGTCGGCCGCGCAGTCGGTGATGAGGCGCGCAAGATCGCCTCGCGGCAGGCACGGGCGCGCGGCATCGTGCACCAGCACCCAGTCGTCGGCGTCCACCGCGGCCATCGCCGCCACCAGCCCGTTATGCACCGAGTCGCGGCGCGAGGCGCCGCCGCAGTAAAGCGGCTCGAGCCTGCCCGCGAACGCGCTCCAGTCGTGGCGCGCGAACTCGTTGTCGCCGGGTGCGAGCACCACGAACACCGTCTCGACCGGCGGCTCGCACACCGACCGCACCGCGTGCCAGAGCATCGGCTTGCCGATGAGCGGCAGGTATTGCTTGGGACGCGCGCCGGAAATGCGCATGCCGCTGCCCGCGGCGGGAATCAGGGCGAAGGTGGCCAGGCTGGAATCTCGGGAATCGGGGGAATCGCGGAAAAGTTTTAGTTTTCAACGCCGTATAATTGCATGGCGCGCCTGAACGGACAACCGTTCGGCGCCGTTTGCATTGATGCACCGCGATTCGCTCCCTGCGCGCAGGCGCCTCAACCAGCTCGCCGGCTCGGCCGACGCGCTCGCGCTCGCGCGCCTTGCGGAGCAGGCGAAGCCGCTCGCAGTCGTCGCCGCATCCGCCCTCGACGCGCAGCGCCTGCTCGAAGAGCTCGCCTGGTTCGCGCCGCGGCTGCGCGCGTGCCTGCTGCCGGACTGGGAGACGCTGCCCTACGACAGCTTCTCGCCGCACCACGATCTGGTCTCGGAGCGCCTCGCGACGCTCTACCGCATCCAGCGCGGCGAGTTCGACGTCGCCATCGTGCCTGCCTCCACCGCGCTCGTGCGCCTGTGCCCGCCGGCGTACCTCGCCGCCTACGCCTTCCAGCTGAGCCAGGGCGAGCGGCTGGAGGTCGAGAAGCTGCGCGAGCAGCTCGCGGTCGCCGGCTACACGCACGTCACGCAGGTGGTAGCGCCGGGCGAATTCTGCTTCCGCGGCGGCCTCATCGACCTCTTTCCCATGGGAAGCGCGCTCCCCTTCCGGCTCGACCTCGACGACGACCTCGTCGAGACGATCCGCACCTTCGACGTGGACTCGCAGCGCACGCTCTACGCGGTGAAGGAGGTGCGCCTGCTGCCCGCGCGCGAGTTTCCGCTGGACGACGCCGGCCGCGGCAGGTTCCGCAGCCGCTTCCGCGAGCAGTTCGAGGGCGACCCGTCGAAGAGGCGGCTCTACAAGAATATCTCCGGCGGCGTGCCGGCCGCAGGCGTCGAATATTACCTGCCGCTGTTCTTCGACAAGGTGGCGACGCTGTTCGACTACCTGCCCGCCGACTGCGTGCTCGCCCTGCACCACGACGTCGCGGGCGCGATCCAGGAGTTCTGGCGCGACGCGCAGTCGCGCTACAAGCTGCTCGGCGGCGATCCGGACAGGCCGCTGCTGCCGCCGGCGCAGATCTTCGTGCCCGCGGACGAGTTCTATTTGCGAGCGAAGGCCTACCCGCGCGTGGATCTCGCCGCGGGCGCGAGCGGCGAGCCCGTCGCCGACGACGAGCCGCGCGACGAGGTCGTCCGCGCCACCGCCCTGCCGCCGCTGGCAGTGGACCGGCGCGCGCAGGACCCGCTCGCCGCCCTGAAGTCCTTCCTCACTGGCTCCGACCTCAAGGTGCTGCTCGCCGCCGAGTCGCCGGGGCGGCGCGAGACGATGACCGCCTACCTCGCCGAATACGGCGTGCTGCCCGCGCCGTGCACGGGTTACGAGGCGTTTATCGCTTCGAGCGCGCGCCTGCAGCTCGCGGTCGCGCCGCTGCACAACGGATTTGCGCTTCCCGGCGAAGGCTGGTGCGTCGTCACCGAGGCCGAGCTCTACGCCGGCACCGCGCGCCGCCGCAGCCGGGGCGACAAGACGACCTCGGTCGAGGGCATGCTGCGCGACCTCTCCGAGCTCAAGGTCGGCGACCCGGTGGTGCACGTGCAGCACGGCATCGGCCGCTACGCGGGGCTGGTCACGCTCGACCTGGGCGAAGGGCGCGCCGGGCAGGCGAGCGAATTCCTGCGGCTCGAGTACGAGGGCGGCGACAAGCTCTACGTGCCGGTGTCGCAGCTGGGCGTGATCTCGCGCTATTCGGGCGCGCAGCCCGAAGCCGCGCCGCTTCACAAGCTCGGCAGCGGCCAGTGGGACAAGGCGCGCGCGCGCGCGGCGAAGCAGGTGCGCGACACCGCCGCCGAGCTGCTCGCGCTCTACGCCAAGCGCGCCGCGCGCCAGGGGCACGCCTTCGGCGTCAGGCAGCACGACATCGAGGCCTTCGCCGACGGCTTCGGATTCGAGGAAACCCCCGACCAGGCCGCCGCGATCGAGGCGGTGGCAAAGGACATGGCCGCCGGCAAGCCGATGGACCGCCTCATCTGCGGCGACGT
>CAZVHU010000169.1:0-6761 GCA_964627075.1 uncultured Enterobacteriaceae bacterium | reverse complement strand
ACCATCTCGCCGCGCCGCGGCGCGAGCAGGTAGGCGAGCAGCTGGCTGCCCTCGTCCTGCACCTCCACGAGCCCCGCCTCGAAAAGCGGGTGGCGGTTGATCGCGGGCTTGCCCTCGAGCCGGATGCCCGCGGGCGAGTACGGCGCCGGCGCGCAGCCGATGCCCTCCCCCTGAAGCCGCGCCAGCGCCTCCTCGCGAGTGGTGCGCGCGAGGTTTACCCGCAGATCGAGCGGCGCCTGCTCGAAAAGGCCCCTCGCGATGCGCATCGCCTCGTCCTCGCCGCGCTCGGCGCAAAGCCGCTCCCACATCCAGTCCGGAAGGTCGGCCTGCACGGCCGGCGGAAAGTCCTCCGACTTCGCCTGCTTGATGCGCGCCACGAGCGACTCCTCTCCCGGTCGCAACAGGTCCGCAAGCGCGCGCCCCGACAGGCCGCGCAGCCGGGCGAGGGCCGCGATGCACAGCGCGCGCGGCTCGCGCGAGCCCGCGGCGGCCTCCAGCGACCGCAGCCGCCGCAGCACCGCGTAGACCGTCTCGGCGACGAAGGCGCGGTCCTCGCGCCCGAGGCCCTTGTTGGCGCGGAAGTAGCGCGACACCGAGGCGTCGGCAGGTCCCGAGAACTCGAGCAGCCGGGCGAGCAGCGTCTCGGCGCGGGCGAGCTGCGCGCGGTAGATGGTCGTCATGGCCGCGCGCTCATCGCAGCACCAGGCGCGTCGCCGCCTGCTCCAGGCGCACGCCGTGCCGGTCGGTGAGCATGCTGCGCACAGGAAGGTGGTGCCGGTCCACCGCGAGCCAGAGCTCCGCGCCGCTGTCGTCGGGCGAATCCTTCTGCTTGACGAGCCTGATCGCGTCGAACTCGCCCGCCGGCGTCTTCACGCGCTCGCGCCCGGCGTTGCGGTAGGCGTAGGCGGCGAGCCGCCTACCGTCGGCGACGTGCACACCGAGCGTCTGCGCGGCCGGCGGCCTGAAGGCGAAGCTGTAGAGGAGCGAAAGCGCGTCCTGCGCGCCTGCGGGGAGCGTCTCCGAGCGCGGATCGCCCTTGTGCTGCAGCGTGACCGACTTCGCGCCCCAATCGAAGCGCGCGCGCGCAGTGTCGCGGCCGGTGCGCCGGTCCTCGAATTCAAGCGGCCGCAATCCGTCGCGCGTCACGATGCCGCGGCTCGTGCGCTCGCCGTCGCCCCTGCGCGCGAACGCGCCGCGCCCGCGCACCTGCTCGACGATCCGGTAGCGGCCCTCGCCCCACTCCAGGCGCACCGTGGCGGCGCCGATCGGCACGCCGTTGGCGAGCACGTCGTAGGCGAGCTCGGCCTTGCGCGGCGGCGCCGCAGCCGTGCCGGTGCACGCCGCCGCGAGCAGCGCCGCGCATCCCAAGCCGAGGCGCGCGCGCTTCATTGCAGCACCTTCATCGCCGCCAGCACCTGCTCGAACTCCTCGCCGCGGCGGTCGCGCACCCGCAGCTTCACCGGCAGGTTGCCGTAGTCGGGCGCGATCCACACCTCGATGCGCGATTCGCCTTCGAGCTGGCTGCGCACCTGGAGCGCGCTCACCGGACCGAGGCCGGTGGCGACGGTGTCGCGTCCGACGACCTCGAGGCTCGCGTTGAAGAAGCGCCTGCCGTTGGTCACCATCAGCACGGGCGGTGGCGAGGGCATGAGGAACGAGATCTGGTGCAGGAACGAGAGCTGGTCCTGCGCGCCCGGCTGCAGCGGCCACTCGCGGCTCGCGCCGCCCGCGGTGACGGTGGCGCGCGCGTTCGCCCAGTCGAAGGCGGCGCTCTCGGTGCGCTCGTTGCGGCCGCGCCGCACCGCGAACTGCTCGGGCCGCAGGCCCTGCGCGGTCAGCGTGCCGCGGCTTTCCTGCACGTAGCGCGCGGCTACGAACAGCACCGCGATGCCCGCGGCGGCCGTCACGGACTGAATCAGGTAGCGCGCGCCGTCGCGCTCGAAGCGGTGCACCACGCGCCCCACGGGAGCGTGGTCGGCGCTCTTCGCGACGTCGAACTCGAGCTCGATCCTCTCCGGAAACGCGATCGCCTCCGCCGCCGGCACTTCCGCCGGCTGCGGCGCGGGCGCCGCCGGCTCGGCCGCCTGCGCGGGCGCATCTTCGCGGCCAACCCCGGTCTCGGCGCGAGCCATGTCGGGCGCTTCCGCGTACGGTGCTGGCGGCAAGGCCTGCGGCGCCTGGGGCTCGCCCGGCAGCGCGAGGCCGGGCGCGGGCGCGGCCTTCGGCGCTCGTTTCGCGCGCGGCTTCGCCGCCTTCGCGGGCGCGGGCGCCGGGGGCTTGGCCGCTTCGGGCGCTGCCGCCGGCGGAGCGAGCGGCGCGATGCGCGCGGCGATCGGCGGCCCTTCGCTGCGCTCGACGTGCTCGATCTCCGGAATGCCGATCCCCGAGAGCAGCGCGAGATGCGCGGCGAGCGAGGCGGCGAGCGCGGCCAGAAAGCGCCTGCGCACGGTGAGCGCGCGCCATGCCAGCCAGCCGCGGCGGGCCTCCTCGGGCGCAATGCGCGGCGCCGGCGCCTCCGGGCTCACGCGGCCGGATCGGGCACGCGCAGCGCGGCGTTCGCCTCGCGCTCCCCGGCGAGCGTCACGCGCTCGCCCTGGCGCTGCAGCCGCCCCTCCAGGAACCAGCGGATCGCGCGCGGGTAGACGACGTGCTCCTGCTCCAGCACGCGCGCGGCGAGCGCCTCCTCGGTGTCGCCGGCGCGCACCGGCACCGCCGCCTGCACGATGATCGGGCCGTTGTCGAGCCGGGGCGTCACGAAGTGCACCGTGCAGCCGTGCAGCTTCACGCCCGCGTCGAGCGCGCGGCGATGCGTGTCCAGGCCCGGGAACGCGGGCAGCAGCGAGGGATGGATGTTGACAAGTCTTCCTTCGTAGCGCGCGACGAACGCGGGCGTGAGCACCCGCATGAAGCCGGCGAGCGCCACCAGCCGCGGCGCGAAGCCGTCGACCAGCGCGGCGAGCGCCGCGTCGAACGCCTCGCGCGAGCCGAAGTCGCGGTGCGGCAGCACGCGCGCCGGCACGCCGTGGCGCTCGGCCAGCGCCAGGCCCCTGGCGTCGGCGCGGTTGGAGATCACCGCGCTCACCGGGAGCCCGGCCTCGAGCATCGCCTGCAGGTTGCTGCCCCGCCCGGAGATGAGGACCACGACTGACATGGCCGGGCGATCTTAATACACCGCGATGGCCTATCGCGGCGGCACGACCCAGAGGTGCACCATGTGATCGAGCGACCCGACCCAGACCCGCACGCTCTCCTGCGGCGGCCAGTCGCCGATGCCGAACTGGTGCGACACGATGCGCGTGCCGGGCCGCAGCTCGGCACGGAACTTGGGCAGCAGCTTCGCGTTCAGCTCCGGGTAGAGGTAGAGCGCCACCACGCTCGCGTCCGAGAAATCAGTCTGGAACAGGTCCTGCACCGCGAAGCGCACGCGGTCGCCCACGCCCGAGAGTCGCGCGAGCATGTTCGCCTCGGCGATGCGCGCGGGGTCGATGTCGATGCCGACGCCGCTCGCGCCGAAGTCGCGCGCCGCGGCGATCACGATGCGGCCGTCGCCGCAGCCCAGGTCGTAGACCACGTCGCCCGCGCGCACCTGCGCGAGCCGCAGCATCTCCGCGACCACCGCCTCGGGCGTCGAGACGTAGGGCGCATCGAGCTTGACGCCCGGCGTCGAGCAGCCGCCCGCGAGCGCGGCCGCCGCGAGCGCCGCCAGCACGCGCCTGCGGTGCATCAGGGCAGGTCGAAGAGGAGGACTTCGGCCGCCGCGCCGCGCTCGATCGCGATCTCGGGGGCGTCGGTCTTGAGCGCGTCCCCCGCCTGCAGCGCCTCGCCGTTCACGCTGGCGCTGCCGCGCGCGACGTGCACGTAGGCGCGGCGGCCCGGCGCGAGGCGGTGCGCGACGCGCTCGGCGCCGTCCACGAGCGCTGCGTAGACGCGCGCGTCCTGGTGAATGGTCACCGAGCCCTGCGCGCCGTCTGGCGAGGCGATCAGGCGAAGTCGCCCGCGCTTGTCCGCGGCGGGAAAGTTCCTCTGCTCGTAGCCGGGCTCGATGCCGCGCGCCGCGGGCTCGATCCAGATCTGCAGGAAGTGCGTGACGCCGCTCGCGTCGTGGTTGTATTCGCTGTGCCGCACGCCGCGGCCGGCGCTCATGCGCTGCACGTCCCCGGGGACGATGGACGAGCCGTTGCCCATCGAGTCGCGGTGGGCGAGCGCGCCGTCGAGCACGTAGCTGATGATCTCCATGTCGCGGTGGCCGTGGGCGCCGAAGCCGGTGCCGGGCGCGACGCGGTCCTCGTTGATGACGCGCAAGGGGCCGAAACCCATGTGCCGCGGGTCGTGGTAGTCGGCGAACGAAAACGAGTGGTACGAGCGCAGCCAGCCGTGGTCGGCGAAGCCGCGCTCGGCGCCGCGGCGGACCTCGTTCACGCTTGCGCCGGTTGCCGCGCCGCGATCTCCTTGTGCACCGCGGCCATGTCGAGCGCCTTCGCCTGGGTCAGCACCTGCTCCAGCGCCGAGGCGGGCAGCGCGCCCGCCTCCTGGAACAGGATCACCTTCTCGCGGAACAGCATCAGCGTCGGGATCGAGCGGATGTTGAAGCCGCCGGCGAGCTCCTGCTGCTCGTCGGTGTTCACCTTGGCGAACACCACGTCGGCGTGCGCCTCGGACGCCTTCTCGAACACCGGCGCGAAGCCGCGGCACGGGCCGCACCACGGCGCCCAGAAGTCCACGATCACGATGGGGTTGTCGTGGATCGTCTTTTCGAAGTTCTCCTTGGTGAGCTCGATCGTCGCCATGCGCGGGTCCTGTGTGAGGGAGCGGGAGTTTAACCGAGGCGCCGCGCTCGCGCGAAGTAAGATGCGGCGCAGGTCATGACGCGCGCCTACGTCGGGCGTTTCGCCCCCTCCCCCAGCGGCCCGCTGCATTTCGGATCGCTGGTGGCCGCGCTCGCGAGCTGGCTCGATGCGCGCGCCGCGGGCGGTGCCTGGCTGCTGCGCATCGAGGATCTCGATGCGCCCCGCGTGCAGCCGGGCGCGGCCGATGCGATCCGGCGCCAGCTCGAGGCCTTCGGCCTTTCCTGGGACGGCGAGACCGTCTTCCAGAGCGCGCGCGCCGCGCTCTACCGCGAGGCGCTCGACAAGCTCGCGCAAGCCGGCATGACCTACTGGTGCGGCTGCAGCCGGGCCGAGATCGCCGACTCGGCGCTCGTCTTCGGCAATGCGCCCGGCGCGGGGCTCGCGCCCGACGGCGCGCGCATCTACCCCGGCACCTGCCGCAACGGGCTCGCGCCGGGGAAGCGCCCGCGCGCGCTCCGCGTGCGCACCGGGCCCGGGACGATCGCGTTCGACGACCGCCTGCTCGGGCGCATCGAGCAGTCGGTCGAGCGCGAGGTCGGCGACTTCGTGCTGCTGCGCGCCGACGGCCAGGTCGCCTACCAGCTCGCGGTGGTGGCGGACGACGCCGCGCAGGGCGTGACCGACGTGGTGCGCGGCGCCGACCTGCTCGATTCCACCGCGCGCCAGATCCACCTGCAGCGGTTGCTCGGCGTGCCGACGCCGCGCTACCTGCACGTGCCCGTCGCGGTGAACGCCGCGGGCGAGAAGCTCTCCAAGCAGACGCGCGCGCCGGAGGCGACCTTGGGCGACCTGCCCCGCGCGCTCGCATTCCTCGGCCACGCGCCCCCGGCAGAGGTCGCGCCGCGCGAGCAGCTCCGGTGGGCGGTGCGCGCCTGGGACGTGGCGCGGCTGCCCCGGCTGCGCGCCCTGCCCGCTTAGCGCCCCGTCGCGTTCCGCGGTCAGCGAGCCGCGTTCCGCGCCGCCGCGCGCTGCGGCAGCATCACCGTGGCGAGCGAGCCGATCACCAGCGCGAGCGCCGCGTACTCCTCCCAGCCGGGGCGCTCGCCGAGGAACAGCATGCCGCTGAAGACGCCCACCACGGGGATGAGCAGCATGCTGAGCGAGAACACGGTCACCGACACCGTGGTGGCGAGCTTGATCCAGGCCCAGTGCGCCCAGGCGAACGAGAACACCACGTTGTAGGCGACCGCCAGCGCCGCCAGCAGGCTCACCTCGCCCAGCGCCCTGAAATCCTCGAGCAGCAGCGCTCCGATGTAGATCGGCACGCCTCCGAGCAGCATGATCCACGCGGTGTAGGCCGCGACCGGCGCGCGCACCGGGAATTTCTTCTGCAGCACGGTGCCGATCGCCCAGGTGAACGCGGCGCCCAGCACCAGCAGCGCGCCCAGCGGCGCGCCGTGCAGCTGCGCGAACTCGTTCCACAGCAGCAGCGCCATGCCGCCCATGCCGAGCGCGAGGCCGAGCGCCTTGCGCGCGGTCATGCGCTCGCCCAGCAGCCACACCGAGAGCGGGATCGCCCACGCCGGCATGGTGTAGGCGAGGATCGCGGCGCGGCCCGAGGGGATGTGCGCCAGGCCGAACACCACCAGGATGTTCCAGCAGGTGATGGTGAAGAACGCGATCAGCGCGAGGCGCGGCCATTCGCTGCGCGCGATCGCGAGCGGCTGGCGGCCGGCGGCGAGGAACGCGAACAGCAGCGCCGATCCGGCGCCGAGGCAGAAGGTGCGGAAGGTGAAGGGCGCCACCTCCGAGATCGCCACCTTCATCGCCGTCCAGTTGAAGCCCCAGACGAAGGTGAGCAGCGCCAGCACCCACCACAGCCGCCGCGGCAGGTGCTCGTGATGCTGCGGCTCGGCCATCTAGCAGTTCGTTGAAGAACGAACGTTTTTCATGAGTTCAGCGATGCCGAAGCGG
>CAZVHU010000168.1:0-6772 GCA_964627075.1 uncultured Enterobacteriaceae bacterium | reverse complement strand
CTCATCATGTTCGCCGGCATCTACTACGGCGCGATGTACGGCGGCTCGACCACCACCATCCTGCTCAACACGCCCGGCGAATCGGCCTCGATCGCGACCGCGCTCGAGGGCAACCGCATGGCGAAGGCCGGGCGCGCCGGGCCCGCGCTCGCCACCGCGGCGGTCGGCTCGTTCGTCGCCGGCACCATCGCCACGGTGCTGCTTACGCTGCTTGCGCCGCTGGTGGTGGACCTCGCGCTCAAGTTCGGCCCGGCGGAGTACTTCTCGCTGATGGTATTCGCGTTCATCACGGTATCCGCGGTGCTCGGCGCATCCACGGTGCGCGGGCTGACCAGCCTTTTCTTGGGCCTGTTTCTGGGCCTGGTCGGCATCGACAGCCAGACGGGGCAACCGCGATTCGCGTTTGGCGTGCCGGAACTGCTCGACGGCGTGGACGTCGTGGTGCTCGCGGTGGGCCTGTTCGCGGTGGGCGAGGCGCTCTACGTCGCTGCCTACCAGAGCCGGCTCACCGAAACGATGGAGAAATTCTCCGGCTCCGTGATGATGACGCTCGAGGACTGGAAGCGCTCGTGGCCTGCGTGGCTGCGCGCCACCGCGATAGGCTTCCCGTTCGGCACCATTCCCGCGGGCGGCGCGGAGATCCCGACGTTCCTTTCGTACACCGCGGAGAAGAAGCTGACGAAGCATCCCGAGCAATTCGGCAAGGGCGCGATCGAGGGCGTGGCGGGGCCCGAGGCGGCGAACAACGCATCGGCCACCGGGGTGCTCGTGCCCCTGCTCACGCTCGGCATCCCGACCTCCGCCACCGCGGCGATCCTGCTCGGCGCATTCCAGAACTACGGCATCCAGCCCGGGCCGCTGCTGTTCCAGTCGCAGGCCGATCTCGTCTGGGGGCTGATCGCGAGCCTCTACGTGGGCAACGTGATCCTGCTCGTGCTCAACCTGCCGCTCATCGGCATCTGGGTGAAGGTGCTCTCGATCCCGCGCGACCTGCTCTACGCCGGGATCCTGGTGTTCGCGACGCTCGGCGCCTACAGCCTGCACCAGTCGTGGGTGGACCTGCTGACGCTCTACGTCTTCGGGCTGCTCGGCTTCGCCATGCGGCGCTGGGACATCCCGGTGGGGCCTGCGGTGATCGGCCTCATCCTCGGGCCGCTCGCCGAAACCCAGTTCCGCCGTGCGCTCTCGATCAGCCAGGGCGACGCGAGCGTGTTCTTCACGCAACCGATTTCCGCGACTTTCCTTGCCGTCACCGCCCTGCTTCTGGTCGCGCCGTGGCTGGCGCGACGGCTGCGGCGCAGCGCGCGCTGACCGCTTCTAGCGTTGCTGCGGCAGCGCCTCGGCCGGCACCGCCTCGTGCTTCCAGCGCCGGTGCGACCAGAGCCAGTATTGCGGCGCGCGCTCGATGTCCTTCGCCAGCACGTCGAACAGCCGCTGCGTGATCTCCCCCCGGGCGGTGTCGCGCGGCCGCTCGAAAAGCACCTCGGCCTCGCAGCTGTAGTAGCCGCGCCGCTCGCGCCGCAAGTGCATGTAGACCACTGCGAAGTCGAAGTCGCGCGCGTACTTCTCGACGCCGAAATAGGCCGCGGTGCGCCGGCCGAGGAATTCCACGAAGGTGCAGCGCTCGAAGATCGCCGGCGACTGGTCGAAGGCGAGCATCACCGCCTTGGTCTCGGCGGCGGTCTGGCGCAGCCGCTTGCCGGTCTCGTTCATGACGACGAGGTCCAGCCCGAAGCGCGTGCGGCTGGCGTAGAGCTTGCGATCGAAGAAATCGCTCTTCATCTTCTTGTAGATGCCCAGCGTGCGGTAGCGCACCTGCGGCGGGAAGGCGAGGATCCAGAGCTCCCAGTTGCAGTAGTGCCCGACGCACACCACGGCGCTGCGCCCTTGCGCGGCGAGCGCGTCGAGCAATCCCGGGTTGGCGAGCCGCATCCGGGCGATCGCCTCCTCGCGGCCGATGGAAAAGTTCTTGAAGGTCTCCAGCAGCTGGTCGCAGAACTCGCGGTAGAAGGCCCTGGCGAGCGCGCGGATCTCGCCTTCGGGCCGCCGCGGAAAGCAGCGCCGCAGGTTGTCGAGCACCACGCGCTTGCGGTAGGGCAGCACGTGCCAGATCACAAGGTACGCAGCGTCCGAGAGCAGGTAGAGCAACCCGTAGGGCAGGCGGCTCACCGGAACCACGATCAGATAGTAGAACAGGAAGTTCACCGCACCGGCGGCGCGGCCGGAACGCGGCCGCCTCGTGGTTAAATGTGCGCGCAGCTTACACGACGCAACGCGTTCGCCGCTTCGCCACACCCGGCTCGATACGCGCGCCGCGGCTCTCGTGGCGGCGCTCGCAACCGTGCTGGCTCCGGCGCAAGCGCCGGCCGCGGAGCTGGAGAGCACCCGCTGGAGGCTTGTGGAGGTGGCGGGCCGGCCGGCAGGTGCGTCCGAGGCCGGGCGCTGGCCCTACATCGAGCTGCGCGCCGCCGAGAAGCCCGGCGACGGGCCCTCGCTGCGCGGTTCCGCCGGCTGCAACCGTCTCGCCGGCAGCTACCGCCTGGATGGCTCGGCCGTCGAGTTCGGGCCCGTGGCGAGCACGCGCATGGCGTGCGCGCAGGGCATGGAGCAGGAGCAGGCGGTGCTGGAGACGCTCGCCGGGACGAGGATGTGGAAGATCCGGGCGCGGCTGCTCGAGCTGTGCGACAAGGACGGCACGATGCTCGCGAGGTTCGAGGCGCGCGACCTGAAATAGGCGGCCGCAGCCGCACGCGGGCGATGACTGCGGCAAGGCCGGGCGCTAGAATCGCGCCCTGTCATCCCGCCTCATTCCCCGAAAGGCCCCCGCATGGACCAGAAACTGCTTGCCAAGACCGCGGCCGCCATGGTCGCCCGCGGCAAGGGCGTCCTCGCCGCCGACGAATCGGTCGGCACCTGCGAAACCCGCTTCAGGTCGGTCGGCGTCGAATGCACCGAGGAGAACCGCCGCGCCTACCGCGGGCTGCTTTTCACCACGCCTGGCATCGAGCAGTTCATCTCGGGAGTGATCCTGTTCGACGAGACCATTCGCCAGAAGACCGACGACGGCGTGCCGTTCGCCGACTACCTCGCGCGCAAGGGCGTGATCCCCGGCATCAAGGTGGACAAGGGCGTGCACGCGCTCGCGCTCTGCCCCGGCGAGAAGGTGACCGAGGGGCTGGACGGCCTGGGCAAGCGGTTGGAGGAATACTTCAAGCTCGGCGCGCGCTTCGCCAAGTGGCGCGCGGTGATCACGATCGGCGAGGGAATCCCGACACACGCCTGCCTCTATGCCAACGCGCACGCGCTCGCGCGCTATGCGGCGCTGTGCCAGGCGAACTCGATCGTGCCGGTGATCGAGCCCGAGGTGCTGCTCGAGGGCGAGCACTCGATCGAGCGCTGCGAGGAGGTGACCGAGGCGACGCTGCGCGCGACCTACGCCGCGCTCGCCGCGCACAACGTCTCGTTCGAGCACACCATCCTGAAGGCGAGCATGGTGGTCTCGGGCAAGCACAACAAGCGCCAGGCGGGCGTGGACGAGGTCGCCGAGCGCACGCTGCGGGTGCTCAAGCGCACCGTGCCGGCGGCGCAGCCCGGCGTGGTGTTTCTCTCCGGCGGCCAGTCGGACGAGTCCGCCACCGCGCACCTGAACGCGATGGCCTCCACCAAGGGGCTGCCGTGGCCGCTGACGTTCTCCTACTCGCGCGCGCTGCAGAACCCGGCGCTCAATACCTGGCGCGGCCAGGCGGCGAACGCGCAAGCCGCGCAGAAGGCTTTCCACCACCGCGCGCGCATGAACGCGCTCGCCTGCCAGGGCAGGTGGAAGCCGGAACTCGAGCGCCAGGCAGCTTGAGGTGAATGACAAGGCGACCACGAGAGACACAACGGCGACCACGAGAGGCACAGAGGGCACAGAGAAAACCGGGAAGATCTCAAGAAGCGTGATTTTCGATGCCCTACTCTGTGACCTCGGTGCCTCTGTGGTGAATCCATGAAGGGGGCCGCTCTGTACGAATCCAACCTGCGCGGCCTGAAACGCATCGGTCGCGGCAAGGTGCGCGACATCTACGCCGTCGGCGACGACAAGATGATGATCGTGGTCTCCGACCGCCTCTCGGCGTTCGACGTCGTGCTGCCCGACCCGATCCCGGACAAGGGCCGCGTGCTCACGGAGCTCGCGAACTTCTGGTTCGCGAAGCTCGGCCACATCGTTCCCAACCACCTCACCGGCATCGACCCCGAGAGCGTGCTGAAGGAGCCGGGCGACAAGGAGCAAGTGCGCGGCCGCGCCATCGTGGTGAAGAAACTGAAGCCGCTGCCGATCGAGGCGGTGGTGCGCGGCTATCTCATCGGCTCGGGCTGGAAGGACTACCAGGCAACGGGCGCCGTGTGCGGCATCAAGCTGCCGGCTGGCTTGAAGCAAGCGCAGAAGCTGCCCGAGCCGATCTTCACCCCGGCGACCAAGGCCGAGAGCGGGCACGACGAGAACATCTCGTTCGAGCGCATGTGCGAGATCGTCGGCAAGCCGGTGGCGGAAAAGGTGCGCGAGATCAGCCTTCGCCTGTACCGGGAGGCGGCGGATTTCGCCGCGAGCCGCGGCATCCTCATCGCCGACACCAAGTTCGAGTTCGGCACCGACGACAAGGGGACGCTCGCGCTGATCGACGAGGTGCTGACGGCGGACTCGTCGCGCTTCTGGCCCGCCGACCAGTATGCGGTGGGCTCCTCGCCGCCTTCATACGACAAGCAGTTCGTGCGCGACTACCTCGAGACGCTCGACTGGGACAAGGCGCCGCCCGCGCCGAAGCTGCCGCCGGAGGTGATCGCGCGCACCTCGGCCAAGTACCGCGAGGCGCTCGAGCGCCTGACCGGACGGAAACTATCGTGATCGGAAGGAGTTCCCAGTGAGCGCACTCGTAGGAATCGTCATGGGCTCGACCTCCGACTGGGAGACGATGAAGGCCGCGGCGAGAACGCTCGAGGAGTTCGGCATCGCCTACGAGGCGAAAGCGATGAGCGCGCACCGCACGCCCAAGGCGCTGGCCGAGTGGACCGAGGGCGCGGCGGCGCGCGGCATGAAGGCGATCATCGCGGCGGCCGGCGGCGCCGCGCACCTCGCGGGCGTGGTCGCCGCGCACACGACGCTTCCCGTGCTCGGCGTGCCGATGCCGTCGAAGCATCTGCAGGGGCTGGATTCGCTGCTCTCCACGGTGCAGATGCCGAAAGGGATTCCGGTCGCGACCTTCGCCATCGGCGAGGCGGGCGCCGCGAACGCGGCGCTGTTCGCGGTGGCGCTGCTCGCGCTCTCGGACAAGGCGATCGCGAGAAAGCTCGAGGAGTTCCGCCGCAGGCAGACCGAGGCGGTGCTCAAGGCCGCGCCGCTGAAATTGTGAACGACGAGGTCCGGCGCGCAGCGGAGATCCTGCGCGCCGGCGGCCTGGTCGCCTTCCCCACCGAAACGGTCTACGGGCTGGGCGCGGACGCATCCGGCGAGAAGGCGATGAGGCGCCTGTACGCGGTAAAGCGCCGCCCGGCGGATCATCCCGTGATCGTGCACTTCGCGAGCGCCGAGGCGGCGTTCGCCTGGGCGCGCGAGGTCCCGGCCGCGGCGCGCAAGCTCGCCGCGCGCTTCTGGCCGGGACCGCTCACGCTGATCCTCAAGCGCTCGGCGCTCGCGCGCGACTTCGTCACCGGCGGGCAGGACACGATCGGCCTGCGCGTGCCTTCGCACCCAGTGGCGCAGGCGCTGCTCAAGGCGTTCGGCTCAGGCGTGGCCGCGCCTTCGGCGAACCGTTTCGGGCGACTGAGCCCGACCACGGCCGCGCACGTGCGCGCCGACTTGGGAGGCGAAGTGGACCTCGTGCTCGAAGGCGGGGCGAGCGAGATCGGCATCGAGTCCACCATCGTGGACCTCTCCCGCGGGCGGCCGGTGCTGCTGCGCCCGGGGCACATCGGCGCGCGCGAGCTCGAGCAAGCGCTCGGCGAAGTGCTCGCGCCCGCGGACGCCGCGGCGCCGCGCGCGCCGGGTACGCTCGAGCGCCACTACGCGCCCCGCACGCCGGCGCGCCTCGTTGCGCCGCACGCCCTCGACGCCGAGATCGCCGCGCGCGGCGCGCACGTCGCGGTGCTCGCGTTCTCGCGACCGGACGAGCGGGTGGACTACTGGCTCAGGATGCCGCGCGATCCGGCGGCTTACGCGCGGCGGCTTTACGCCGCGCTGCGCGAGCTGGACGGCGCGGACTGCGAGCAGATTCTCATCGAATCGCCACCCGAGGAGCCGGCGTGGCAGGCAGTGCGCGACAGGCTGCTGCGCGCCACGGCGTAGAATCGACGCATGCTTCGACTCGCCGCATGCCTTGCCGCCTGCGTCGCGCTTGCCGGATGCAACGCGAATTATGCGTGGGCCTACCGCGGCAATTTCCTGGGGGTGCCGCCGCCGGGCGCCACCGGAACCGCGTCCCTCTCGTACGCCACCACTTCAAGCTCGAGCGCAGCCGGGGCAGCGGTGGTCGCAATCGGCCTGATGAGCCTCATGGCCTACGGCGATTCCGGGGGCTACTCCTACGTGAACGCGAACCCGTTTGCGGCGATCACGCCGACCTGGCCGCCGCCGCCGCTCGACCCCGAGCGGCGCGTCAACGAGCAGGACTGCACCAGGCCGATCGAGGACTGGTCGGCGAACCTGCGCTGCAAGTAGCACCCGGCCGCTCCGGAAAATAGGGGTCAGAGCCCTATTTCGGCTCGAAAAAGCAGTTCCGGCGGCCCGATCGAAATA
>CAZVHU010000167.1:0-6800 GCA_964627075.1 uncultured Enterobacteriaceae bacterium | reverse complement strand
CGTCTGGTCGGCGCGCGCCCTTGCCGCCGCGATCTGCTCCCTGAGCGCTGCGCGCTGCGTGGTCGCGTCGTCGAGCGCGTTCTGCGAGATGAAGCCCTGCGCCACGAGCTTCTGCTGGCGCTCGACCACGCGCTCCTGCTGCGCGAGCAGCGCCTGCAGGCGCGCGATCTCGGCGGCGTCGGCGCGCGACTGGATCTCGAAGTCCTGCGGGTCGATCTCGGCGAGCAGCTCGCCGCGCGCCACCTTCTTGCCGGTGAAGGCGTGCACCCTGGTCACGCGCCCGGCGACTTCCGCGCCCAGGCTCGGGTCCACCACCGACTCGAGCGAGCCGACCACGTGCTCGCCGACTTCGATCGTGCGCGGCTGGACCACGGCGGCGGTGATGAGCGCGGCGGGCGGGCCGGCTTTCTTCGCCGCCTCGGAGCCGCGATCGCAGGCGGCGAGCAGCCCGGCGGTGACCGCAAGCGCGAGGAGGGGCGCGGGCTTCACCACTGCGGGACAGCCTCCGGCGCGAAAAGTTGCTCGGGCGTCTCGCGCTGGCGCACGAGGTGCGCGGCGGCGCCATCCACCATCACCTCGGCGGCGCGGGGCCGCGTGTTGTAGTTGGAGCTCATCGCCATGCCGTAGGCGCCCGCGCACATCAGCGCCACGAGCTCGCCCGGTCGCACCTTGAGGCGCCGCCCGCGGGCGAGGAAGTCCGCGCTCTCGCACACCGGGCCGACGACGTCGTAGAGCACGCCCGCGTCGGTCTTGCCCGACTCGCGCACCGGCAGCACCTCGTGCCAGGCGTCGTACAGGGCGGGCCTCAGCAGGTCGTTCATGGCGGCGTCCACGACCACGAAGTTCTTCTGCTCCCCGGGCTTCACGTACTCGACGCGCGCGAGCAGCAGCCCCGCGTCGCCCACGATCGAGCGCCCCGGGTCCACGACCAGCGTGTGCGGCCGCGCCCCGAGGGCGCTGCGCGCGGCGCGCATGAAGTCGGCGACCGGCGCCGGCGCCTCGTCCCGGTAGCGTATCCCGATGCCGCCGCCCAGATCGACGTGCGCAAGCGAAATGCCCGCCGCCGAGAGCCGGTCGACCAGCGCCACGATGCGCTCGGCAGCGGCCGCGAACGGCGCGGGGTCCATCATGAGCGAGCCGATGTGGCAGCCGATGCCGGCCACCTCGACATGGCGGTCGTCCGCCGCCGCACGGTAGAGGCGCTCGGCGTCGGTGTAGGCGATGCCGAACTTGTTCTGCTTCAGGCCCGTGGAGATGTAAGGGTGCGTCTTCGCGTCCACGTCCGGGTTGACGCGGAACGCGACCGGCGCGCGCGTGCCCAGGCGCGCGGCCGCCGCGGCGACCCGCGCAAGCTCGGTCTCCGACTCCAGGTTCAGGCACAGCACCCCCGCGCGCAGCGCCTGCTCGATCTCCGCCTCGGTCTTGCCCACGCCCGAGAACAGCACCTTGCGCGCGTCGCCTCCCGCGGCGAGCACCCGCGCGAGCTCGCCGCCCGAGACGATGTCGAAGCCCGCGCCCAGCCGCGCCATCAGCGCGAGCACCGCGAGGTTGGAGTTCGCCTTGACCGAGTAGGCGACCAGCGCGGGCCTGCTTGCGAGCGCGCGCGCGTACTCGCCGTAGTTGCGCTCGATCGCGGCGCGCGAGTAGACGTAGCAGGGCGTGCCGTGGCGGCGCGCGATCTCCTCGAGCGGCACCTGCTCGGCGCAAAGCGCGCCATCGCGATAAGCGAAGGACATGAGCGGGCGGCTACTTCTTCTTCTCGCCCGAGGCGTCGTCCTCGCCCGGCTGCTGCGGGTAGGGCACGGGCTGGTAGGGCTCGGGCTTTGCCGGCTTCACGCCCGGCGGCGGCGCATCGCGCAGGTAAAGCGGCCCGCGCTGCCCGCAGCCGGCGGCCGCCAGCAGCGCCAGGGCGGCGCAGACGGCAGCGAGGAACGGGCGCGGGACGCGCATAGAATGGGCATGGTAGCAGGAGAGAACTCCGTGACGCAGCCGCTCTCCGAGTCGGAATTCGAGGCGCTCGCCGAGAGCGCTCTGGCCGCGCTCGAGCGCGCCTTCGAGCGCGTGATCGAGGCGGGCGCCCTCGACGCGGACCTGGAGAGAAAGGGCGACGGCGTGCTCGAGATCGAGTTCGCGAACGGCACGAAGATGGTGATCAACCGCCATGGCGCGGCGCGCGAGATCTGGGTGGCGGCGAAGTCGGGAGGTTTCCACTTCCGCCATGACGGCGCGGCCTGGCGCGACACGCGCGATGGCGGCGAGCTGTTCGCCGCGGTCTCGCGGCTTGCCTCGGCGCAGAGCGGTACGGCGGTGCTGCTGGCGGCAAGCTGAAGCATGGGCCCCCGCCCCCCGGTCGCGTCGGGGGCAGGCCCTCCGCGGGGACGATGGCGGGGCTAGGCCGCCGGGTCGGGCAACGGCGCGGGCCTGGTCTCTTCCTCCTTCGGCACGAACTCGCGGTAGAAGAACTCGATCGTGCTCTTGATGTCGGCGGGCGCCGCCGGCAGGTGCTCGGTGCTGAGCGTCACCACGCCCTCGGGGACTTCGCGCGCCATCTCCGGGATCGTCTTCAGGGTCTTGGCCATGTAGTCGATCCAGATCGGCAGCGCGACGCGGCCGCCGGTCTGGTTCTTGCCGAGCGTCCGCGGCTGGTCGAATCCGATCCACGAGATGCCGACCAGGGTCGGCTGGTAGCCGCAGAACCAGGCGTCCACGAAGTCGTTGGTGGTGCCGGTCTTGCCCGCGAGGTCGCGGCGGCCGAGCCTGGCGGCGCTCGCGGCGGTGCCGTAGCGCGTCACGTCCTGCATCATCGAGTCCATGATGAAGGCGTTGCGCGCGTCGATCACGCGCAGCGACTCGTCGCCGGCGCGCTGCGGCAGCGCGGCGCCGATCGGGTTGCCGCGATCGTCGACGACCTTCTGGATGAAATACGGCTGCACCAGGTAGCCGCCGTTGGCGAACACGGCGTAGCCGCGCGCCATCTGCAGCGGCGTCACCGCGCCCGCGCCGAGCGCGAGCGTGAGGTAGGGCGGGTGCTTGTCGGCGTCGAATCCGAAGCGCGTCACGTAGTCCTGCGCGTACTTCGGGTTGATGCCCTGCACGATGCGGATCGACACCATGTTCTTGGATTTCGCGAGCGCCGTGCGCAGCCGCATCGGCCCCTCGAACTTGCCGTCGTAGTTCTTCGGCTCCCAGCGCTGGCTGCCGGTCACCTCGGCCTCGACCACGATCGGCTCGTCGGCGATCACGGTCGCGGGGGTGAAGCCCTTCTCCAGCGACGCCGAGTAGATGAACGGCTTGAACGACGATCCCGGCTGGCGCCACGCCTGGGTGACGTGGTTGAACTTGTTGCGGTGGAAGTCGAAGCCGCCCACCAGCGCGCGGATCGCGCCGTCCTGCGGGTCGATGGCGACGAACGCGCCCTCCGCTTCGGGCAACTGCACGACGTGCCAGTTCTTCTTCTCGTCGCGCTGCACGCGGATCACCGAGCCGCGCCGGCGGCGCCGCGCGGGCGCGGCCTTGTCCTCCAGCGCGCGCGCGACGAAGCGCAGGCCCTCGCCGGTGACGCTGGCGATCTCGCCGCTCCTCAGAAGAGCCCGCACTTCGCGCGTGCTCGCCGCGAGCACCAGCGCCGCGCGCAGGTCGTCGACGTCGCCATGTTCGGCGAGCGCCTCCTCGAGCTCGTCGTCCGCGGCCTTGGGGGAAAGCTCCACGAACGCCTCGGGGCCGCGGTAGCCATGGCGGCGGTCGTAGTCGAGCAGGCCGCGGCGCACGGCCTCGTAAGCCGCATCCTGGTCCGCCTTGCGGATCGTGGTGTAGACGCGAAAGCCCTTGGAGTAGATGTCCTCCGGGAACTGCTCGTAGAGCGACTGCCGGACCATCTCGGCGATGTATTCACCGTGCAGGCCGGCGAAGTCGTCGACTGTGCGGCGCACAATAATCGGCGCCTTCAGGGCGTCGCCGTACTGCTGGTCGGTGATGTGGCCGAGCTCTTTCATGCGCCGCAGCACGTATTGCTGTCGCTGCTTCGCGCGTTGCGGATTCGCAACAGGGTTGTAGGACGACGGTGCTTTCGGCAGTCCGGCGAGCACCGCCGCCTCGCCAAGCGTCAGCCGGTCGAGCGATTTGCTGAAGTAAATCTGCGACGCCGCGGCGAATCCGTAGGCGCGCTGGCCGAGATAGATCTGGTTGACGTAGAGCTCGAGGATCTGGTCCTTCGTGAGGCTGTGCTCGATCTTGAACGCGAGCAACGCTTCGTAGAGTTTTCGGGTCAGCGTCTTCTCCGACGTCAGGAAGAAATTGCGCGCCACCTGCATCGTGATCGTGCTCGCGCCCTGCCGGCGGCCGCCCTGCACCAGGTTGGCGTACGCGGCGCGCGCCACGCCGATGTAATCGATGCCCGCGTGCTGGTAGAAGCGCTCGTCTTCGGCGGCGAGGATCGCGTGCTTGAGCTGCTCGGGCACCTCGCCGATCGAGATCAGCAGCCGCCGCTCCTCGCCGAACTCGCCGATCAGCGCGCCTTCCGCGGTGTAGACGCGCAGGGGGATCTTGGGCTGGTAATCGGTGAGCGTCTCGAGCGTCGGCAGGTTGGGCCAGGCAAGGGCGACGACCAGCGCCGCAAGGAACGCCCCGGCGGCCGCCAGCCCCGCCAAGAGGACCAGCGGAAATGCCAAAAAACGTAGCAAACTCAAGGTACTTACACCAGCTCTGGCGGGTCTGCGCACGCGGGGAGGACGCGAACATTATAGGACTGGCGTCCGCGTGGAAGATTCACTAGACACTTCGTGGAACTTGTTGCTAGGATTTAACGCGAATTCTATGTATCGCGCCTAAACGGCCGATACCAAAGGGAAAAAGTGGGGAAAACAAGATGAACCTCGACATCTTCAAGCCGAAGGCGCCACCCCTTTTCGGGCTGGACATCAGTTCTTCGTCGGTAAAGATGCTCGAGATCGTCGAGGCCGGCCGGGGCAGCTACCGGGTGGAGCGCTACGCCATCGAGGCGCTGGGCAAGGACGCGGTGGTCGACGGCAACATCAATAACCTGGAGTTGGTCGCCGACGCGGTGAAGCGCGGCCACAAGCGCCTGGGCACCCGAACGCGGCACGTCGCGATGTCGGTCCCCTCGGGTGCCGTGATCACCAAGAAGATCATCGTCGCCGCGGGGCTGCGCGAGGAAGAGCTCGAGGCGCAGGTCGAGACCGAGGCCAACCAGTACATCCCGTTCGCGCTCGAGGAGGTGAACCTGGACTTCCAGGTGGTCGGACCGGCGCCCGGCAGCCCCGACGAGCAGGAAGTGCTGATCGCCGCCACCCGCAAGGAGAAGGTGGAAGACCGCGTGGCGGTGGCGGAATCCGCGGGCCTGAAGGCGATCGTGATGGACGTCGAGTCCTTCGCCCAGATGGCGGCGCTCGACCTGGTGGTGCGCCAGCTCGCCGGCACCGGCAAGGACCAGAACGTGGCGGTGGTGGACGTCGGCGCCAACGTCATGAACGTAAGCGTGCTGCGCAACGAGCAGTCGGTGTACTCGCGCGAGCAGGCGTTCGGCGGCAACCAGCTCACCGCCGACATCGTCGCGCGCTACGGCATGAGCCCGGAGGAGGCCGAGAACGCGAAGCGCTCCGGCGGCCTGCCCGACGACTTCGAGTCCGAGGTGCAGCGCCCGTTCATGGAGAACCTGGCGGTGGAAGTGCAGCGCGCGCTGCAGTTCTTCTTCAGCTCGACTTCGTACCACAACGTCGACCAGATCCTGCTCGCGGGCGGCTCGGCGGTGATCCAGGGACTGGACGAGGTGGTGCACGCCCGCACCCAGGTGCCCACCATGGTCGCCAACCCGTTCGCCGCGATGCAGGCGGCGCCGCGCGTGCAGTTGAAGAAGCTGATGCAGGACGCGCCGTCGCTGATCGTGGCCTGCGGCCTCGCGATGCGGAGGTTCGACCCGTCATGAGCGTCAGAATCAACCTGCTGCCGCACCGCGAGGAGCGGCGCAAGCGCGCCCGCACCCACTTCGCGGTGTTGGCTGGCTTCACCGCCTTGCTCGGCCTGGTGATCGTAGGCGCGGTCTGGTTCGTCAACGACCAGCGCGTCACGGTGCAGAACGACCGCAACGCCTTCATGAAGGGCGAGATCGCCAAGCTCGACAAGGAGATCGACGAGATCAAGAAGCTGCGCGACGAGATCGCGGCGCTGCTGGCGCGCAAGCAGGTGATCGAGACCTTGCAGGCGGACCGCGCGCAGACCGTGTACCTGCTCGACCAGCTGGTGCGGCAGATGCCGGAGGGCGTGTACCTGAAGTCGGTCAAGCAGAAGGGCCTCGCCGTCAACGTCGTCGGCTACGCGCAGTCGAACGCGCGCGTCTCGGCCCTGATGCGCAACATCGAGTCCTCGCCGTGGCTGACGAACCCCGGCCTGGTGGAGATCAAGGCGAGCACCGTGGACAAGAAGCGTGTCTCGGAATTCAACCTCAACTTCTCGCTCAAGCGCGCCGCCGCCGAGGCAAGCAAGGACGCGGCCAAGCCGGCGGCCAAGCCCGCCGCGAAGAAGGGCTGAGCCATGGCGATCAACCTGAACGCGTTCGTAGAAGACTTCAAGCGCACCAACTGGCGCGACCCCGGCACCTGGGGCGCGCTGCCGATGACCGTGGTGCTGCTCGCGATCCTGGTCGCGCTGCCGGTGGCGGGCTACTTCCTGGTGTGGGCCGACCAGCTCGAATCGCTCGAGCGCGGCCGCGGCGAAGAGGAGAAGCTCAAGCAGGACTACCTCAACAAGAAGAAGCAGGCGGTCAACCTCGACCTGCACAAGCAGCA
>CAZVHU010000166.1:0-6864 GCA_964627075.1 uncultured Enterobacteriaceae bacterium | reverse complement strand
GAGGAAGCGGTGCGCGGCGCCGACGTGGTGGTGGTGGCGACGAGCGCGCGCAACCCGGTGCTCGCGGGCAAGTGGCTCTCGCCCGGCGCGCACGTCAACGCGGTCGGCGCGCCGCGGCCCGACTGGCGCGAGCTCGACGACGCCGTGCTGCTGCAATCCAAGCTCTACGTCGAGTCGCGCCAGGCCGCCGGCACCGAGTCCGGCGACGTGATCGCCGCTGGCGAGGTGTTCGCCGAGATCGGCGAGGTGATCGCCGGCAGCCGCCCGGCGCGCGAGTCGGCCGACGAGATCACGCTGTTCAAGTCGGTAGGGGTCGCGGTGGAGGACGTCGCGAGCGCCGCGCTGGTCTACCGGAAATCGCGCGCCTAGCGGCCGCGCGCTTTCGCGAGCAGGAACGAAAGCAGCGGCCAGGCGAGCAGGAACAGGGCGAGGCCGGTGAGCGAGCCCACCAGCGGCTTGGAGAAGAAGATGGACAGGTCGCCCTGCGACACCAGCATCGCCTGGCGGAACGAGGACTCGGCGCGGTCGCCGAGCACGATCGCCAGCACCATCGGCGCGAGCGGGTACTGCAGCTTCTTGAACAGGTAGCCCAGCACGCCGAACACCACCATCATCCAGACGTCGAAGATCGAGTTGGCGACGGTGTAGGCGCCGATGGCGCAGATCACCATGATGATCGGCGCGATCACCGAGAACGGCACGCGGAGGATGGCCGCGAACAGCGGCACGCAGGTGAGCACCACGATCAGCCCGGCGATGTTGCCCAGGTACATGCTCGCGATCAGGCCCCAGACGAAGTCCTTCTGCTCCACGAACAGCAGCGGCCCCGGCTGCAAGCCCCAGATGAGCAGCCCGCCGAGCAGCACTGCGGCGGTCGGCGAGCCGGGCACGCCGAGCGTGATCATCGGCAGCAAGGCGGAAGTGCCCGCGGCGTGCGCCGCGGTCTCCGGCGCCACCACGCCCTCGACCTGCCCGGTGCCGAACTTGTCGCCGTCCCTGGAGAAGCGCCGCGCCACCCCATAGCTCATGAACGAGGCCGGCGTCGCGCCGCCCGGCACGATGCCCATGAAACAGCCCACGGCCGAGGAGCGCGCCGAGGTGAGCCAGTACCTGGGCAGCTCCTTCCAGGTCTCGAGCACCACCTTCATGTTGAGCCTGGCCTGCGCGCCCTTGAAGGCAAGGCCCTCCTCCAGCGTCAACAGGATCTCGCCGATGCCGAACAGGCCGATCACCGCGGTGAGGAAGTCGAAGCCCTTCAGCAGGTGCGTGCTGCCGAAGGTCAGCCGCAGCGCCCCGGTCACCGGGTCGGTGCCGACGGCCGCGAGCGCGAAACCGGTCATCATCGCGGCGAGCGTCTTGAACGGCGGCTCCTTCGACATGCCGACGAAGGCGCAGAAGGTGAGCAGGTACACCGAGAAGAACTCCGGCGGCCCGAACTCGAGCGCGAAGCGCGCCACGATCGGCGACAGGAAGGTGATCACGATCACGGCCACCAGCGCGCCGACGAAAGACGAGGTGAACGCGGCGGTGAGCGCCTCGCCCGGGCGGCCCTTCTGCGCCAGCGGGTAGCCGTCGAAGGTGGTCGCCACCGACCAGGGCTCGCCCGGGATGTTGAACAGGATGCTGGTGATCGCGCCGCCGAACAGCGCCCCCCAGTAGATGCACGACAGCAGGATGATCGCCGAGGTGGTGCCGCCGGGCACCTGGGCCATGCCAAAGGTGAGCGGCAGCAGGATGGCGACGCCGTTGGCGCCGCCCAGCCCCGGCAGCACGCCGATGATCACGCCGAGGATCACCCCTGCGAACATCAGCGCGACGTTCTTCAGCGACAGCGCGACCGCGAAGCCCTGCGCGAGCGACTGCAGCTCCTCCATCTCAGTTCAACCCCAGCGCCGCCTCGAGCGGGCCCTTGGGCAGCGGGATCTTGAACCAGACCTCGAAGATGAGGAAGAACACGACGCTGTTGCCGACGCCGACCGCCGCCACCTTCCACCACCGGTACTTGCCGAGCCAGCGCATGAAAAAGCCGATGAACAGCACCGAGGCGACGTAGATGCCGATCCAGCCGATGAGCGCGGCGTAGATCGCGGTCGGCACCAGCACCGCGCAGACCAGCTTGAGCTGCCCGATCTCCACGAAGGTCCGGTCGCGCTGCGGCCGGATGGCGAGCGCGCGCCCCAGGTTGACGAGCGAGGCGACGCAGATGATGACGCCGATGTAGAAGGGGAAGTAGCCCGCCTGCGGGCCGTCCTCGGCCCATTTCGCGCCCAGCCGCACGCTGTCGTACATCACCAGCGCGCCGAGCGCGAAAAACAGGGCCGCCACCGCGAGCTCCGCGGCCCTGACGCCGAAGGCGGCGCGGCCCGCCCCCCCGCCCTGCGGGCCCTCGCTCATTTTCCCCCCTCGGCCCCGGCCGTTAGCGCTGGCCGGAGATGAAGCCGGCGCCCTTCATCAGCGCCACGTGCCGCGCTTCCTCGCGCGCCACCCACTCGGCGTACTCCTTGCCGGCGAGCGTGGTCTGGTTGAAGGCGCCGCGCTCCATCAGGTCCTTCCACTCCGGCGTCGCCATCACCTTCTTGAAAAGGCCGACGTAGTACTCGACGTGCTCGGGCTTGACCTCGGGCGCCATGAAGATGCCCCGCAGCATCAGGTAGTCGACGTCGAGGCCGCCTTCCTTGCAGGTCGGGATGTCGGACCAGGCCATCTTGTCGGTGACCTTGTTCTTGTACGGCATGCGCTTGGGGTCGAACACGCACAGCGGCCGCAGCTTGCCGGCGCGCCACTGCGCCACCGCCTCGATCGGGTTGTTGACAGTCGAGTCGACGTGCTTGCCCACGAGCTGCACCGCGACGTCGCCGCCGCCCTTGAACGGGATGTAGGTGAACTTGGTGCCGGTGCGCTGCTCGATCGCGGCGGTGATGATCTGGTCTTCCTGCTTGGAGCCGGTGCCCGCCATCTTGAACTTGCCCGGGCCGGCCTTCTTCGCCGCCTCGACGTACTCCTTGGCGCTCTTGTACGGGGACTCGGCGTTCACCCACAGCACGAACTGGTCGAGCGCCAGCATCTGCACCGGGGTCAGGTCGCGCCAGTTGAACGGCACGCCGGTGGCGAGCGGCGTGGTGAACAGGTTCGACAGCGTGATGATGATCTTGTGCGGCTCGCCCTTCGCGCCCTTGACGTCGAGGAAGCCCTCGGCGCCGGCGCCTCCGGCCTTGTTGATCACCACCAGCGACTGCTTCATCAGGTTGTGCTTGGCGATGATGGACTGGCTCACGCGCGCCATCTGGTCGGCGCCGCCGCCCGTGCCCGCGGGCACGATGAACTCCACCGTCTTGGTCGGCTCCCAGGCGTGGCCCGCGAACGGCGCGAGCGCCGCGGCGAGCGCGACACCGACTCCTGCGATTGCTTGCCTCATGTCCCACCTCCTCAGTCGCGTTGCGTTGAACGGACCGAATTCTCGGCGATCCGAGCCGTTTGCGCCATTGACTGCCGTCAAGACCGGGCGGCCCGCGCTACTTCACGAACAGCACCGGCATCGTGGACTGGTGCAGCACCTTGGCCGCAACCGACCCCAGCAGCATGCCGGCGATCGCGCCCCGGCCGTGCGTGCCCATGACGATGCCGTCGCAGCCCCGCTCGGCGGCCATGCGCGTGATCACCTCGGCCGGCTCGCCGACCTTGATGTGGAAGCGGTAGGCGATGCCCGCCTTGTCGAGCAGCGCGCGGGCCGCGGCGAGCGCCTTCTCGCCCTCCTCGCGATGGTAGGCCCTGATCCGCTCCTCGCCGACGAACATGGAGACGTCCCCGCGCAGCGGCGCCTGCACGTTGAGCAGGTGGATCTTGAGCGCCTGCGGGTCGCGCAGCCTGGCGCGCGCCCCGATCACGTACTCGAGCGCGCGCAGCGAGCAGTCCGACCCGTCCACCGGCACCAGCAGTTTCCTCATTGCATACCTCCCCGCTCGCCCGGCTGCTGCGCCGGCGCGAGGTCTTCGCCGCGGCGCTCCATGCGCCCGAGCGCCCGGCGCCCGAGCCACTTGCCCAGGACCACCACGAACGCCGCGCCGATCGCCGCGGCGCCGGAGTGCAACCAGGCGGCATTGGCGTCGATCCAGTCCTTCACCACCGGGTCTGTGGCCGCCATCTCGCCGGCCACCCAGCCGAGCAGCCCGGCGCCGACGGTGATGATGATCGGGAAGCGGTCCATGAGCTTCAGAAGCAGCGTAGCGCCGAAGATCACCAGCGGAATGCTGATCGCGAGGCCGAGAACCAGCAGCAGGTAGCTGCCCTTGGCCGCGGCGGCGACCGCGATCACGTTGTCCAGGCTCATCACCAGGTCGGCGATCAGGATGGTCTTGATCGCAGCCATCAGGCTGTCGCTCGACTCGATGTCGCCGTCGCCGTCCTCGGGTATCAGCAGCTTGACGCCGATCCAGAGCAGCAGCGCCGCGCCCACGAGCTTCAGCCACGGCAGCGTGAGCAGCGCCACGGCGAAGACCGTGAGCGCGATCCGCATCACGACCGCTGCCCCGCTGCCCCACAGCACGGCCAGCTTCTGCTGGCGGGCGGGCAGCGAGCGCGCGGCCAGCGCGATCACCACCGCGTTGTCGCCCGACAGGACGATGTTGACGCCGATGATCTGCGCGAGACCGATCCAGAACGCTTCGGTGGCGAATTCCTGGAGCACGGGAAAATGGCGGTGCGGGGTCGGATTCTACTAGAACAGCCCGACCACCTTGCCGCCGACGAGGTCGATCTTCGCCGCCGAGGGCACCTTCGGCAACCCGGGCATGGTCATGATGTCGCCGCAGATCATGACGATGAACTCGGCGCCCGCGGCAAGGCGCACCTCGCGCACGTTGATGACGTGGCCGCCGGGCGCACCGCGCAGCCGCGCGTCGGTGGAAAACGAGTACTGCGTCTTCGCCACGCATACCGGGTAGTGGCCGTAGCCCTCCTCCTGCAGCCGCTTGATCTGGCCGCGCACCTTGGTGTCGGCGGTCACTTCGGAGGCCCGGTAGACCTGCTTCGCGACCTTCGAGATCTTGTCCCACAGCGTGTCGGAGTCCTGGTAGAGCAGATTCGCCTTCGCGCCCCTATCGCACAGTTCCACCACCACGCGCGCGAGCCCGGCCGCGCCCCTGCCGCCGTCGCCCCAGTGCGTCGCCAGCACCACCGGCACGCCGAGCTTCTTCATGCGCTCCTGGAGCAGCGCGATCTCGGCCGCGGTGTCGAAGTTGAAGCGGTTGATCGACACCACGCAGGGAATGCCGTAGACCTTGGCGACGTTGTCGACGTGGCGCTCGAGGTTGGCGAGGCCCTTTTCGAGGGCCGCCACGTTCTCCTTGTTGGCCTCCTTCACGTCCACGCCGCCGTGGTACTTGAGCGCGCGGATCGTGGCGACGATCACCGCGGCGTCGGGCCGCAGGCCGGACTTGCGGCACTTGATGTCGAGGAACTTCTCGGCGCCGAGGTCGGCGCCGAAGCCCGCCTCGGTGACCACGTAGTCGGCGAGCTTCAGCGCCGACTGCGTCGCGATCACAGAGTTGCAGCCGTGCGCGATGTTGGCGAACGGCCCGCCGTGGATGAACGCCGGGTTGTTCTCCAGGGTCTGCACCAGGTTCGGGGCGAGCGCGTCCTTCAGCAGCACGGTCATGGCGCCGTGCGCGTTCAGGTCCTTCGCCGTCACCGGCTTCTGCTCGCGGGTGTAGCCGACCACGATGTTGCCGAGGCGCTTCTTCAGGTCCTCGAGCGAGGTCGCGAGGCAGAAGATCGCCATCACCTCGGATGCCACCACGATGTCGAAGCCGTCCTCGCGCGGGTAGCCGTTGGCGGTGCCGCCGAGCGACACCACGATGTCGCGCAGCGCGCGGTCGTTCATGTCCATCACGCGCTTCCACTGGATGCGGCGCACGTCGATGCCGAGTTCGTTGCCGTGGTGGATGTGGTTGTCGAGCATCGCCGCGAGCAGGTTGTTCGCCAGCCCGATGGCCGAGAAGTCCCCCGTGAAGTGCAGGTTGATGTCCTCCATCGGCACCACCTGCGCGTAGCCGCCGCCGGCGGCGCCGCCCTTCACCCCGAACACCGGCCCGAGCGAGGGCTCGCGCAGGCAGATCACGGCCTTCTTGCCGATATGGTTGAGCGCGTCGCCCAGCCCGACCGTGGTGGTGGTCTTGCCCTCGCCCGCGGGCGTCGGCGTCATCGCGGTGACCAGGATCAGCTTGCCGTTCTTGCGCCCCTTGAGGGAATCCAGGTACTCGAGCGAGACCTTGGCCTTGTAGTGGCCGTAGGGCTCGAGGTGCTCTTCGGCGATGCCGAGCTTTTCCTGCGCGATGCGGGAGATGCGCTGCAGCTTCGCGGCCTGCGCGATCTCGATGTCGGACGGCATGCGGGGCTCCTCCAATTGCGGAGCCGCGATTTTGCGAGCGCCGCGGCGTGTTCGCCCTTGACCGCGGTCAAGGGCTGCGCTGCGTGCCGTCGCGCCCTGGCTTGCCGCGGCGACGGTGCCGCAAAGCGTGATCGTCTGGCGGGGCCCGGTTTGCTGCGGGCACTCAACCCACGAGTACCCGCAACAAACCACCCGCCGGGCGACGATCGCGGCCCCATGTCGCCGCGGCAAGCCAGGGCGCGACGGGCCCGAGCACTCGCAGCGCGCGCCGCTTTGCGCTGCGCTTAGCTCATTCAATCACCAGGTCCGCGCGAACAGAAGGTCTTGTCCCCCGAAATATCCGAGCGCACGCAACTCTTGCAGGATCAGGCGGGCTGGCGGATGTTGTAACGGCAGCGCGTCAAGCGCCTAGCGCAGCGCGCAGGCTGCGGCAGGGCGGGCCCGGGCGGGAGCTTGCGCCGCGGTCCTCGCCCGGCGGG
>CAZVHU010000165.1:0-7051 GCA_964627075.1 uncultured Enterobacteriaceae bacterium | reverse complement strand
CAATCGAAATCGTTCCCGCCCACGTAACGCTCGCCATCGAAGCGCCATGCCCGGTAGCTCGGCGCGGCGCCGCACCGGTGCACGAAGTAGTCCCCGAGCGTCAGCCCCAGCAGCTGGCCGGCGGCGCTGTCCACCGGGAAATGCAGGCCGGCCACGGTTCGGTTGATCGCTACTCGCGCCGCCTGCCGCATCAGCTGTTCGAGCCACCTGCGGTTCACTCTCGGCCTGAGCAGACGCCACAGGACGTAGGCGACCAGGTGAGCCTCGGTCGAATGACCGCTCGGCAAAGTGCCGTGCGCGGGCGTCACGATCATCGGTTGCACCTGCGGCGAGAATTCGACCGGACGCCTGCAGGCGAGCGCGTGCTTGAATCGCTGTTCCACGACCCCTGCCAGCCGCAGCGCGGCGTCGAGAAGCTCCAGGGTCCAGCGGTTCCGATCGGCGTGCAGGTTCGCTACCGAAGACCAGAATGCGATCGGCGAGGCCATCTGCGCCATGATCTCGCTCGCACGGTCCTCGCGCAGGTCCGAATAGCCCTCGAGGAACGCCAGCTGGGCCCTGAATACGCCGATGCGCGGCCGCTTGAAGCTGACCACGCGCTTCAGGCTTGCGGCCGGCGGCACCCCCGGGCCGGGCGTGACGTTGACGTGCCAGAGCGTGAGCGAGCGGCTGGCGCTCGCCTGCTGCGGATAAGCCTCGGCGTGCCGCGTGACATGCAGCGGCGACAGCATCTCGAAGTCCAGGATGGCGGCCCGCACTGCCGGATCCCAGCGCTCCAGATTCGAGGGCAGGTCTTGCGGGATCGGATTCAGCGTCGTCAGCGGTCCCTGCCAGGAGCCGACGATCCCGTCGCGATGCTTGATCAGCGCGTCGCTCACGAGCGGGCTGCCCGACCCCCAGGCCCAGTTCGGACCCGCAACCCCGCCCACACCGCCGACTCCGCCTACGCCGCCGACGCCACCGACTCCGCCTACGCCGCCTACCCCACCTACGCCGCCCACTCCGCCTTCGGGCCCGATCTTGCTCATCCTCCCCTCCCTCTCAGCCGGTTGAATCGATTCCGGCGCCCTGCCCGCGCTAGGCGGGCACGCCGGCCTCTCGCAGCACCGAGGACCACAGTTTTCCCGTCCGGTAGGCGCTGCTCGGCGAGCGCTCGAGCCAGCCCTTCACCGTCAACGCGGGCTCCAGCCGCAGAAGCTCTGCGATCGTCTCGCGGGCCTGCTCGCGCTGGCCGAGCTGCCACTGCGATATCGCGAGCGCGCGCAGCGTCGAGGTGTGGGTGCGGTTGGCACGCAGCGAGCGGCGCGCCAGCTCGAGCGCCCGGTCGTAGTGGCCGGCCGCAAGCTGCGCCGTGGCCGCGAGCGAATCGTAGAAATAGCGGTGCGGATCGAGCGGCGACAGGCGCAGCGCGCGCTGCGTGTCCCTCACCGCCTGCCCGCCCTCGCCGCGGAACGCGTGCAGCGTGCCCTTGAGCAGCCACGCCAGCGAATCGTTCGGATTGACGCGGATGGCGTGGTCGTAGCGCTCCTGCGCGACGTCGAGCCGCTTCAGCAGATTGGTGTGCGCGAAGCCGTCGATCGCCAGCGCGAGCGTGCAGTCGGGGTCGGCGTCGAGCGCGCGCCGCGTGCAGGCGAGCGCGAGGCGCCCCTCCTGGGCGGTGTCGCTCGACCAGCCCTGCTGCACGCGCAGCACGTGCCACTTCGCCATCCAGGCCTGCGGGATGGCGAGGTGCGGGGCGCGGTCGATCAGCGTCTGCAGCGCCTGGCGCGCGCGATCGAAGTCGCGCAGAGAAAGGCGGTGCATGAGCGTGATCGCGCTCATCAGCAGCGTGTAGCTCTCCAGCGTCGGCAGCGCCTGCGACTGCACCCGCTGCAGCTCCCGCGCCACCACGGCGGCGCTCACCTCCGACACGATGCGATGGATCAGTTCGTCCTTGCCGCTCGCGATCGCGGCGACCTGGCCCTTGAGGTGGCTCGCCCAGACCACCCGGCCGCTGCGCGCCTCGGCGAGCTCCGCGATCAGCAGCAGCTGGCGGCCCGATATCTGGTAGGCCCCCGAAACGATGTAGGTCGCGTGCAGGTGGGCGCTGAGGTCCTCGATGGTCGCGTTGCGGTTGCGAAACGCGGTGGTCGAGAGCCTCGAGATGACGTTGAGGTCGGGCGTTCGCGACAGCGCCAGAATCACCTCTTCGGCCAGCACTTCGCCCAGCACCTGCTGCCCGGGGTCGGCGCTGCGCGCCGTGAATGGGATCACCGCGACCGTGGGCCTCAAGTCGGTCGCCACCACCGCGGGATCGAATGCCGGCCGCGGCGCCGGCGGCGCGACCCGGTAGGCGCGCACCGGGCGCTCGGATTGCCCGAGGCTGCATTCGCCCAGGTCCTCCAGGTCTGCGTCCAGCACCGGCGTGAGCTGGTCGCGAACGCCTGCCGAGGCGACGATCTCGCCCGGCGCGGCCAGCTCGCTCAGGCGAAGCGCGCGGCCCGCGCCGCTGGCCTCGCCCTCGGCGACCGGCTCGTGAAGCTCGAGCGCCATGCGCAACTGCGCCCCGCGCCCGGGCGCGGCGGTCCCGCAGGCGCTCTGTACGGCGAACGCCGCGGCGGCGGCGTCCTGAGCGCTGGGGTATTCCAGCACCATGCCCTGCTCCGAGCTTGCGAGCACGCGCGCTGCCTCCAGCTGCAGGCCGCTTTCGTGCACGGCATCCTGCACGCTGGCTGCCGAGGGATTCGCCTGCCCCAGCGCCAGCAACGCCCGCGGCCCCGCCGGGCCCGGCGTCACGCCCGCCGCAGAGGTCGGCCGCGCAGCCTGGCGCTCGTCGGCGACGCGAAACACCCGCACCGGCCTGCCGAGGTTCTTCAGCTGGCGCTCGCCCAGGTCGTCGAGCCGCACCGGGAGCTTGTTCCAGACGTAGTCGCGCACCGCCTTGGTGACCACGACCTCGCCCGGGGCCGCCAGCTGATGGATGCGGGAGGCGACGTTGACGCCGTTGCCCACCAAGTGCTCGCCGTCCACGATCACGTCCTCGACGTTGATGCCGACGCGCATCACCAGCACGCTCTCGGGGACCGGGGTGGCGCTCGCCTTCGCGCTCAGTCCGCGCTGCAGGCCGAGCGCCCATTCGACTGCCGCGACGGCGCTCGGGAACTCGACCACGACCGCGTCGCCGGCGATCTCGAGCAGCCTGCCGCTGTGCTCCCGGATCTTGGGCTCGATCAGGTCGCTGCGCAGCGTTTTCCAGGCGCGCAGCGCCTGCTCGTCATTCTTTTCGACCAGCCGCGTCCAGCCCGCCACGTCGGCGAACGCGATCGCCGCCAGCCGGCGCGTGAAAGTCTGGCTCTGTTGCATCGGTGAGACCGGGGATGATACGCCGTCGACGGCACGGCGGCCCGGCAGTATGGCCGGATAAGCTCGGGCGCGGTTGCCGCGCCCCGTCCTACTCGGCTTCCTCGATCCACGCCATCTGGATCGCCTCGAGGATGCGCTCGCCGCAGCGCTTGGGGTCATCGGCGAAGCCCGGCAGGTCGAGCACCTTCTGGTACAGGTCGGTGAAGCGGATCCTGGCGGGGTCCTCCTCGGGGTACTTGTCGGCCAGCGCGATCGCGATCTGCCGCGTGTCGGTCCATTTCATCCGGAGCCTCCTTCGCGCGCGTAGTTGATGGTGTACCTGGGGATCTCGATCACCAGGTCGGCGCCGCGCACCTTCGTCTGGCACGACAGGCGCGAGGTCGCTTCCAGCCCCCAGGCCTTGTCGAGCATATCCTCTTCCTTTTCCTCGGGAGGGTCGAGCGACTCGTAGCCCTCGCGCACCACCACGTGGCAGGTGGTGCAGGCGCAGGACTTCTCGCAGGCGTGCTCGATCTCGATGCCGTGCCCGAGCAGCTGGTCGCAGAGCGACGCCTCCGGGTCGGCCTCGAATTCCGCGCCCTGCGGGCAGAGCGCCGCATGCGGCAGCACCTTCACCTTGGGCATCAGGCGTCCAGGCTGGCGATCTTCCTGCCGGCGAGCGCCTGGCGCACGCTCGCGTCCATGCGCCGCGCCGCGAACGGCTCGGTGGCGCGGTTGAGCGCGTCGCTCGCTTGCTTGATGCCGCGGTGGTCGCTCCCGGCAAGCGCCCCATCGAGCGCCGCGAGCAGGCGCTCGATCCCCGCGCCCTCGCCCGGCTCGAGCAGCGCCGCGTCCGCCTTGAGTGCCGCTCGCACTGCCGCCGCGAGCCGCTCGCCTTCGACCTTGTGCTCCTGCAAGGCGCGCGCGTGCATGTCGTCGCGCGCGTGCTCGACCGAATCGCGCAACATGCGCTCGATATCGGCGTCCGACAGCCCGTAGGAAGGCTTTACCGTGACGGAGGCCTCGGCGCCGGAGGTCGCCTCGCGCGCGGTCACCGCGAGCAGCCCGTCGGCGTCCACCTGGAAGGTGACCCGGATGCGCGCCGCGCCCGCGACCATCGGCGGAATGCCCCTCAACTCGAAGCGCGCGAGCGAGCGGCAGTCGGAGACCAGCTCGCGCTCGCCCTGCACCACGTGGAAGCTCATCGCCGTCTGCCCGTCCTTGAAGGTCGTGAACTCCTGCGCGCGCGCGGTCGGGATGGTCGAGTTGCGCGGGATGATGCGCTCGACCAGCCCGCCCATCGTCTCCATTCCGAGCGACAGCGGAATCACGTCGAGCAGCAGCCAGTCCTCGCCCTGCGGCTTGTTGCCGGCGAGCACGTTGGCCTGCATCGCCGCGCCGAGCGCGACCACCTTGTCCGGGTCGAGGTTGTTGAGCGGGTCGCGGCGGAAGAACTCGCCCACGGCGCGCTGGATGTGCGGCATGCGCGTCGCGCCGCCCACCATCACCACGCCCTTGATGTCATCCACCGCGAGGCCCGCGTCGCGCAGCGCCTTGCGCGTCGGCCCGAGCGTCTTGTGCACCAGGTGGTGCGTGATGCCGCAGAAGGTCTCGGTGGTGAGCCTGAGGTCGACGAACTCGCCGCCCGAGAGGCGTGCCGTGAGGGGCGCCTCGCCGTGCAGCGTCAGCGCCTCCTTCGCCTCGCGCGCCTTGCCGTAGAGCAGCCGCGTGTCGCGCGCGCCGAGCGGCGGGAGCTTCGCCTGCTCGAGCGCCCAGCAGAACACGCGATGATCGAAGTCGTCGCCACCGAGCGCGGCGTCGCCGCTCGTGGCCACCACCTCGAACACGCCGCGCGAGAGCCTGAGGATCGACAGGTCGAAGGTGCCGCCACCGAGGTCGAACACCGCGTAGATGCCCTCTGCGGCGTTGTCCAGGCCATAGGCGATCGCCGCCGCGGTCGGCTCGTTCAGCAGCCGCAGCACATTCAGGCCGGCGAGCGTCGCGGCGTCCTTGGTCGCCTGGCGCTGCGCGTCGTCGAAGTAGGCCGGAACCGTCACCACCGCGCCCGCAAGCTCGCCGCCGAGCGAGAGCTCGGCGCGCCGGCGCAGCGTCTTCAGGATCTCGGCCGAGACTTCGACCGGGCTCTTCACGCCCGCCACGGTGCGCAACTGCACCATGCCCGGGGCGTCGACGAAATCGTAGGGCAGGTTCTCGGCGTAGGCGACGTCCTTCAGGCCGCGGCCCATGAAGCGCTTGACCGAGGCGATCGTGTTCTTGGGGTCATCCGCCATGCGCGCCTGCGCGGCGTAGCCGACCTCGGTGCGGCCGCCAGCGAGGAACCGGACGATCGAGGGCAGCAGCGGCCGCCCCTGCTCGTCGGGCAGCACCGTGGCGACGCCGCTGCGCACCGTGGCCACCAGCGAGTTGGTGGTGCCCAAGTCGATGCCGACCGCCAGCCGGTGCTCGTGCGGCGCCGCGGATTGGCCGGGCTCGGCGATCTGCAGCAGCGCCATCAGGCCTCCAGCTCCGCGTAGGCGGCGTCGATGTCGGCGTCGAGCTTGGCGAGGAACATGAGCTTGCGCACGAGGTCCGCGGCGGCCGCGTAGTCCTTCGCTGCGTCGATGCGCTCGCCGAGCGCCGCTTCCAGCTCGCGCCGCCCGGCGCGCAGCCCGGCGCGCAGCCGGTCGAGCGCGCCGGCGTCGCGCTCGGCCGCGGCCAGCTCGAGCGCTTCGCGCAGCTCGAGCTGCTGCATCAGGAAATCTGCGGGCATCGCGGTGTTGGTCTCGAATGCTACGTCCACGCCGTGCATCTCGAGCAGGTATTTCGCACGCCGCACCGGGTCCTTCAGCGTCCTGAAGGCCTCGTTGACACGCGTCGTCCACTGCATGGAGGCACGCCGCTCGGCGTCGCCGGCGTGCGCGAAGCGGTCGGGATGGATCTTCGACTGGATCTCGCGGTAGGCGCGCTCCAGCCGCTCGCCGTCGAGCGCGAATGCCGGCTCGAGGCCGAAGAGCTCGAAATGATCTTTCATTCCTTGCAGCGACGCATCACGCGCCTCCGCATACGTATCCCGTATGTCGGCCGGCCGCGCGTGCGTCGTGCAACCTGGACGTCGAAGCTATACGTTGAAGCTTTCGCCGCAGCCGCACTGGTCCTTGACGTTGGGGTTGCGGAACTTGAACCCCTCGTTCAGGCCCTCGCGGGAGTAGTCCAGCTCGGTGCCGTCGATGTAGGGAAGGCTCTTCGGGTCCACCACCACCTTGACGCCGTGGCTCTCGAACTGCACGTCGTCCGCGTTGACCGCGTCGGCGAACTCGAGCCTGTAGGCCATGCCCGAGCAGCCGCTGGTGCGCACGCCGACGCGCAGGCCGACGCCCTTGCCGCGCCTGGCGATGAAGCGCTGGACGTGGTCCGCGGCCTTCTCGGTGAGCGTGACTGCCATCGCCTTACCCCTGCGCCGCCTTCTTGGCTGGCTGCGCCGGCGCCGCCAGCCCGTGCTTGGCGCGGTAGTCGGCCACCGCGGCCTTGATCGCGTCCTCGGCGAGGATCGAGCAGTGGATCTTGACCGGCGGCAGCGCGAGCTCCTCGGCGATCTGCGTGTTCTTGATCTGCTCGGCCTCGCCGAGCGTCTTGCCCTTCATCCACTCGGTGGCAAGGGAGCTCGAGGCGATCGCGGAGCCGCAGCCGTAGGTCTTGAAGCGCGCGTCCACGATCACGCCTTCGTCGTTCA
>CAZVHU010000164.1:0-7133 GCA_964627075.1 uncultured Enterobacteriaceae bacterium | reverse complement strand
CCAGCGCCGCGACCTCGTCGAGCAGCGCCTCGAGCTCGCCGCCCTGCGCGCCGAGCGTGGCGCCGTGGCGCGCGGCCTCGGCGGCGAGCTGGCGCTCGATCCCGGCGCGGCGCGCCGCGAAGTCGGCGATCACGCCGGCGTCGCGCAGCCGCGCCTCGTAATCGTCGGCGCAGGCGAGCGCGACGCCGCCGGGATGCGCGAAGCGATGGCCGCGCGTGGTGGCGCTCGCGCTCGCGCCGAGCACCGCCCCCGGCACCACGCGCGCACCGTGCAGCATCACCAGGCCGTGCACCGGCCGCACGAACTGCGCCTCGCCCGCGCCCCAGCGCATCAGCTTCGCCACCGGCAGGCCCTTCAGCGCCTGCTCCGCGCGCGCGGCGAGGACCGCGTCGAGCGCGACGCCCGCGCTTTTCACGCGCGCGACGAGCACCTCGCCCTTGGGGCCGGCGCGACGCTCGAGCGCCGCGACCGCGACGCCGCTTTTTTTCGCGAAGCCTTCGATCGCTTGCGCCGCGGCCTTCACCGGAGGGCCCTGCAGCTCGCGCTCGGTGTCCGGCGAGCGATCGAGCACCGCGGTGATCTGCGCTGCCAGGCGTCGCGGCGTGGCGAACGCTTTCGCCGCACTGCCGGCGGCGAGGAAGCCGTCCTGCGCGAGCGCCGCGCGCAGCGCCTCGCAGAACGCGTCGCCGAGCGCGCGCAGCGACTTGGGCGGCAGCTCCTCGGTGAGCAGCTCTACCAGCAGCGTCGCCTGCATGTCAGCCGGCCCTCGGCGCCATCGGGAATCCCAGGCGCTCGCGCGATTCGAAATAGGCCTGCGCCACCAGGCGGGCAAGTGCACGCACGCGACCGATGTAGGCGGCGCGCTCGGTGACCGAGATCGCGCCGCGCGCATCGAGCAGGTTGAAGGCGTGCGAGCACCTGAGCACCATCTCGTAGGCGGGCAGCACGCACTGCGCCGCGATCAGGCGCCTCGCCTCGCCCTCGAACTCGCCGAAGTGACGCAGCAGCAGCGCGGTGTCGGCGAGCTCGAAGTTGTAGCGCGACTGCTCGACCTCGTTCTGGTGGTAGACGTCGCGATACAGCACCGCGGGCGCGGCGCCGTTGCCCGCGGTCCATACCAGGTCGAACACCGAGTCCTTGCCCTGCAGGTACATCGCCAGGCGCTCCAGGCCGTAGGTGATCTCGCCGAGCACCGGCTTGCAGGCAAGCGACCCGACTTCCTGGAAGTAGGTGAACTGCGTCACTTCCATGCCGTCGAGCCACACCTCCCAGCCCAGGCCCCAGGCGCCGAGCGTCGGCGATTCCCAGTCGTCCTCCACGAAGCGGATGTCGTGCTCGCGCGGCTCCACCCCGAGCGCGACGAGAGAATCGAGGTAGAGCTGCTGGATGTCGGGCGGCGAGGGCTTCATCACCACCTGGTACTGGTAGTAGTGCTGAAGGCGGTTCGGGTTGTCGCCGTAGCGGCCGTCCTTGGGGCGGCGCGAGGGCTGCACGTAGGCCGCGTTCCACGGCTCCGGGCCGATCGCGCGCAGGAAGGTGGCGGTGTGGAAGGTGCCGGCGCCCATCTCCATGTCGTAGGGCTGCAGCAGCACGCAGCCGCGGCGGTCCCAGAATTCGTTCAGCCGCAGGATCAGTTGCTGGAAGGTGAGCATGACGCGCGGCGAAGTTTAGCCTCTCCGCGCGAGCGCAGAAAGCGCGGCCGCGGCGGCGAGCAGCGACGCCGCGATGGCGATCGCGAGCCAGTCGCCCGCGCCCGCGTAGGGCGTCGCGCCGCGGTAGCCGCGCGCCTCGACCTCGAGCCGCCCCTCGGCGAACTGCGGCAGGCGCGCGAGCACCCCGCCGTCGCGCCCGATGGCGGCGGTGATGCCGGTGTTGGTCGCGGTGAGGTGCATGCGCGCGAACTCGAGCGCGCGCATGCGCGCGATCTGCAGGTGCTGCGCCGGCGCGAGCGAGTCGCCGAACCAGGCGACGTTGGAGACGTTCACGAGCAGCGTCGCCTCGGGCAACTGGCGCGCGATCTCGTCGCCGTAGGCGTCCTCGTAGCAGACGTTGACCGCGACGCGCTCGCCGGCAACCTGGAGCGGACGCTGCGCGCTCGAGCCGCGCGAGAAGTCCGACATCGGCACAGAGAGCGTGCGCGTGATCCAGCCCAGTCCCGGCGGCACGAACTCGCCGAACGGCACCCGGTGCACCTTGTGGTACGCCTGCCGCGGCGAGGCGCCCAGGCTCACGACGCTGTTGTAGTACTCGGCGGCGCCGGCGCGCGTGGGCACGCCGAGCAGCAAGTCGCCGCCGTTCTTCCTCGCCGCAGCTTCCAGCCGCGCGATGTACCCCGGATCCACCGCGTCGAGGAACCGCGGCAGCGCGGTCTCGGGCAGCACGGTGAGGCGCGCTGCGCCCGCTTCGGCGAGGCGCGCGTAGGTGTCGAGCGTGCGCGCGTAGCGCCCCGGATCGAACTTGAGGTCCTGCGGCACGTTGCCCTGCAGGAGCGCCGCCTTGAACGGCTCGCCGGTGGGCTGCGACCACTCGATGCCGCGCAGCGCGTGGCCGGTCGCGACCACGACGGCGAGCGCGGCGGCGGCGCTCCAGCGTGCGCGTCCGAGCGCCACGCACCAAGCGAGGCCCGCGCAGGCGAGCGCCGCGAGCGTCACGCCGTAGCTCCCGGCAAGCGGCGCGAAACCGGCGAGCGGAGTGTCGATCGCCGCGTAGCCCGCGCCGAGCCACGGAAAGCCGGTGAGGTGCCAGCCGCGCACCCACTCGGCGAGCGTCCACAGCGCCGGGATCGCGAGCGCGGCGCGCGCGGGTTCGGCGGCGCGCAATTTCGCCTGCAGCCAGCCGACCGCGGCCGGGAATACCGCGAGCCAGGCGCAGAACAGAAGGGTCGCGAGCGCGGCGAGCGGCGCGGGCATGGCGCCGAAGCGGTTGAGGCTCACGTAGACCCACGACACGCCAGCGAGGAAAAGCCCGAGGCCGAAGGCATAGCCGAGCGCGAATCCCGCGCGCGGCGAGCCGGCGCGCAGCCAGAGGTGCACGAGCAGCACGTGCGCCGCGAGCCCGGCCGGCCACAGGTCGAAGGGCGAGAACGCGAGCAGCGACGCGGCGCCGGCGACCGACGCGAGGGCGGCGCTTGCGGCGGGACGCTTCAAGCCTTCGGCTTGTCGACCAGCAGCGTGTAGACGCGCCGGCTGTCGGCGCGCAGCACGTTGATGCGCAGCCCGTCGATGACGAGGTTCTCGCCGCGCCTGGGCAGCCGCCCGAGGTGCGCGATGACGAGCCCCCCGACGGTGTCGTGCTCCTCGTCGGAGAACGCGGTGCCGAAGGCGGCGTTGAAATCCGCGATCTGGGTGATCGCCTTGACGCGGAACCTGCCGCCCGGCTCGGCGAGGATGTTGTCGCTCGCCTCGTCGAAGTCGTACTCGTCCTCGATGTCGCCGACGATCTGCTCGAGCACGTCCTCGATGGTCACCAGGCCCGCGACGCCGCCGTACTCGTCCACCACGATCGCCATGTGGTTGCGGCTGGCGCGGAACTCCCGGAGCAGCACGTTGAGGCGCTTGGATTCGGGGATGAACACCGCGGGCCGCAGCATCTCGCGCACGTTGAACTCTTCCTCGCCCGCGTAGTGCCGCAGCAGGTCCTTGGCGAGCAGGATGCCGATGACGTCGTCGCGGTTCTGGTCGATGACGGGAAAGCGCGAGTGCGCGGTGGCGATCACCTGCGGGATGAAGCTCTCGACCGGCTGGTTGATGTCGATCAGGTCCATCTGCGCGCGCGGGATCATGACGTCGCGCACCTGCATCTCCGACACGCTGAGCGCGCCCTCGATGATCGAGAGCGCGTCGGCGTCGATCAGGTTCTTCTGGTAGGCCGAGCGCAGCAGCCGCACCAGGCTCTCCCGGTCCTCGGGCTCGCGCAACAGCAGCGCCGAAAGGCGCTCCCACAGGCCGGGTCGGGCGGGGTCGTTCATCGGGGGGAAGACGCTATCTTACCGCGTAGGGGTCGCCGAAACCGAGGCGCCGCAGGATGCGGATCTCGGCGCGTTCCATGCGCGTCGCCTCGCGCGGGCGCGCGTGGTCCATGCCGCGCAGGTGCAGCATGCCGTGCACGACGAGATGCGCGTAGTGCGCGGCGAGCGAGATCCCGCGCGCGCGCGCCTCGCGCGCGATGATCGGATGGCACAGAACGATGTCGCCATGCAGCATGCGCGCGCCGCCGCGCGCGCGCAGTGCGCCGTAGCGGAAGGTGAGCACGTTGGTGGCGCAATCGCGGCCGCGGAAGCTGCGGTTCAACCGCCGTCCCTCCGCCGCGCCGGCGATGCGAAGGGTCACCCGCACGGCGCCGCGCGCGGCGGCGCGTGCAAAGTCGGCGAGGCGGCGCGCGCCTGGCGCGCCGCGTGCGGCGGCCGCGCGCTGCACCGCGATCGCGGCGCTACTTCGCCGGCGGCGCCGGCTCGTCCTGCGCGTGCTTCTCGTAGGCATCGATGATGCGCGCCACCAGCGGGTGGCGCACGACGTCCGCCGCGGAGAATTCGCTGAAGGCGATGCCGCGTACGCCCGCGAGGATGCGGCGCGCCTCGATCAGGCCGCTTTTCTGGCCGCGCGCCAGGTCGATCTGCGTCACGTCGCCCGTGACCACGGCCTTCGCGCCGAAGCCGATGCGCGTGAGGAACATCTTCATCTGCTCCGGGGTGGTGTTCTGCGCCTCGTCGAGGATGATGAAGGCGTGGTTGAGCGTGCGCCCGCGCATGTAGGCGAGCGGCGCGAGCTCGATGGTGCCGCGCTCGAGGAGCTTCGCGGTGCGGTCGAATCCCGCCAGGTCGTAGAGCGCGTCGTAGAGCGGCCGCAGGTAGGGGTCCACCTTCTGCGCGAGGTCGCCGGGCAGGAAGCCGAGGCGCTCGCCCGCCTCGACCGCGGGGCGCACCAGCACGATGCGCTTGACCTTGTCGCGCTCGAGCGCATCGACCGCGCAGGCCACCGCGAGGTAGGTCTTGCCGGTGCCCGCCGGCCCGATGCCGATGGTGATGTCGTGCGCGAGGATGTTCTCGATGTACTGCACCTGGTGCGGGGTGCGGCCGTGCAGCTCGGGTCGCCGGGTGAGCAGCTGCGGCAGCTTGTCGTCGCGGGCCGGGCGCAGCGGCTTGCCCTGCAGCAGCTCGGTGAGCCCCAGCTGCACGTCGTCGAGCGTCAGCTCGTCGGCGGCGCGCTCGTAGAACATCGCGAGCGCCTGCGCGGCGCGCTGCGCCTGTCTTGCCTCGCCGCGCACCGAGAAGCGGCCGCCGCGGCGCGCGATCGAGACATCGAGCGCCGATTCGATCTGGCGCAGGTTGGCGTCCAGGGCGCCGCACAGCCGCGCCAGGCGCTGGTTGTCGAGCGGGTCGAGCCTGACCTCGAGCGGGCGGCTAGCCACCGGCGAGCTCTCCGCGCAGCGAGTGCGGCAGGGCGGCGGTGATGCGCACGTCCGCGAAACCGCCCACGAGCTGCGCGCCGCCGGCGAAATTCACGACGCGGTTGTTGCCGGTGCGGCCGGCGAGCTGCGCGGGGTTCTTCTTCGCGCGCCCTTGCACCAGCACGCGCTCGACGCCGCCCACCATCGCGGCGCTCACCGCCTGCGACTGCGATTCGAGCAGCGCATTGAGGCGCTGCAGGCGCTCGAGCTTGGCCTCGCGCGGCGTGTCGTCGGCGAGCTCTGCGGCCGGCGTCCCGGGGCGCGGGCTGTAGAGGAACGCGAACGAGCCGTCGAACGCGAGCTCGCGCGCGAGCCCGAGCGTGGCTTCGAAATCCGCCTCGGTCTCGCCCGGGAAACCGACGATGAAGTCGGAGGTGAGGCTGACCTCGGGCCGCGCCCTGCGCAGCCGCCGCACGATCGAGCGGTACTCGAGCACGCTGTAGCCGCGCTTCATCGCCGCCAGCACGCGGTCCGAGCCCGATTGCACCGGCAGGTGCACGTGCGGCGCGAGCGCCTCGAGCTCCGCGTGCGCGTCGGCGAGGCGCTGCGTGAACTCGCGCGGGTGCGAGGTGGTGTAGCGGATGCGCTCGATGCCGTCCACCTCGGCGGCGTAGCGCAGCAGCTCGGCGAAGTCCGCGGCCTGTGCCTCGATCTCGCCGCGCCAGGCGTTCACGTTCTGCCCGAGGAGCGTCACTTCCTTGACCCCTTGCTCGGCGAGCGCGGCGATCTCGGCGATCACGTCGTCGAACGGCCGCGACACCTCCGGGCCGCGCGTGTAGGGCACGACGCAGAAGCTGCAGTACTTGCTGCAGCCCTCCATGATGGAGACGAAGGCGCTGCCGCCCCGCGCGCGCGGCCCGGGCAGCCGGTCGAACTTCTCGATCTCGGGAAAGCTCACGTCCACCTGCGCCTCGCCCGTGGCGCGGCGCCGCGCGAGCAGCTCGGGCAGGCGGTGCAGCGTCTGCGGGCCGAACACCACGTCGACGTAAGGCGCGCGCTCGACGATCGCGCCGCCCTCCTGGCTTGCGACGCAGCCGCCGACGGCGATCAGGAGCCGGGGATTTGCCGCCTTGAGGGCGCGCACGCGGCCCAGGTCGGCGAACACCTTCTCCTGGGCCTTTTCGCGCACCGAGCAGGTGTTGAACACGATGAGGTCCGCGTCCTCGGCGCGCGGCGTGGCAGCGAGCCCGTCCTGCGCCGCGAGCAGCCCGGAGATTCTCTCCGAGTCGTACTCGTTCATCTGGCAGCCGAAGGTCCGGATGTGGAACTTGCCGGCCATCGGGCTACTTGCCTGGGTCGGGTTGCGCGGCTTCCTGCGGCGTGAGGATCCAGACGCGCGCCACGTTGCCCTGCGGGTCGCGCGTGTATTTCACCAGCGAGTCCGGCGGCAGCGCCGCGGGCAGCACGATCAGGTTGGACGGGTCGCGGATCTGCGCGCCCGGCGCGAGCTGCATGCGCTCGCCGTTCACCTCCACGAGCAGCGACTCGAGGTGGCTCATGCGGGCGCGCTTCGCCTCCGGCGGGATCGCGCGCAGCTGCGCCAGGGCGCCGGCCGCGACCGCCGCCAGGATCGCTGCCGCGAGCGCGTTGCGGATCGGGGTCGGCAAGGTCAAGGACGGGTGGGGAAAGGGGTGTGGTGGCGAATCAGGGACTCGAACCCCGGACACACGGATTATGATTCCGCTGCT
>CAZVHU010000163.1:0-7187 GCA_964627075.1 uncultured Enterobacteriaceae bacterium | reverse complement strand
GAAAAATCGGGGTCTGTCCCTACAGTAGCCCGCGCTCGGCGAAGGAGAGCGCCTGGCTGCCGGCGACGATGAAGTGGTCGAGCACCTTGACCTCGACCAGCGCGAGGGCCTCCTTGAGGCTGCGGGTGAGCAGCTCGTCGGCCAGCGAGGGCTGCGCCACGCCGCTCGGATGGTTGTGCGCGAAGATCGCCGCGGCGGCGTTGGCGGCGAGCGCCGCCTTGAGCACCTCGCGCGGATAGACGCTCGTCTGCGACAGCGTGCCGCGGAACAGCTCCTCGATCTCGAGCACGCGATGCTGCGAGTCCAGGAAGATCGCCACGAACACCTCGTGCTCGCGGCCGCCGAGGGCGAGCCGCAGGTAATCGCGCACCGTGCCGGGTGCGGTGAGCGCCGCGCCCGCGCCCAGCTCGGCGCGCAGGCAGCGGCGCGCGAGCTCCATGGCCGCGGCGAGCTGCGCCGATTTCGCGCTTCCCAGCCCCTTGGGCTTTCCGTTTGCGCGCGGCGCGCCCAGCAGCCCATGCAGGCCGCCGCGCGCCGCGAGCAGCTCGCGCGCGAGCTCCACCGCGCTTTTTCCCCGCACGCCGGTGCGCAGCAGCACCGCGAGCAGTTCCGCGTCCGAAAGCGCCGCCGCGCCCTGCGCCAGCAGCCGCTCGCGCGGGCGCTCGGCGAGCGGCCAGTCGCTGATCGCCATGAAAGGCCCCCGGGCCCGATTCCCTTACAATCCGTTCTCCCTTAACGCCCGAGCCGCGCCCGCGATGACTCTGAAAGGCAAGCGCATCCTCCTCGGCCTCACCGGCGGCGTCGCCGCCTTCAAGGCGGCCGAGCTCGCGCGCCGGCTGGTGAAGGCGGGCGCCGACGTGCGCGTGGTGCTCACCGAGGCGGCGACGCGCTTCATCACGCCGGTGACGATGCAGGCGCTTACCGGCCAGACCGCGTGGACCGACATGTGGGATCCGCGCGTCTCCGACAACATGGCGCACATCGAGCTGTCGCGCGACCGCGACCTCGTCGTGGTGGCGCCCGCGAGCGCCGATTTCCTCGCCAAAGCGGCGCAGGGGCTCGCCAGCGACCTGCTCACGTCGCTGGTGCTCGCGCGCCGCTGCCCGCTGCTCGTGGCGCCGGCGATGAACGTGGAGATGTGGGCGAACGCGGCGACGCAGCGCAACGTGCGCGCGCTGCGCGACGACGGCGTGCTGTTCGCCGGCCCGGTCGCGGGCGACCAGGCCTGCGGCGAGACCGGCATGGGGCGCATGCTCGAGGCCGAGCAGATCGCCGCCGAGGTCGAGGCGGCGCTGCAGCCCAAGCTCCTTTCGGGCAAGCGCGTGCTCGTCACCGCCGGCCCGACCGAGGAGCCGATCGACCCGGTGCGCGTGATCACCAACACCAGCTCCGGCAAGATGGGCTTCGCGGTGGCGCGCGCAGCGCGCGAGGCGGGCGCGAAGGTGACGCTCGTGAGCGGCCCGGTGTCGCTCGCGGCGCCCGAGGGCGTCGAGCGCGTGGACGTGCGCACCGCGGCGCAGATGTTCGACGCGGTGAAGTCGCGCATGAAGGGCTGCGACGTTTTTTTCAGCGTGGCCGCGGTGGCCGACTACCGCCCGGCGAAATCCGCGGCGCACAAGATCAAGCGCGGCGAGAAGGGCGACTTTTCGCTCGCCCTGGTGCAGAACCCGGACATCCTCGCCTGGGTGGCGGGGCGGAAGAAGCCGCCGTTCTGCGTCGGCTTCGCCGCCGAGACCGGCGAGCTCTCGGCGCGCGCTCGGGAGAAGCGCGTGCGCAAGCGCGTGCCGCTGATGGCGGCCAACCTCGCGCAGGAGGCGATCGGCGCCGACGACAACGCGATCACCCTGTACGACGACGCCGGGGAGCATCCGCTCGGCCGCGGCCCCAAGCTCGAGATGGCGCGCAAGCTCGTGGCGCACGTCGCCGCGATGCTGAAGCGCCGCCGGCGCTGACGCGCGCGCCCGGCATGGCGGGCAAGGCGACGATGCGGCTCGAGGTGCGCGTGCTCGACCAGCGCATCCGCGCCATGCTGCCGCACTACGCCACCGCGGGCGCCGCGGGCCTCGACCTGCGCGCCTGCATCGACGCGCCGCTCACGCTCGCGCCCGGGGAGAGCCGGCTGGTGCCGACCGGCATCGCGATCCACCTCGGCGACCCGGGCTACGCGGCGATCCTGCTGCCGCGCTCGGGGCTCGGCGCCAAGCACGGCATCGTGCTCGGCAACCTCGTGGGCCTGATCGACTCCGACTACCAGGGGCCGGTGATGGCCTCGCTGTGGAACCGCGGGCGCGAGCCTTTCACGATCCAGCCGCTCGACCGCATCGCGCAGATGGTGGTGGTCCCGGTGCAGCAGGTGGAATTCAACGTCGTGGAGCAGTTCGCCGATTCGCAGCGCGGCGCCGGCGGCTTCGGCAGCACGGGGCGTTGAGAATCGTTCTCGCCGCCGCATTCCCCCGCGGCCGGTGAAACCTTTCCTCGCGCCACTTATGCGCGGCTCAACAGCCTTGATGCAGGCGGCCCGGGCGCTTTGCTAGCATGCTGCGGGTGGCGCGCAGCCGGCCGATTGCCGCGGGATGCGTTGCGCTGCTCGTCGCGGCGGCGCCCGCGCTCGCCGACGAAGCGCTCGAGCGCGCGCGCAAGATCGTCTCCGGCAGCTGTTTCCTGTGCCATGGCGCGCACGGCGAGTCGGCCACCGAGCTGTACCCGCGACTCGCGGCGCAGAACGCCGACTACATCGCCAGGCAGCTCGCCAGCTTCAAGTCCGGCAGCCGCCGCAGCGACGTGATGCGGCCGATGGTGGTCGCGCTTTCGCCCGAGGACATGAAGGCGCTGGGGCGCTACTTCAGCATGCAAAAGAGCGAGCCGCACCCCACTTCGGACGCGAAGCTCGCGGCGCGGGGGATGCTCGTGTACCGGCAGGGCGGCGCCGCCACCCAGGCGGCGGCCTGCACGGGGTGCCACGGCGAGCGGGGGCAGGGCACCGAGAGCCTGCCGCGGCTCGCGGGGCAGGTCGCTTCGTACCTCGTCGCGCAGATGCGCAATTTCGCCAGCCGCGAGCGAGCGCAGGACGGCGCCGTCATGCACGGCATCGCGTCGCACATGACCGACGACGAGATCCGCGCCGTCGCCGAGTACCTCAGCGGGCTGGAGTAGCCTCGCTCGCTCGGGGGGTGACCCGGCTGGCGCCGCGTCAGCCGAGGGTGTCCTGCCAGATGTTGTCGGCCCAGGCCGCGGTGTACTTGCCTTCGAGCTCGCTGCGCGCCGAGGACACGCCGCCCGCGCCCTTCACCGGGATCAGCGTCTTCTGGCCATCGTCCCAGGTGTGCACCGACGAGACGCGGATCGCCTCGGTACCGGACACCATGCTGTAGCAGGTGTTGACGATCTTCGGCGCAGCATCGGGCGCCTCGCCGTTGATCAGCGCCACCACCGCGGCGGCGCAGAGCTTGCCGTGCTGATTCGCCATGCTGCCCGACTTGGGCATCCCGGGGGCCGACAGCGTCGCGTCGCCGAGCACGTGCACGCCCTTCACCGCGGTCGATTCCATGCTGCGCCAGTCGACGTTGCACCAGCGGTTGTTGGCGTTGATGAGGCCCGCCTTCATGGCGATGTCGCCGGCGCGGTGCGGCGGCACCACGTTCAGCACGTCGCCCTTCACGTCCTCGACCTCGAGCTTCACCACCCCGGCCTTCATGTCGATGCCGATCGCCTTGGCGTTGCCGCGGTACTCGATGATGCCCTTGTAGAGGTCGGCCCAGGCGCGCTTGAACAGCGGCCCCTTGGAGGTGACGTCGGGATTGGCGTCCAGCGCCAGCACCTTGGAGCGCGGCTTCGCCGCCTTGAAGTAGCTCGCCACCTGGCTGATGCGCTCGTAGGGCCCCGGCGGGCAGCGGTAGGGCGCGAGCGGGATCGCGAGCACGTAGACGCCGCCGTCCTTCATCTTCTCCAGCTGCTGCCTGAGCGCGATGGTCTGCGCGCCCGCCTTCCACGCGTGCAGCACGCGGCCCGCCTTCATCGCGGCGTCGTAGCCCTGGATCTCGTTGAACATGAAGTCGATGCCCGGCGAGACGATCAGCCGGTCGTAGGTCATGTCGCCGCCGCGCTCAAGCTTGACGGTCTTCTTGCCCGCGTCCACGGCCGTCGCCTCGTCCAGCACGACCTGCACGCCGTACTTGCGCAGCCCGTCGTAGCTGTGGCGGATGTACTCCATGGTCCTGTGGCCGCCCAGCACCAGGTTCGACATCGGGCAGGAGGTGAAGATGTTGGCGCGCTCCACCAGGATCACCTCGATCCCCGGGTCCCACAGCCGGATGTATTTCGCGGCGGTGGCGCCGCCGTAGCCGCCGCCGATCACCACCACGCGCGCCTTGCCGCCGGTCGTGGCGCAGCCCGCTGCCGCGAGCAGCGCGGCGGCGCCGCTCGCCTTGAGGAAATCGCGTCGGTCGAGAGTCCTTTTCATGGCGTCCCCCTTATTTCTTCTGCGCCGCGAAGTACTCGGCGATCAGCTCGATCTCGCGGTTCGAGTAGCCCTTGCCGATCTGGTGCATCGCGGTCGCCGGCCGCTTGCCGTCGCGGAACTCGGTGACCTTGCGCACGATGTCGGCCTTCGCCATGCCCGCGAGCGGCTCGTAGCCGCCGGCGCCGCGGCCCTCGGTGCCGTGGCACATGGCGCACGAGGCCGCGAGGTTGCGCGCGTGGTTCCTGTCCTGCGCCGATGCGGCGAGCGGCATGGCGGCAAGCGCCGCCGCGGCGATGAGAGCGATTCGCATGACCTTCCTCCCGGGAGGTGACCGCTGAAGTTTCCGCTCGCATGGCGCGGGCTGTCAAGGGAGCCGCGGCAACAAGGCCGCGGCCAAAAAACCAGGGCCGCCCGAGGCGGCCCTGCTGCACAGCCTGCGCCCGTCAGGAGACGGGCGACACGGGCGCCTTGGCAGGGGGTGCCGCGGGCGCCTGCGGCTGCTCGAAGTCGAGCTTCACCTTGCCCCCGTCGTCGACGTCGATCTGGACCCTGCCGCCGTGCTGCAGGCGGCCGAACAGCAGCTCATCGGCCAGCGCGCGCCGGATCGTGTCCTGGATCAGGCGCGCCATCGGCCGCGCGCCCATCTGCGGGTCGAAGCCCTTCTTCGCCAGGTGCTCCTTCAGTTTCGCGCTGAAGCTCACCTCGACCTTCTTCTCCGCCAGCTGCTCCTCGAGCTGCATCAGGAACTTGTCCACCACGCGCAGGATGATGTCGTGGTCGAGCGCGCGGAACGAGATGGTGGCGTCGAGCCGGTTGCGGAACTCCGGCGTGAACATGCGCTTGATCGCCTCCAGCTCGTCGCCCGCGGCGACCGACGGCGTGAAGCCCATGGCGTTCTTCGCCAGCGTCTCGGCGCCGGCATTGGTGGTCATCACGATCACCACGTTGCGGAAGTCCGCCTTCCTGCCGTTGTTGTCGGTGAGGGTGCCGTGGTCCATCACCTGCAGCAGGATGTTGAAGATGTCCGGGTGCGCCTTCTCGATCTCGTCCAGCAGCAGCACCGCGTAGGGCTTCTTAGTGATCGCTTCCGTCAGCAGGCCGCCCTGCTCGAAGCCGACATACCCGGGGGGCGCGCCGATCAGGCGCGACACCGCGTGGCGCTCCATGTACTCCGACATGTCGAAGCGGATCAGCTCGATGCCCATGCAGTAGGCGAGCTGGCGCGCGACCTCGGTCTTGCCCACGCCCGTGGGCCCCGAGAAGAGGAAGCAGCCGATCGGCTTTTGCGGGTTGCCCAGGCCCGAGCGCGCCATCTTGATCGCGGCGGCGAGCGCCTCGATCGCCTTGTCCTGGCCGAACACCACCGCCTTCAGGTCGCGGTCCAGGTTGGCCAGCGCGCTGCGATCGTCGGTCGAGACGCTCCTTGGCGGAATGCGCGCGATCTTGGCGATGATCTCCTCGATCTCGCCCTTGCCGATGACCTTCTTCTGCTTCGCCTTGGGGGCGATGCGCTGCGCCGCGCCCGCCTCGTCGATGACGTCGATCGCCTTGTCGGGCAGGTGCCGGTCGTTGATGTACTTGGCCGAGAGCTCGGCGGCGGTCGAGAGCGCGTTCGCGGTGTACTTGACGCTGTGGTGCGCCTCGAAACGGGTCTTGAGCCCCTTCAGGATCTCGACCGTCTCCTCGACCGAGGGCTCGACCACGTCGATCTTCTGGAAGCGGCGCGAAAGGGCGTGGTCTTTTTCGAACACGCCGCGGTATTCGTTGTAGGTGGTGGCGCCGATGCACTTCAGCTGCCCGGTCGAGAGCGCGGGCTTGAGCAGGTTGGAGGCATCGAGCGTGCCGCCCGAGGCCGCGCCCGCGCCGATCACGGTGTGGATCTCGTCGATGAACAGGATCGCGTGCGGGTTGTCCACCAGCTGCTTGAGCACCGCCTTCAGGCGCTGCTCGAAGTCGCCGCGGTACTTGGTGCCGGCGAGCAGCGCGCCCATGTCGAGCGCGTAGACGGTGGACTTCTCCAGCAGGTCCGGGACGCTTCCCTCGACGATGCGCCGGGCGAGGCCCTCGGCGATCGCGGTCTTGCCCACTCCCGCCTCGCCCACCAGCAGCGGGTTGTTCTTGCGCCGCCGGCACAGCGTCTGGATGACGCGCTCGAGCTCCCGGTCGCGGCCGATCAGGGGATCGATCTTGCCGGCGAGCGCCTGCGCGTTCAGGTTCTGGGTGTAGGTGTCGAGCGGGCTGTTGGCCTGCTCGGCGCCGCCTTCCTCGGCGCGCTCCTCTTCCTTGCCCTGGTGCGGCTGCGGCGACTTGGTGATGCCGTGCGAGATGTAGTTCACCACGTCCAGGCGCGTGATGCCCTGCTGCTGCAGGAAGTACACCGCGTGCGAGTCCTTCTCGCCGAAGATCGCCACCAGCACGTTGGCGCCCGTCACTTCCTTCTTGCCGGAGGACTGCACGTGCAGGATGGCGCGCTGGATGACCCGCTGGAAGCCAAGCGTGGGCTGGGTATCCACCTCGCGGTCGGCGGCGATGCGCGGCGTCTGCTCGGCGATGTGCTGCGCCAAGCTCTTGCGCAGCTCGTCCATGTTGGCGCCGCAGGCGCGCAGCACCTCGGCGGCGGTCGGGTTGTCCAGCAGCGCGAGCAGCAGGTGCTCGACGGTGATGAACTCGTGGCGCTTCTGGCGCGCCTCGACGAACGCCATGTGCAGGCTGACTTCGAGCTCCTGGG
>CAZVHU010000162.1:0-7232 GCA_964627075.1 uncultured Enterobacteriaceae bacterium | reverse complement strand
GAACCCGTTGCCGGCATGACCCACCAGGAGATGGACCGCACCGCGGAGCTGCTGGGGCAAGGCGAGCAGCGCCGCGAGCTGCGGCCCGGCGAGGCGCTGCGCCTGAAGGGCTTCGAGCAGCCGGTGCAGAGCTACACCCTCGCCCCGGCCTGAAAAAGGGGTCAGAGCCCTTTTTCGGTCGAAAAAGGGCCCTGACCCCTTTTTCCCTGCATCTCCCGGTCGAATTCCTCGGCCACGCGCGCGTCCTTGTCGAGCATTTCCTGCGCGTTGGTGTTGGCGTAGTGGATGCCGCCGAGCTCGGTGTAGGCCTTCTGCACGCGCTCGCTCCACAGCCCGATGTCGCGCACCGTAGGCACGATGCGCGAGAACAGGCGCTTCCTGAACCGGATCTGCCCCTCCGCGCCCTCGAGCGCGCGCATCGCGTCGTCGAAGTCGATGTCGAGACGCTCCCACATCTCCGGGGAATTGAGCCGGTCGCGCAGGTGGTACGAGCCCTCGATCACGAACTCCTCGCGCTCGCGCCGCTCGGCCTCGGTGAGCTGCGGGTAGTATTCCCTGAGCGCGAGCCGCCCGAAGGCGACGTGGCGCGCCTCGTCCTGCATCACGTAGGCGTTGACCGCGGCGCAGAGCTTGTTCTGCGCATAGTCGCGGATGCGCTGGAAGGCGACCAGCGCGAGGCCCTCGATCAGCACCTGCATGCCGAGGTAGGTGAAGTCCCAGCGCGAATCGTTCAGCGCCTGCTCGATGAGCGTCCGCAAAGGCTTCGAGATCGGGTAGACAAAGCGGAATTTCTCGGACAGCAGCCGGCGGTAGACCTCGACGTGGCGCGCCTCGTCCACGACCTGCGTCGCGGCGTAGAACTTGGATTCGATCCGCGGCACGTCCTGCACGATGCGCGCGGCGCAGATGAGCGCGCCCTGCTCGCCGTGCAGGAATTGCGACAGGTTGAACACCTGGCTGTGGTAGCGCAGCTCGGACTGCTTCTTCGGCCCGATCCGGTCCCACATCTGCGTGCCGTAGAGTGGCAGCACCTGGTCGTCCATCTGCATCGGGTCGTCCGGGTCCACCGGCAGGCTCCAGTCGATGCGCGCGTCGCCGTCCCACTGCTGCTGCTTGCCCTTGGCGTAGAGCGCCAGCAGCTCGCTCGAGCGCGCGTCGTAGTCCCAGGTGAAGCACACGTCGCCCGTGGACGGGAACTTCCACTGCGTCTCCTCCACCGGCAGCGCGTACTTGAACAGAGTGCTCATCTTTTTCCTTGTTAGTGACTCGTTAGAAGAGGACGGAACGCAAAGGCGCAGAGGGAGCCGAGGGCGCAGAGAAAAGCAAGGCGGGGACAAAGGCGAAAGAGAGGAAAGCGGAGAAAAACGAAAACCACCCTGTTTCCAATGCATCGCGTTTGCGTCCTCTCCTCCCCTCCGCGCCCTCTCTTTCTCCTATCCTTCGCCTTTGATCTCGCCTTTCTTTGCGCCCTGTCCTTTCCCTTTGCGTCCTTTGCGTTCCCGCCTTTTTTAGCAAACTCCTTAACCGGCAGCAAGAGCGCGTTCAGTCAGCAACCGCTCGAACTCGGCCGCATCGAGCGGCCCGTAGCCGTGGTGCCCCTGCCACTCGGCGCAGCCCAGCGCCGCGAGGCGCGCGAGCTGGGTCTCGTTCTCCACGCCCTCGGCCGCGACCTGCAGCCCGAGCGATTTTGCCATCGCCGCGATCGCCTTCACGATCGCGGCGTCGTCCGGGCTCGCATCGAGCTCCTTGAGGAACGAGCGGTCGATCTTGAGCTTGTCGATCGGCAGCTGGCGGAGATACGCGAGGCTCGAGTAGCCGGTGCCGAAGTCGTCGATCGCGACGCGCATGCCGAGCTCGCCGATCTGGCGCAGCGTGGCGACGTTCTCCGCCAGGTGCGACATCAGCACCCGCTCGGTGACCTCCAGCTCGACGCACGACCCGGGCAGCCGGTTGGCGGCGAGCGCGCCGGCGAGCAGCTTCACGTACTGCGGCCCCTGCGCGAGCTCGTGCGCCGAGACGTTGAGCGCGAACCACAGGCGCTTGTTGGCCGGCGCCGCGCGCTGCCAGGCGCCGATCTGCGACAGCGCGCGCTCCACGGTCCATTCGCCGAGCGCGCGGATCAGCCCGCACTCCTCGGCCACCGGCACGAAGCGGTCGGGCATCAGCAGCCCTTCGCGCGGGTGCTGCCAGCGCACCAGCACCTCGGCCCCGACCACGCGCGCCGCGGTCGCGGCCTTGCGCGGGTTGCCCTCGGCACGCAGCACCGGCTGCCAGTGCAGCAGCAGCTCGCCCCGGGCGAGCGCATGGCGCAGGTCATTCTCCATCGCCAGGCGCTCGACCGCGCGCGCGTTGAGCACGGGCGAGGAGAAGCGGAAGGTGTTGCGCCCGGTTTCCTTCGCATGGTGCAGCGCGGCGTCGGCGTTCTTCTGCAGCTCGGCGAAGTCGCGCCCGTCCTCGGGGTAGACGCTGATGCCGACCGAGGCGGTGATGCCGAGCGTGTGCCCTTCCACCGTGAACGGGCGCGCGAGCACCCCGAGCACGCGCTGCGCCGCGAGCGCCGCGTCCTGCGAGCTCTTGAGGCCGGTCCACAGCAGCACGAACTCGTCGCCGCCGGTGCGCGCGAGCGTGTCGTCCCGGCGCAGCGTGCCGCCGAGGCGCTCGGCGACCGCGCGCAGCAGCGCGTCGCCCGCATGGTGGCCGAGGGAGTCGTTCACCAGCTTGAAGCGGTCGAGGTCGAGGAACAGCACCGCGAGGCGCTGCCGGCCGCGCGCCGCCGAAAGGATCGCCTGGTTGGCACGGTCGCCAAGCAGCGCGCGGTTGGGCAGCCCCGTGAGCGCGTCGCGCGTCGCGAGGTACTGGATGCGCTCCTCGGCCTGCTTGCGCGCGGTGATGTCGGCGCCGGTGCCGCGGTAGCCGGCGAGCTTGCCCGCGGCGTCGCGCACCGGCACGCCGCTCACCGATTGCCAGATCACACGCCCGGACTTGGTGAGCGAGCGGTGCACGAAGTCGCGGAACGCCTCGCCTTTCGCGGCGTGCTGCGCGAGCGCCTCCATCGCCGCCTGCCCTTCCCCGAGCGGCATGAAGTCGCGCGGCGTGCGGCCGAGGACCTCGTGCCGCAGGTAGCCGAGCACCGATTCGGCGCGCTCCGAGAGGTAGGTGTAGCGCCAGCCGGCGTCGGTCTCCCAGACGTATTCGCCCGAGGCCTCGACGACGTCGCGGAACCGGCGCTCGCGCTCGGCGAGCGCGAGGCGCGCCTTGCGCTGCTCGCTCACGTCGCGCAGCACCGATTGCGTCACCAGGCGCCCGCGCTCGAGGTACGAGACGCTCGCGGCCTCGACCACCACCTCGCTGCCGTCCAGGCACACGAGCCTGCGCTCCTCGAACGCGTTTGCGCCGGGGCCGGTCTGCAGGTACTGCATGCGCTCGCGGTGGCGCTCCAGGTGCTCGGGATGCACCAGCGACTCGGCCTTGAGGCCCACCAGCCGCCGAGACGCACCGGCCTTCAGGATGCGCGCCGCCGCCTGGTTGGCGTACTCGATCACCCCGCCGGAGGAAACCAGCACGCCGTCGGGCGCGAGCTCGATCAGCGAGCGGTAGCGCTCCTCGGCCTCGCGCGTCGCCTGCTCGGCGCGCTTGCGCGCGTCGATGTCGGCCACGGTTCCCGAGAGGCGCTGCGCGCGCCCCCCGGGGTCGCGCTGCGTCACGCGCCCCGTCGAAAGCACCCACTTCCAGTCGCCCGCCGCGGTGCGCACGCGGTACTCGGCGAGGTACTGCGGCGCGGTGCCGTTCACCGCGGCGGCGTAGGCCTTGTCCACGCGCTCGCGGTCGTCCGGATGCACGAGGTCCTTCAACTGCAGGCTGCGCAGCGTCTGCGACACGTCGGGCTCGCCCATCACCCGCGCCCAGCCGGCGCTGAGGTAGATGCGGTCGGTGTCGAGATCGATGTCCCAGATCGCGATGTTGCCGCCCGTGGTGGCGAGCTCCAGGCGCTCCTTGGCGTGGCCCAGCGCGCGCTCGGCGCGGCGCTTCTCGGTCATGTCGCGGCCGACGCCGCGGTAGCCGAGGAAATTGCCGTAGGCGTCGTGCCGCGGCCTTCCCGAGACCACGTGCACGCGGCGCTCGCCGCCGGGCACGGCGCGCTGCAGCTCGAAATCGAACACCGGGATCTGCGAATCGGGCTGCTGCAGGCGCAAGAGGTGATCCACCAGCTCGCGCGGCTCGACCTCCACGCCCGGGATCTCCCACAGCCGCTTGCCGTAGGCGAGCTCGGCGCCGAAGAGCGCGCTCACCGCCGGGCCGCCGCTCAGCCAGCTGATGCGGTGCTCGGTGTCGGTCTCCCAGAACCAGTCGGCCGACAGCGAGGTGAGCTGCCGGAAGCGCTCTTCGTTGACGCGCTGCTCGGCGAGCGCACGCTCGCTCTTCGCCACGCGGCGGCGCAGGAACGCGAACACCGCCCCGCCGGCGATCGCCGCCGCGAGCAGCAGTTCCGCGATATACAGTTCCATTGGCGCGCCGATCGCCTACGCCGCGCTGTCGCGCGCGGGCGGCGCGACCTTGAGCACTTCTTCCACGGTGGTGATGCCCGCCGCGACCTTCATCGCGCCGCTCACGCGCAGCGCCTTCATGCCTTCCTTGTAGGCCTGCTCGCGCAGCTGCGCGAGGTCGGCGCTGGCCGCGACCAGCGCCTTGATCGCGCTCGAGCAAAGCAGCGTCTCGTAGATGCCGACGCGGCCCATGAAGCCCGTCATGCGGCACTCCAGGCACCCGACCGGCTTGTAGACCGCCTGCGGGCGGTTCGACTTCCACGGCGCGACCAGCGCGTCCCACGCCGCCTCGTCTTCCTCGCGGTTGAGCTCCACCTTCTGCTTGCAGTGCGGGCACAGCGTCCTCACCAGGCGCTGCGCCATGACGCCGTTCAGCGTCGCGTTCAGCAGGTAGGGCGCCACCCCCAGCTCGAGCAGCCGCGCCACCGCGCTCGGCGCGTCGTTGGTGTGCAGCGTCGAGAGCACGAGGTGGCCGGTGAGCGCAGCCTGCACCGCCATCTCGGCGGTCTCGAGGTCGCGGATCTCGCCCACCATGATGATGTCCGGGTCCTGGCGCATGAGTGCGCGCAGGCCCTCGGAGAACCCGAGGTCGATCGCCGGCTGCACCTGCATCTGGTTGAACGCGGGCTCGACCATCTCGATCGGGTCTTCCACCGTGCAGACGTTCACGTCGGGCGTGGCGAGGCTCTTCAGCGTCGAGTACAGCGTGGTGGTCTTGCCCGAGCCCGTCGGCCCGGTGACGAGCACGATGCCGTTGGGACGGCCCGTCATGTCGTTCCAGCGCCGGCGGTCGTCGTCCGAGAAGCCGAGCTCGCGGAAGTCTCGCACCAGCACCTCGGGATCGAAGATCCGCATCACCAGCTTCTCGCCGAACGCCGTCGGCAGCGTGGACAGGCGCAGCTCCACCTCCTCGCCGTCGAGCGTGCGCGTCTTGATGCGGCCGTCCTGCGGGCGGCGCTTTTCCACCACGTCCATGCGGCCGAGGATCTTGATGCGGCTGGTCATCGCCGCGAGCACCGCAGCCGGGATCTGGTAGACCTGGTGCAGCACGCCGTCGATGCGGAAGCGCACCAGCCCGACCTCGCGCCGCGGCTCGATGTGGATGTCGCTCGCGCGCTGCTCGAAGGCGTAGCTCCAGAGCCAGTCCACCACGCGCACGATGTGCGCGTCGTTGGCGTCGAGCTGCTTGTTGGAGGCGCCGAGCTCGACCAGCTGCTCGAAGTTGGCGATGCCCGGGCCGCCGCCCGCGCTGCGCGTGGCGCCCTTCACCGACTTGGCGAGGTTGTAGAACTCGACCTGGTAGCGCTCGATGTCGGCCGGGTTGGCGATCACGCGCCGGATGCCGAGCCTGAGGATGCCCGCGAGCTCGCGCTCCCACTCGCGCACGAACGGCTCGGCGGTGGCGACCGTCGCCTCCTTGGTGTTCACGCCGACCGGCAGGATGCGGAAGCGCGTGGCGTAGGCCGAGGACATCACCTCGGTGACCGCGGCGAAGTCGATCTTGAGCGGGTCGATGTGCAGGTATTCCATGCCGCAGCGCCTCGCCAGCCACTCGGCGAGCGGCTCGAGCGCGAGCGGCCGGTGCGGCGGCTGCGCGCTCTTCCACTTCTGGTCGGCGACGATCGCGAGCGGGTGCTGCGCGCCGCGGTAGTAGCGGCGCTCCTTCTTCAGCTGCTCGGCGGCGGCGCGCTCGACCATGCCGTCCGCGACCAGCCAGTCGAGGATCTCGGCGATCGTCAGGCGGTGCTCGGAAACCTTGGGCTCTGCGGCGGCCATGGGCTGCTCGATTATGCCCCACCGGAAGAACATGCGATGCGCTGCGCTGCGGCAGGTACTACTGCCGCAGCGCACCGCCAACGTCCGGGAAAGCCCAATACAATGGCCGCGTGAACTCTGCCCGCTCCCGCAGCCTCGCCGAGGACGTGCGCCTGCGCGAGGTCTGGGCGTGGAGCATGTACGACTTCGCCAACTCGGGCTACACCACGGTGGTGATCACGGCGGTGTTCAACGCCTATTTCGTCTCCGCGGTCGCCGGCAGCGCCCAGTGGGCCACCTTCGCCTGGACCGCCGCGCTGTCGGTTTCCTACGCCGCGGTGCTCGTCTCGGCGCCGCTCGTGGGCGCGTGGGCCGACGCGCACGCCGCGAAAAAGCGCCTGCTGCTCGCCGCCACCGCCGGCTGCGTGCTCTTCACCGCTGCGCTCTGGTTCGCCGCGCCCGGCGCGGTTGCGCTCGCGATCGTGCTCGTCATCCTGTCCAACTTCTTCTTCGGCACCGGCGAGAACCTGATCGCCGCGTTCCTGCCCGAGCTCGCCGAATCCAAGGCGATGGGGCGGGTGTCGGGCTGGGGCTGGGGCTTCGGCTACCTGGGGGGCCTGGTGTCGCTCGGCGTGTCGCTCGCCTACATCACCTGGGCGCAGAAGCAGGGCCACGGCGGCGCGCAGTTCGTGCCCGTGGTGATGCTGATCACCGCGGCGCTGTTCGCGATCTGCGCCGCCCCGACGTTCCTTTTCCTGCGCGAGCGCGCGGTGCCGCAGCCCGCGTCGGAGCGGGCGTGGGCGCGCGTCATGCAGACGCTGCGGCACGCGCGCGAGTACCGGGACCTGCGGCGCTTCCTCGTCTGCATCCTCTTCTACCAGGCGGGGATCATGGCGGGGATCGCGCTCGCCGCGATCTACGCGCAGGAGGCGA
>CAZVHU010000161.1:0-7281 GCA_964627075.1 uncultured Enterobacteriaceae bacterium | reverse complement strand
CTAGCCCAGCTGCTTCGACCACTGCATGCCGCCCGAGCGGTAGAAGGCGATCGTGCGGGCGAACGCGGTCTTGTCGCGCACCCCGCGCACCATCTTCCGGAATGCCGCCGCTACGCGCGCCCTGGCGCGGCGTGCCTGCCTGCGAATGGCGCGACGCGCGCGCCCCTGAGTCGTCATCATCGTTTCCATGGTCCTCTCCTTCGGTCATGTGCGCCGGCCCGATTGCCTGCGCTGGTGAGGCCATGCTAGGCCGGCGGCGTATCCGGCCGACGTCCCACTGCTTACGGAATGCAGCGGTCTTGTTTCGGTCCCGTATACGCGGGGCGCGCAGAGCCTAGATTCGCTGCTCGACCCAGCCCCTGACCGACTGAAGCGCCGCGGGGAGCTTGGCCGGCTCGTTGCCGCCGGCCTGCGCCATGTCGGGCCGCCCGCCGCCCTTGCCGCCGACCTGCTGCGCGACGTAGTTGACGAGTTCCCCCGCCTTCACCTTGCCGGTGAGGTCGGCGGTGACGCCGGCGATCAGCGTCACCTTGCCGTCGCCCACCGCGCCGAGGACGATCGCCGCGGACTTGAGGCGGTCCTTGAGCTTGTCGATCGTCTCGCGCAGCGTCTTCGCGTCCGCGCCTTCGAGCGTCGCGGCGAGCACCCTCAGCAGTTCTCCGCTCCTCCCCTTCACTTCGACCGCCTGGTCGGCGAGGTCGTCGCCTTGCGACGCAGCGAGCTTCGATTTCAGGCGCGCGAGCTCGCGCTCGAGGCTGCGCGCGTTTTCCTGCAGCTGCGCGATGCGCGCGGTGAGCTCGGCAACCGGCGCCTTGAGCACCGCCGCGGCCTCGGCCAGGCGCGCCTCCTGCTCCTGCACCCAGGCGAGCGCGCCTTCGCCGGTGACCGCCTCGACGCGGCGCACGCCCGCGGCGACGCCCGACTCGGACACGATCTTGAACAAGCCGATGTCGCCGGTGTGGCGCACGTGCGTGCCGCCGCAAAGCTCGGTGGAGAAATCGCCCATGCCCACCACCCGCACCTCGTCGCCGTACTTGTCGCCGAAGAACGCCAGGGCGCCGGCCTTGATCGCGTCGTCGAACTTCATGATGCGCGCGCCGACGTCGTGGTTGCGGCGGATGGCGTCGTTCACCAGGCGCTCGACCTCGCGGATCTGGGCTTCGGTCATCGGCTCGGGGTGGGAGAAGTCGAATCGCGTGCGCTGCGCGTCCACCAGCGACCCCTTCTGCTGCACGTGCGCGCCGAGCACCTTGCGCAGCGCCGCGTGCATGAGGTGCGTCGCGGAATGGTTCCACATCGCCTGCCGGCGCAGGCTCGCCTCGACCCTTGCGCCGACCTCCTCGCCCACGCGCAGCCGGCCGGTCATTTGCCTGCCGTGGTGGCCAAAGACCTCGGCCTGGATCTTCTGCGTGTCCTCCACGGTGAAGGTGCCCGCGGGGCCCGCCAGCTCGCCGCGGTCGCCCACCTGGCCGCCGGACTCGGCGTAGAAGGGCGTTTTCTCCAGCACCACGACGCCCGATTCGCCCGCCTGCAACTCCTGCGCGGGCGCGCCATCCTTGTAGAGGGCCGCCACCGTGGCGCGCGCTTCCAGCGTGTCGTAGCCGAGAAACTCGGTCCTGCCGCCGGCGTATTCCAGGCTCGCGCCCGCGGAGAACTTGCTCGCGGCGCGCGCGCGCTCGCGCTGCGCCTCCATCGCCGCCTCGAAGCCCGCCATGTCGATGCGCACGTCGCGCTCGCGGCAGATGTCGGCGGTGAGGTCCACCGGGAAGCCGAAAGTGTCGTAGAGCCTGAACACGGTGTCGCCGTCGAGCAGCTTCTCGCCCGAGGCGAGCGCGCCCTCGAGCACGGCCATGCCCTTCTCGAGCGTCTCGGCGAAGCGCTCTTCTTCCTGCGCGAGCAGCTGCGCGACGCGGTCCTTCGCCGCGGTGAGCTCGGGGTAGGCGGCGCCCATCGCGCGGTCGAGGTCGGCGACGATGCGGTGGAAGAACGGCTTTTTCTGGCCGAGCTTGTAGCCGTGCCGGATGGCGCGCCGGATGATGCGCCGGAGCACGTAGCCGCGGCCCTCGTTGCCCGGGATGACGCCGTCCACGATGAGGAACGAGCAGGCGCGGATGTGGTCGGCAATCACGTTGAGCGAAGGGTTCTTCAGTTCCTTCTGCCCGGTCTCGCGCGCAGCCGCCCTGATCAGGTCCTGAAAGAGATCGATCTCGTAGTTCGAGTGCACCTTCTGCAGCACCGCCGCGATGCGCTCGAGGCCCATGCCGGTGTCCACCGAGGGCTTTGGCAGCGGGTGCATCACGCCCTTGTCGTCGCGGTTGAATTGCATGAACACCAGGTTCCAGATCTCGATGTAGCGGTCGCCGTCGGCGTCGGCCGAGCCCGGCGGGCCGCCCGCGATGCCCGGGCCGTGGTCGTAGAAGATCTCGCTGCAGGGGCCGCAGGGGCCGGTGTCGGCCATCTGCCAGAAGTTGTCGGACTGGTACTTCTGGCCGCCGGGCTTGTCGCCGATGCGCACGCAGCGCTCAGGCGGCACGCCGATCATCTTCGTCCAGAGCTCGTAGGCCTCGTCGTCGGTCTGGTAGACCGTGGTCCAGAGGCGCTCGGGCGGCAGCTTGTAGACCTTGGTGAGCAGCTCCCAGGCGAAGTGGATCGCGTCCTTCTTGAAGTAGTCGCCGAAGCTGAAGTTGCCCAGCATCTCGAAGAAGGTGTGGTGGCGCGCGGTGTAGCCGACGTTCTCCAGGTCGTTGTGCTTGCCGCCGGCGCGCACGCTGCGCTGCGAGGTGGTGGCGCGCGAGTAGGGGCGCTTTTCCTTGCCCAGGAACACGTCCTTGAACTGCACCATGCCCGAGTTGACGAACAGCAGCGTCGGGTCGTTCGGCGGCACGAGCGAGCTGGAGGGCACGATCGCGTGCCCCTTGGACTTGAAATACTCGAGGAAGCTCGAGCGGATGTCGGCGGACTTCATCGGCCCGCTATTCTACGGGAGCGAAGGCGCCCGGCCGGCGGGAAGCGGCGCCGCGGCGCGCCCGGGAAAACGATCCTGCGAGCAGCGCGCACCGCGCCCGGGCGCGGCCGCTGCTGCCCGGCAAGCGCTACGCCGCCAGCCGCCCGTACTTCACCAGCCGCGCGCGGATTCCGGTCTGCGTGCGCTGGTGCGACGAGGCGAGCTCGACAAGGCCGCGTCCCGCGTCGAACGACGCGAGCAGCTTGCGGTCCTCCTCCTCCGACCAAGGCGCTCCCGCCTTGGGCGGCAGCTGCTGCTTGCGGCGCTCGAACTGCTCCGAGCGCTCGAGCGCTTCGACGGCCTGGAACAGCGCGCGCACCGTGTCGGCCCGCTGGTACGGGCTGTCCGGCGCGAACACCTCGCCGCTCGCCGGGTCGACGCCGTTGGCGAGCGAGCGCACGATGCCCAATGCTTCTGCCTGGTTCATCCCCCTCACCTCCTCTCCGCCGCGCAGGGCGGCAGCGGGATGAACGCTTATCCAGTACCGGCGGTTGACCAGCGTCAGTCGAGATAGCGCAGCCGGCCGGCGAAGGCCTCGGGCTTCCAGAAGCGGCGGCCCTCGCCCTTCGCCATGCTGCGCTCGGCCTCGGCTTCCTTCTGCTCGACAAGCTTCAGCGACGCCGCGATGCTCTTCGCCTCGGCAAGCGGCACCACCACCACGCCGTCGCGGTCGCCGACGACGATGTCGCCGGGCGAGACGAACTGGCCGCCGCAGGTGACGCCGGTGTTGATCTCGCCCGGGCCGTTGCGGAAGCCCGAGTTCGGCGTCACGCCGCGAGTGAACACCGGAAGCCCGACCCTGAGCAGGCCCTTCACGTCGCGCACCATGCCGTCGCAGACCACCGCGGCGACGCCCTTCTTTTTCGCGCCGGCGAGCCACAGGTCGCCCACGGTGGCAGCGGTGCGATTGCCCGCGGTGCCGATCACGATCACGTCGCCGGGCTTGACGAAATCCAGGCTCGCCATCGCCGCGAGGATGTCCATCGGCGCGCAGAACGCCGTGACCGCCGGGCCGCAGAAGCGCATCTCGGGCAGTAGCGGCTTGATGCCGTAGTCCATGCAGCCGCCGCCGTTCCTCGCGTCGGTGACGAAACCCGTGGCCCGCCCGTGGAAGCGCGCGAGCAGCGCCGGCGATGGCCGCTTGATCCTGCGACGGATGGTGAGTGCTACGGGATCCCCGATCATGGCCGCCCTCCCCTCGTTGAGAAGGCAGCCATCATAGGGCGAACGGCGCGGCGCGCTCGCTTAGCGCGCGAAACACACCGGGATCGGCGCCTGCTTCGCGATGCTCGGGAACGCCACCGTGGGAGTGGGCAGCACCGCCTCGAGGCTGTAGCGTGTGCCGTCGTCGGACTTCGGTTCGGCGATTGGCGCGGCTTCCGCGATTGCGGCCGCGGCGATCGGGCTCGAGGCGAACGTGACGTTGCCGATCGCTGCGGCGGTCGCGTTTCCCTGCGGCACGGCGGGAACCGCTACCGGCGTGAACGCGACAGGCTGCTGCGAATGAATCACGCCGACCGACCTCGCCGGCGCTGGGAAGCTGACGAACGAGGGGCGGCCGGCATCGGCGGGCTTGCCCCTGCCCTCCGGCGGCTGGGCGATACATGCCAGGGAAACGCCGAAGAACGCGACGCCCGCGCAAGCACCGATAAGGGTGCGTCGCATGGACAACCTCCCTTCCTCCTAGTCCGGAGGACGAGGCTATGCGATGCGACTTCTCCCACAGTCCGGCAGGCGCCGACAGCGTGAGAAATGTCACGCCGAATTGTTAAGACTGTGTAAAAACAAGCCCTTCTGGGCCTATTCGGCTGCGGCTTCTCCGGGATCCGCGCGAAGCGCCTGCCGGATCACGTCAACCGAGAAGCCGCGCCCCTGGAGGAAGCGCGCGCGCCTGGCGCGCTCCTCGCGCGTGAGCGCGGGCAACCGGTACTTGCGCGCGAGGATCGCCCGCGCCCGCCCGAGAGCGGCCCGGGCGGACTCCCCGGCGATGCGCGCGGCGGTTGCCGCCGCGACGCCCTTGCCCAGCAGATCGCGCCGGATGCGCGCCGCGCCGTACTTGCGCGCCATCCAGTGCGCGCGCTCCTCGGCGTAGCGCTCGTCCGAAAGCTGGCGGCGCGCAGCGAGGTCGTCGAGCAGCTTCTCGAGCGCCTCGCCGGACTCGGCGCGCGGGGCAAGCTTGCGCGCAAGCTCCGCTCGCGAGTGCTCGCGGCGCGCGAGCAGCCGCAACGCCCGCGCGCGGAGCTCAAGCGGCGTGTCGGGCGCACCGTGCCGCGCGCCCGGCTCCGGGTCCTCAGCCGCGCTTGCGCGCCGCAAGCTTCTCCACCTTGCCGTCGCCCGCAGCGATCTCAGGCTGCGGCGCGGCAGCGGGCGCCGGCAGCACGCCAGCCTTCTCGCGGATCTTCGTCTCGATCTCGCGGGCGAGCGCCGGGTTGTCCTTCAGGAAGTCGCGCGCGTTGTCCTTGCCCTGCCCGAGGCGGTCGCCGTTGTAGATGTACCAGGCGCCGGATTTCTCCAGCACGCCGTGCAGCACGCCCAGCTCCAGGATCTCGCCCTCGCGCGAGATGCCCTCGCCGTACAGGATGTCGAATTCCGCGTGCCGGAAGGGCGGCGCGACCTTGTTCTTCACGATCTTGACGCGGGTCTCGGCGCCGACCACTTCCTCGCCCTTCTTGATCGAGCCGATGCGGCGGATGTCCATGCGCACCGAAGCGTAGAACTTGAGCGCGTTGCCGCCGCTGGTGGTCTCGGGGTTGCCGAACATGACGCCGATCTTCATGCGGATCTGGTTGATGAAGATCACCAGCGTGTTGGTGCGCTTGATGTTGGCGGTGAGCTTCCTGAGCGCCTGGCTCATCAGGCGCGCCTGCAGGCCCATCTGCGGCTCGCCCATCTCGCCTTCGATCTCGGCCTTGGGGGTGAGCGCCGCCACCGAGTCGATCACGATCACGTCCACCGCGCCCGAGCGCACCAGCATGTCCGCGATCTCGAGCGCCTGCTCGCCGGTATCGGGCTGCGAGATCAGCAGCTCCTCGGTCTTGACGCCGAGCTTTCCGGCATAGCCGACGTCGAGCGCGTTCTCCGCATCGATGAAGGCCGCCTGCCCGCCCGCCTTCTGGATTTCCGCGATCACCTGCAGCGTGAGCGTGGTCTTGCCCGAGGACTCCGGCCCGTAGATCTCGACGACGCGCCCGCGCGGCAGGCCACCCACCCCAAGCGCGAGATCGAGGCCGAGCGAACCGGTGGAGACGACCTCGATGTCCTTAACGGCTTCGGCGTCCATGCGCATGATGGAGCCCTTGCCGAACTGCTTCTCGATCTGCGAAAGCGCCGCGGCGAGCGCCTTGGCCCTGTTGTCATCCATGATGTACCTCTTTTTCTGTGGTCGACATCTGCGGCGGGGCTCGCCTTTGGGGCTCCCCCCGGGCCGACACCGGATACTGTATAAACGTCCATATCATGCAGCGGTTGACCGCCCGCTGTCAACGCGGCGGTGGTAAATTCCGCTTTCCTCAACCGGAACAACCCCTTGGAGCGAAAGATGGCGAAGCTGGCATTCCTGGGCCTGGGTGTCATGGGCTACCCCATGGCGGGGCACCTGATCAAGAAGGGCGGGCACGACGTGACCGTCTACAACCGCTCGGCCGCGAAGGCGGCGCAGTGGGTGAAGGAGTACGGCGGAAGATCCGCCGCCACCCCGCGCGAGGCCGCGGCGGGCTGCGACCTGGTCGCGATGTGCGTCGGCAACGACGACGACGTGCGCTCGGTGGTGTACGGCGACAACGGCGCGCTCGCAGGCATGAAAAAGGGCGCGATCCTGGTGGACCACACCACGGCTTCGGCGATCGTGGCGCGCGAAGTGCACGCGAAGTGCAAGGAAAAGGGCATCGGCTTCGTGGACGCGCCGGTCTCGGGCGGCCAGGCGGGCGCGGTCAACGGGCAGCTCGGAATCATGTGCGGGGGCGAGCAGGCCGATTTCGACCGCGCCAAGCCCGTGCTCGACGTCTACGCCAAGATGTGCGCGCTGATCGGCGCGCCCGGCGCCGGGCAGCTCACCAAGATGGTCAACCAGATCGTGGTCGCGGGCGTGGTGCAGGGCCTCGCGGAAGGGATCAATTTCGGCAAGCGCGCGGGCCTCGACATCGAGAAGGTGATCTCGGTGATCTCCAAGGGCGCGGCGCAGTCCTGGCAGATGGAGAACCGCTACAAGCAGATGAACGAGGTGAAGTTCGACGGCTTCGGCTTCGCGGTGGACTGGATGCGCAAGGACCTCGGCATCT
>CAZVHU010000160.1:0-7292 GCA_964627075.1 uncultured Enterobacteriaceae bacterium | reverse complement strand
GAGAACAACATCCTGATCCGGCCGCTGACGCTGTACACCGGCCCCGAGCCGCGCGAGTACGTCCCCGTCGCAAAGCGCGAAGTGTAAAGCGAGACTTTACACTTCCGGTTGCAGCTGCCGCCTCCCCGCGCCATGACCGTCGCTCGCCGATTCGATGTCGTAGGCCTTGGCGAGGTGATGCTGCGCCTGAGCGTGCCCACGGGCGAGCGGCTCGACGACGCGCGGCGGCTCGAGCTCGAGTACGGCGGCGCCGAGTGCAACACCTGCGTGGCGCTCGCGCGCCTGGGACGCCGCACGGGCTGGGTGAGCCGGCTGCCCGACCACGCGCTCGGCAACGCGGTCCTGCGGGCGCTCCGGGCCGACGGCGTGGACGTCGCGGGCGTGAAGCGCGCGCCCGGCGAGCGCATCGGCACCTACTACATCGAGTACGCCACCGCGCCGCGCGCGATCCAGGTGATCTACGACCGCGCCGACTCCGCCGCGGCACGCATGACGCCGGCAGACGTGGACTGGGACTACCTGCTCGGCGCGCGCATCCTGCACGTGACCGGCATCACCGCGGGCTTGAGCGACTCTTGCCACGCGGTGGTCGCAGAGACCGTGCACCGCGCGCGCGCCGCGGGCGTCACCGTGAGCTTCGACGTCAATTTCCGCGCCAAGCTCTGGAGCGCGCAGGCCGCGGGCGAGAAGCTGCGGCCGCTCATCGCCGGGGCGGACGTGCTCTTTTGCAAGAGCGCCGACGCGGCGAGCCTCTTCGGCTGCACGGGCGAGCCGCGCGCGCAGATCGAGGCGCTGCAGGCAATCACGCGCGCAAGGGCGATCTACGTCACGCTCGGCGAGCGCGGCGCGGCGCTTCTCGAAGGCACGGACCTCATGCTGCAGCCCGCGCTGCCTGTGAGCATCGTGGACCGCATCGGCGGCGGCGACGCCTTCGCCGCCGGCGCGCTCGACGGCATCCTCGACGGCGATGCGCGCGAGGGCCTGCGGCGCGGCGTCGCGCTGGCGGCGATCGCGCTTTCCCAGCACGGCGACCGCGTGCTCACCTCGCGCGCCGAGCTCGAAGCGGCGCTCGCCCGGTCGCAGCGCGACGTCGCGCGCTGACCGGCGCCGGGGCGGCTGCCGGGCCGCGCAGTGTAAAGCCTGGCTTTACACTCCGGCCCGCCGGCGCCGCCTGTACCAGCGCGCCATGATCTCCATCGCCACCCACGCCGAGCCCGAGGTGGCGAGCAGCAGCCACTGCCCCGCGCCCCAGCCCCAGCGCTCGACCACCAGCGCGAACACCGTCGGGGCGCCTGCGTTGACGATCAGCACCGGGGTCGCGACGAGGCCCAGCACCGCGCCGTAGCCGGTGGCGCCGAAGAGCGCGAGCGGCACCGCGCCGCGCACGATGGTGATGACGCCCTGCGAGGCGCCCATCAGCAGCGTGAAGACCACCACTAGCGCGAACTTGCCGCCCGATAAGAGCAGCAGAACGAACGCGAGCGGCAGCAGGCCGATCGCGATACGGGCCACCGTCATCGCGTGCAGCCTCTGGCCGAACGCGATCTCGATCACGCGGCCGCCGAACTGCGCGAAGCCCTTGGTGGAGGCCACCCACACCGCCGCCGCGGCGCCCAGGCCCGCGGCCTGCAGCAGCGGCACGAGCTGCACCGTGATCACGCCGAAGGCGAAGGCGTTGAACGACATCACCAGCGCGAACAGGCCGATCGCCAGCGCGCGAGCGCCGCCCTCGAGCGGCGGGCCGTCGCGCCGCCCGGCGTGCGCCGCGGTTTTCTCCGCCGCGGGCGGCTGCGCGGCCTCGCGCCGCGCAAGGCCCAGCCAGTTGAGCGGCAGGCAGACCGCGAGGTTGACGAGCGCGAACAGTTCCAGCGCGTGGCGCCAGCCCCAGGCCTCGTTGAAGTAGTGCCCGATCACCCAGAACACCGACGAGGCGAAGGCACCGAACAGCGTCAGGTACGAGATCGCGAGCCGCCCGCGCGAGGGCGCCACCTGCACCAGCGCGGCGAACGCCGCGTCGTAGAGGCAAAGCCGCATCCCGAGGCCGAGAAACGCCCACGCCGCGAGGTATTCGGGCTGGGAGCGCACCTGGGCGAGCGCGTAGAGGCCCGCCGAGACGAGCACGGCGCCGAGCGTCATCACCGCGCGCGCTCCAAAGCGGTCGATCGCGCGCCCGGCCCACGGCGAGATCACGCCCATCCCGAGCACCGCGACGGTGAAGCCGGAATAGACGAAGCCGAGCGGCCAGCCGGTGTCGGCGGCGAGCGGCGCGGCGAGCACGCCCAGGCAGTAGTAGCTCGTCCCCCAGGCCGTGATCTGCGTGATGCCGAGCGCCCAGACCGCGACGTGCATCGGATCGGGCGCTCGCGCCCCAGCGGCACGGGCGGGCTGGGAGGAATGAGTCGGTTTCACTTGCGGGCGCGCCCTGGCGAGCGGCGCATTGTAGGCTTGCGGAGCAGCCCGCCATGGACCCCGTTTCGCGCCGCGCCCAGCCATGAGCGTCGCATCGCTCCGCGCGCGGCTGCTGGTCGCGCTCGCCGCCGCGACCATCGCCAGCCAGTTCCTGCGCTCCTCCTCGGGAGTGATCGCGCCTGAGCTGGTGCGCGACCTCGCGCTCTCGCCCGAGATGCTCGGCTTCGCGAACGGCGGTTTCTTCATCGCGCTCGGCCTCGTGCAGGTGCCGGTCGGGATGCTCTTCGACCGGGTGGGCGTTCGCTCCACGTACCTCGGCCTCACCGGCTTCGCGGCGCTCGGCGCCCTGGCGCAGGCGCTCGCGGAGACGGGCGCGGGGCTTGCCGTGGCGCGGCTGCTCATGGGCGTGGGTTGCGGCGCGAGCTTCATGGGGGCGGTGCTGCTCGCCTCGCGCTGGTTCGCCGCCGATCGCCTCGCGACCGTGCTCTCATGGGTGTTCGCGCTGAGCCAGGTCGGCGTGCTGCTCGCCGCCACGCCGCTCGCGGCGGCGAGCGAAGCGTGGGGCTGGCGCGCGGTGTTCGTCGCCACGGCGATCGCGGTGCTCGCGCTGGGCGCGCTGTTCGCCTGGTTCGTGCGCGACGAGCCGCCGGGCGCGCACCATTCGCAGGCGGCGGCGCCGGCGCACGCGGCGCCGGCGGTCCGGCATGACGGCGCGCTCGCGGGGCTGCGGCGCGTGCTGCGCACGAAGGACCTCGGCCCGGTGCTCGCGATCCACACCTTCGCCTACGCCGCGAGCAACACGGTGCTCGGCCTCTGGGCCGCGCCCTACCTCGCCGACGTGCACGGCCTCGCGGCGGTCGAGCGCGGCCACGTGCTGCTCGCGATGGGCGTCGGGCAGGTCGCGGGCGTGCTCGCCTTCGGGCCGCTCGACCGCGTGTTCGATACGCGCAAGTGGGTGGTGGTCGGCGGCGCCGCCGCTTCGCTTGCCTGCCTCGGTGCGCTGACGCTGCTCGCCGCGCCGCCGCTCGCCCTCGCGATCGCGCTGCTGATCGCGCTCACGACGGTCTCGCAGTACCCGGTGGCGATCATCGCGCACGCGCGAAGCCTTTTTCCCGCTTCGCTCGCCGGGCGCGCCGTGACCACCGTCAACCTCGCGCAGGTGATCGGAGCCGGGGCCCTTCCCTACGTCACCGGGCTGGTCGTGGGCGCCTCGTCTTCACCCGGCGGCGCCTACCCCGAGATCGCCTACCGCCTCGCGTTTTCGGCCATCGCGGCGGGCCTTGCCGCGGGCCTCGCGGTCTACCTGAGGGCGCGCGACGTCAAGCCCTCGCAGCACGCCTAGATGGAATTCCTCGCCTCGTTCCAGTTCGCGGGCCTGGTGATCGGGGCCGCCGCCGGCGCGCTCGCCGCCCGGCGCGGCTGGGACACGGTGCCGGCCTTGCTGGGCGCGCTGGGCGCTTTCGTCGCCGTGATGCTTGTCGCCAACCTCGCCTACGAGTTCAGCCTGGGCTCGGTCGCGGGCGCGCTCGCACTCGGGCCGGTGGTCGGCATCGTCCCGGTCGCCGCAGGCTACTTTGGCGCGCGCCGGGTGGCGCGGCACCTCAAGCAGCGGCCTTGACCCGGAGCGCCGGCCGCGAAGTGTAAAGTCATGCTTTACACTGCCGCCGCCTGGCGCCGCCTCAGGCCTGCGCCAGCGCGAGCGCCGCGGTGGCGACGATGTCTTCGGCCGTCGCGCCGCGCGACAGGTCGCTCAAGGGCCTGGCGAACCCCTGCAGCAGCGGGCCGACCGCGCGCGCGCCGCCGAGGTACTGCGCGAGCTTGTAGCCGATGTTGCCCGCGTCGAGGTCCGGGAAGACGAGCACGTTCGCCCGCCCCGCCACGATGCTGGGCGCCTTCACCTTCTTCGCCGCCACGGCCGGCGCGAGAGCGGCGTCCGCCTGCAGCTCGCCGTCGATCGCAAGGCCGGGCGCGCGCTCGCGCGCGATGGCGAGCGCACGCTGCACCTTGTCCACGCGCGCGTGCTTCGCGCTGCCGTGTGTGGAGAACGAAAGCAGCGCCACGCGCGGCTCCTCGCCCAGCAGCCGCCGGCAGCTCCCGGCCGAGGCGAGCGCGATGTCCGCGAGCTGCGCCGGGTCGGGATCGGCGTTCACCGCGCAGTCGGCGAACACCAGCCTGCGCCCGGGCCAGAGCATGACGAAGAAGCTCGAGGGCGTGCCCACGCCAGGCGCAAGTCCCACCGTCATCAACCCCGCCTCGATGACGCGCGCCGTGGGGACGGTGGCGCCCGCCACCATCGCGTCGGCGTCGCCCGCGCGCAGCATCATGCCGGCGTGGAAGAGCGGCTTTTGCACGATCCGGCGCGCAATCGCAGGTTTTGTCTCCGGCCGCCCCTCGAGGTAGAGCGCGGCGTAGCGCTCCATGCGCTCCGGGCACTCGGGTGCGAGCACCTCCACGCCCGCGGCGCGAAGGCTGCGCGCAGCCTCGGCGATGCGCGGGTCCTCCTGCTCGGGAAGCGCAAGCCGCCTGCCCCTGGCCCGCGCGAGGCACGTTTCGACGAGATCGTTCATGCTCTAGGTTGGCGCTCTTCCCGGACGTTCGCGGTGCGGCGCAGCGGGAACTGTTGCGCCGCAGCGCATTGTAGTTCTTTGGTGTAATTTCGCCCCGTGGACACGACGATCCTCGAACCGATCCGGCGGCACGCGCGCGAGCGCGCAAATGAATTCGTGTACCGGACGCCGGAGCGCACCTGGACCTTTGCGCAGCTCGACGAAGCCTCGAACCGGGTTGCGCAGGGGCTCGCGGGCCTCGGCATCGGGCACGGCGAGCGCGTGGCGTGCCTCACCAAGTTCACCGCCGAATGCGTTGCGCTGACGCTCGGCGCCTGCAAGGTGGGCGCGGTGTGCATGCCGGTGAACTGGCGCCTCGCGCCGCCAGAGATCGAGTACATCGTGAGGAACGGCGAGGCGCGCCTCATGATGGCCGACCGCGCGTTCCTCGCGGCGATGCAGCAGGTGAAGGCGCCGGCGCTCGGGCCCACCCTCGTCACCGAGGAATTCGGCGGCTGGCGCGCGAAGTTCGAGCCGCGCGACACGGGGCTCAAGCCCGACCCGCAGGATACGGCGCTGCAACTCTACTCCTCGGGCACGACCGGCCTTCCCAAGGGCGTGGAGCTCACGCACGACAACCTCGCTCAAGGGATGATGGACGCGGTGCCCTCGGCGATCGGCTACCGCGGCCCGGGCGACGTTATGCTGAACGTCCTGCCCACGTATCACATCGCGGGCGTGGGCGTCGGGCTGCTCACGGCGGCGCGCGGGGGCTTGAGCGTGCTGATGCCGGATTTCGACCCGGCGAAGGTGGTCGCGGCGATCCCCGAGCACGGCATCACGCACGCGTTTCTCGTGCCGGCGATGATCCAGTTCATGCTCCAGGTGCCGGGCGTCGAGAAAATCGACTACCGCACGCTGCGCGGCATCTCCTACGGCGCCTCGCCCATCTCGGAGAAGGTGCTGGTGGACGCGATGCGCACCTTCCGCTGCAACTTCATGCAGGTCTACGGCTTGACGGAGACCACCGGCGCGATCACCGCGCTACCCCCCGAGGACCACGACCCCGAAGGGCCGCGCAAGCACCTGCTGCGCTCGGCGGGCAAGCCGATCAAGGGCGTGGAGATCCGCGTCGTGGACCCGGCGACCGGCAAGGACTGCGCCGAGGGCGAGGTGGGCGAAGTGTGGATCCGCAGCCCGCAGAACATGAAGGGGTACTGGGCGAACGCGAAGGCGACGCGCGATGCGTTCCAGGAGCGCGCACCCGGCGGCACGGGCTGGTTCCGCTCCGGCGACGCGGGGTTTCTGCGCGACGGATACCTGTTCCTGCACGACCGCATCAAGGACATGATCGTCTCGGGCGGCGAGAACATCTACCCCGCAGAGGTGGAAAACGTGCTCATGCAGCACCCGGCGATCGCCGACGGCGCGGTGATCGGGGTGCCCGACGAAAAGTGGGGCGAGGCGGTGAAGGCGTGCGTGGTGCTCAAAGCCGGCGCGAAGGCGACCGCGGGCGAGATCATCGAGTTCATGCGCGCGCGCATCGCGCACTACAAGTGCCCCGCGTCGGTGGACTTCATGGAAGCGATCCCGCGCAACCCCACCGGCAAGATCCTCAAGCGCGTGCTGCGCGAGCCCTACTGGCGCGGCCGCGAGCGGCGCATCAACTAGCACCCGCATGAGACATGCTTCGTTGACCGCGCACGGGGGGTGCGGGGGGTGCGGGGGGGCCGGGAAGGCCCCGAGCGCCTCTGCCGGACGGGGCCCGGCCCCCCTGCTCCCATGACCTATTCGGACATCCGCTACGAAGTCGCCGAACGCGTGGCGACGATCACGCTGCACCGGCCCGAGAAGCTCAACGCCTTCACCACCGCGATGCGCGACGAGCTGATCGTCGCCTTCGGCCGCGCCGACACCGACGACGAGGTGCGCGCGGTGATCGTCACCGGCGCGGGGCGCGCCTTCTGCGCCGGCGCCGACCTCTCGGCCGGGGCGAGCACCTTCGACTACCGCAAGCGCGGCGAGCTGCCGCCCGAGGAGCGGCGCGACGGCGGCGGGCGCGTGGCGCTGCGCATCTTCGAGATGAAAAAGCCCGTGATCGCTGCGGTGAACGGCGCGGCGGTCGGCGTGGGCGTCACGATGACGCTGCCGATGGACATCCGCATCGCATCCAGCGAGGCGCGCTTCGGGTTCGTGTTCGCGCGCCGCGGCATCGTGCCCGAGGCCTGCTCGAGCTGGTTCCTGCCGCGCCTGGTCGGCATGCAGCGCGCCGCGGAGTGGGTCTATACCGGGCGCGTGTTCGGCGCCGAGGAAGCGCTCGCCGGGGGTTTGGTCTCG
>CAZVHU010000159.1:0-7349 GCA_964627075.1 uncultured Enterobacteriaceae bacterium | reverse complement strand
ACGCTCGGCATGGCGATCGACGCCAACGTGCTGATCAACGAGCGCATCCGCGAGGAGATCCGCGGCGGCCAGTCGCCGCAGGCTGCGATCGCCGCGGGCTACGAGCGCGCCTGGGGCACGATCCTGGACTCCAACGTCACCACGCTGATCGCGGGCCTGGCGCTGCTCATCTTCGGCTCGGGGCCGGTGCGCGGCTTCGCGGTGGTGCACTGCCTGGGGATCCTCACCTCGATCCTGTCCTCGGTGGTGGTGTCGCGCGCCATCGTCAACCTCACCTACGGCCACCGGCGGCGGGTCGCGAAGCTCGCCATCGGCGACACGGCGTGGAAGTGAGCTGGAGGAGCGGGCAAAGGGATGGAATTCTTCAAGATCCGGCGAACCATACCGTTCATGCGGTATGCGCTGGTGTTCAACGTCATTTCGCTCGTCACCTTCCTCGCGGCGGTGTTCTTCCTTGCGACCAAGGGCCTCAATTTCTCCATCGAGTTCACCGGCGGCACGCTGATGGAGGTCAACTACAAGCAGCCCGCCGACGTGCAGGCGATCCGCGAGACGCTCGACAAGGCGGGCTACAAGGTCGAGGTGCAGAACTTCGGCTCCTCGCGCGACGTGCTGATCCGCATGCACCTGGATAAGGGCCAGTCGACCGCCGAGTTGTCGCAGAAGGTGGGCGCGGCGCTCAAGGCGCAGGACCCGGGCGCCGAGGTGCGGCGCGTCGAGTTCGTGGGGCCGCAGGTGGGCGAGGAGCTCGCCGAGTACGGGGCGCTCGCGCTGCTGGTCACCGCGGCGGGCATCGTGCTCTACCTTTGGTTCAGGTTCGAGTGGCGCTTCGGCCTGTCGGCGATCATCGCCAACCTGCACGACGTGGTGATCATCCTGGGCTTCTTCGCCTTCTTCCAGTGGGAGTTCTCGCTGCCAGTGCTGGCGGCGGTGCTGGCGGTGCTCGGCTACTCGGTGAACGAGTCGGTGGTGGTGTTCGACCGCGTGCGCGAGAACTTCAGGAAGATGCGCAAGGCGCCGGTGCCCGAGGTGATCGACAGCGCGATCACCGGCGTGATCTCGCGCACCATCATCACCCACGGCTCGACGCAGATGATGGTGACCACCATGCTCATCTTCGGCGGCCCGGCGCTGCACTACTTCGCGCTCGCCCTCACCATCGGCATTCTCTTCGGCATCTACTCCTCGGTGCTGGTGGCGGCGCCGCTGGTGATGTGGCTGGGCGTGGACCGCGCCCAGTTCATCCGCCCGCCGAAGAAGGACCGCCGCGACGAGCACGAAGGCGCCGTCGTCTGAATCGGGGACAGACCCCGATCGCAGGGCTCAAGCCGCTGATTGCACGAAGGATTCCGGGAGGCCTGTCCCCGATCTCCCGCCCACCGGCCGCGGAAGTGTAAAGTGTGACTTTACACTTCGCGTTGCAGCAGCCGCTACTTGAGGATCTGCACCAGGTTCGAGTAGTCGTCGGTCCAGGTGCGCAGCGCGGGGTCGTCCTCGATCGCCTCGGCCTTGGCGTCCACGATCTCCTTGGCTTGAAGCGCCTTCGGGTCGCGCGACACCAGCACCCAGTCGCTCTGCGTCTTGTCGCCCTCCTCGCCGCCCGAATAGAAGACCGCGACCGCGTGCACGCCGTGCTCCTTCGCCAGGCGCGCCACAACCGGCGCGAGCCTGAGGAACCGGTTGGAGACGTGGAACGCGACGATGCCGCCGGGCCTGACGTGCCGCAGGTAGACGCCGAGCGCCTCCTTCGTGATCAGGTGCACCGGGATCGAGTCGCTGGAGAACGCGTCCACCGCCAGCACGTCGAAGTCCTGCGGCGGCTCGCGCTCGAGGTTCAGCCGCGCGTCGCCGAGCGCGATCTCGATCCTCGCGTCGCTGTCGGCAAGAAAGGTGAATTCCGATTGCGCCACCTCGATCACGTGCGGGTTGATCTCGTAGAGGCGGTAGACGTCGCCGTTGCGGCCGTAGGCGGCGAGCGTGCCCGTGCCCAGGCCGATGACGCCGATTCGGTTCGCCGGCAGTTCGCGCTTGGCGGCGATCGCCGCCGCGATGCCAGAGCCTTCCTGGTAGTAGGTGGTGACCAGGCCGCGCAGCGTCGGGTGCAGGAACTGCTCGCCGTGCAGGATCACGCCGTGGAGCAGCCGCCGCTGGTGGTCTTCGGCGCCGGCGCTGCCGTACTCCTTCACCCGCAGCACGCCGTAGAAGTTGCGCTCCGAGAGGCGCACGTCGCGCTGGAAGCGCAGGCCGTCGAAGACCGCGCAGCCCGCCGCCGCCATCACCATCAGCAGGCTCCCCCAGCGCGCGAACGGGTGCAGCGGCGCGCAGCGCAGCGCCGCGAGCAGCGCGAGCGCCACCAGCCCCAGCGCCAGCTCGTGGTAGGCGTCGAAGGCGAGCGGCGCCACCACCGCGACGAGGATGCCGCCGAGCGCGCCGCCCGCCGACACCGTCAGGTAGTAAGCGGTGAGGTGCCGCGGCGCCGGGCGCGTGCGGTAGAGCTCGCCGTGGCAGAACATGCAGGCGACGAACAGCCCGCTCAGGAACATGCCGAGCTGCAGCGGCAGGTCGAACTGGTGGTCGGTGTCCACGATCAGCCACAGCATCCCCGCGAGCCACACCAGCGGCACGCTCCAGAAGATCTCGAAGCGGTACAAGCGCCCCTCGAACGCGAGGATGAAGGTGAACAGGTAGAGCGTGAGCGGCGCAAGCCACAGGAGCGGGATCGAGGCCACGTTCTGCGTGATGTGGTTGGTGACCGCGAGCAGCAGGATCGAGCCGGTGGCCGAGAGCGCGAGCCAGAGCAGGTAGTCGGCGCGGCGGGGTGAACCCCCACCTTGATCCCTCGCGGGGAGGGAACGGCTCGTACGCGTTTCGCCCTCCCCGTTCCCAAGGGGGAGGGCCGGGGTGGGGGTCCGCCACGCCAGCGCCGCGCAAAGCAAGGCGAACGCCGCGAACAGCCACGACCAGCCCGCGACCTGCGCGCCGTTGCTGAGGAACGGCTCCACCAGAAACGGGTAGCCGACGAGCGCGAGCAGCGACGCGAGGTTGGAGATCGCGAAAAGCCGATACGGGTTGCCGCCGGGCCGGGCGCGCGCGAACCACGCCTGCAGGAGCGGGCTCGTCGCGGCGAGCAGCAGGTAGGGCAGCCCCACCGCCACCGCGAGCAGCAGCAGGATGTGCGAGATCGGCTCCTCCGCACCCGTCGGCTTCCAGCTCTCCGCAGGCGCGATCGGCAGCGTCGCCACGGCGGCCGCGAGCAGCGCCGTATGCACGAGCGCCTGCACGCGCGGCGCGAGCCTTGCGTTGCAGGCGTGCGCGTAGGCGTAGCCCGCGAGCAGCAGCACCTGGAAGAACAGCATGCAGGTCGTCCACACCGCCGCGCTGCCGCCGAACCACGGCAGGATCAGCCGCGCCACCAGCGGCTGCACCAGGAACAGCAGGAACGACGACAGGAAGATCGTTACCGCGTACGGCATCTGTATTCACCACAGAGGCACAGAGATCACGGAGAAAAGCGAAATCGCGACGGCTCTTCCGCTTTTTCGCCCCGGTTCTTTCTTGCCCTTCTCCGTGCCCTCTGTGTCTCTGTGGTCGCCTTGCCTCAGATCCGCCGAGCAAGGTCGGCGGCGAGGCCGGTGTAGGCGGCGGGCGTGAGCGCGAGCAGGCGCTTCTTCGCCTCGGCCGGGATGGCGAGCGAGCGGATGAACGCGGCGAGCGCCCTGCGGTCCAGGCGCTTGCCGCGCGAGAGCGCCTTCAACTTGTCGTAGGCGCCGGGCACGCCGTGGCGGCGCATCACCTGCTGCACGGCCTCGGCGAGCACCTCCCAGTTGGCATCGAGGTCCTCGGCGAGGCGCCTGGGATCGGCGTCGAGCTTGCCAAGGCCGCGCAGGCACGCACCGTAGGCGAGCAGCGTGTGGCCGAGCGCGGCGCCGGTGTTGCGCAGCGCGGTCGAGTCCGAGAGGTCGCGCTGCCAGCGCGACACCGGGAGCTTGTCCGCGAGGTGCCGCAAGAGCGCGTTCGCGACGCCGACGTTGCCTTCCGAGTTCTCGAAGTCGATCGGGTTCACCTTGTGCGGCATGGTGGAGGACCCCACCTCGCCCGTCTTCGGCCGCTGCCTGAAGTAGCCGAGCGACACGTAGCCCCAGAGGTCGCGGTCGAGGTCGAGCAGCACGGTGTTCGCGCGCGCGTAGGCGTCGAACAGCTCCGCGAGCGAGTCGTGCGGCTCGATCTGCGTGGTGTAGGGGTTGAACTCCAGCCCGAGCCCCTCCACGAAGCGGCGGCAGAACCTCGGCCAGTCGAACTTCGGATAGGCGACCGCGTGCGCGTTGTAGTTGCCGACCGCGCCGTTCATCTTGCCCTGCAACGCCACGCGCGCGATTGCATCGCGCGCGCGCTGCAGGCGGTGCGCGAAGTTCGCCAGCTCCTTGCCGAGCGTGGTGGGCGAGGCCGGCTGGCCGTGGGTGCGCGAGAGCATCGCCAGCCGCGCGTGCTTGCGCGCCATGTCGCGCAGCGCGGCGATGACGGCGTCGAGCTTGGGCAGCAGCACGCGCGTGCGCGCGTCGGCGAGCATCAGCGCATACGCCAGGTTGTTGACGTCTTCCGAGGTCGCCGCGAAGTGGATGAACTCCAGCGCCCCGAGCGCCTCCCGGCCGGCTGAGGAACTACCGCCGAGCTTCTCGCGCAGCCAGTACTCGATCGCCTTGACGTCGTGGTTGGTGCGCGCCTCGATCGCCTTGATGCGGGCGCTGTCCCTCTCGGAAAAACCCCCGAGCAGCGCTTCGAGCGCCGCCGAAGTCCTGCCGGAAAACGGCTTCAGCTCCCCGATCGCGGGCTCCGCGGCAAGCGCCGCGAGCCAGGCGAGCTCTACGCGCACGCGGTAGCGGATGAGCGCGTGCTCGCTGAAATACCGCCTGAGGGGACCCGCTTGGCTGGCATACCGGCCGTCGAGCGGCGACAGCGCGGTGAGCGGCGATGGCATGTCGGGTGCCGGTTGTTTTGACGCAATATTATACGCGCCCATGTCGAAGCCTTCCCTCGAGCGCGTGTGCCGCGAGGCGCGCGCCTGCCGCGTGTGCGCGCCGCACCTGCCGCTCGGGCCCAGGCCCGTGTTCCTCGTGGGCGCATCCGCGCGCCTCATGATCGTTGGGCAGGCGCCGGGACGGCGCGTGCACGAGACCGGCATCCCCTGGAACGACCCCTCGGGCGACAATCTGCGCGCGTGGCTGCGCATGGACCGCACCGCGTTCTACGACACCACCCGCATCGCGATCGTGCCCACGGGCCTTTGCTACCCCGGCACGGGCAGGGGCGGCGACCTGCCGCCGCGCCCCGAGTGCGCGCCGTTGTGGCACCCGAGATTCCGTGCGGCATTGCCCAAGGTGCGCCTCACGCTGCTCGTGGGGCAGTACGCGCAGGCGTTCTACCTCGGCAAGCGGCGCAAGCGCTCGCTCGCCGAGACGGTGCGCGCCTGGCGCGAGTACCTGCCCGAATTCCTGCCGCTGCCGCATCCCAGCCCGCGCAACAAGCTCTGGGTGAAGCGCAACCCCTGGTTCGCGCGGCGCGTGCTGCCCGCGCTGCGGCGGGAGGTTCGGCGCGCGATGAACCCTATATAATCCGCGCCTCCATGAAGCTGCTCGCCTCGCTCGCCAGCCCCTACACGCGCAAGGTGCGCATCGTGCTGGCGGAAAAGAAGATCGACTGCGACATGGAGGTGGTGGACGTCTCGCCCTCCGAGAACCCGGTCAACGCGCACAACCCGCTCGGCAAGGTGCCGACGCTGGTGCTGGACGACGGCACGGCGCTGTTCGATTCGCGCGTCATCGTCGAGTTCCTCGACAACGTGTCGCCGATCTCGCGCCTCATCCCGGACGAAAACCGCGAGCGCGTCGCGGTGCGCCGCTGGGAGGCGCTCGCCGACGGCGTGCTCGATGCCGGCATCCTGATCCGCTACGAGTCGCTGCGGCCCAAGAAGGAGCAGAGCGAGACCTGGGTCGCGAAGCAGCTCGGCAAGGCGAAGCGCGGCCTGGCGCTGATGGAATCGGAGCTCGGCGAGCGCGCCTGGTGCCACGGCGAGCGGTACTCGCTGGCCGACATCGCCTTCGGCTGCGCGCTGGGCTGGCTCGAGTTCAGGAAGCCCGGCGGCCTGGACTGGCGCGCCGAGCACGCCGGGCTCGCCAGGCACTACGCGAAGCTCATGGAGCGCCCGGCGTTCGCCGACACCGCGCCGAAGTGACCCGCGCGCGAGTTCTGCGCGCTACCTTCCCTTGAACTCCGGCTTGCGCTTCTCGTTGAAGGCGCGCACGCCTTCCAGCCTGTCTTCCGTCCCGATCAGCCGGTTGTAGGCCTCGATCTCGAAGCGGTATCCGGTCAGCAGGTCGGCCTGCAGGCCGTAGTGGATGGATTTCTTCGCCTGGCGCACGGCAAGCGGCGCGTTTTCGGCGATCGCTTGCGCGGTGGCGAGCGCGTCTTCCAGCACCCTGCCCGGCTCGCACAGCTTGTTGACGAGGCCCCACGCCGCGCCCTCTTCCGCGCTGAAGGCGCGCGCAGAGAGCGTCAGCTCCTTCGCGCGCCGCTCGCCGAGCGCGCGCGCGAGGTTCTGCGTGCCCATGCCGCCGGGCATGATCCCCAGGCGCACCTCCGACTGCGCGAAGCGCGCCGCGCGCGAGGCGTAGATGAAGTCGCAGCACAGCGCCATCTCGAGGCCTCCGCCGAAGGCGTGGCCGTTCACCGCCGCGATCACCGGCAGCGGGCACTCGACCAACGCCATGAAGGAGCGCTCGAAGACCTCGTGCTGCGCCTGCCAGGCCGCGACCGTCATGCCGTCGCGCTCCTTGAGGTCGCCCCCGGAGCAGAAGGCGCGCTCCCCCGCCCCGGTGAGCACCGCGCAGCGCAGCTCGCCCGGCTCGGCCGCGATGCGCGTCCACAGCTCCAGCGTGTCGCGGCCCATCTGCGTGTTGAGCGCGTTGAGCGCGCCGGGGCGGTTGAGGCGCACCACCAGCACGTGCGGGCCCGCGGGCTCGAGCGCCAGCGTCTCGTAGGCGGGGAATGGCATTGTGGCCGATTATCGCAGCCGCCCGCGCGTGTCAGCCGAGCGGCGTTTCGCGCGTTGATCTACACTGCCGGCCGGGTGGCGAAGACCGACCCGAACCGGCAAACCCTTATCCGTCAGACATTTGGGAGGAAACATGAAGAACCTGATCGCCGCACTGAGCTGCCTGATGCTCTTTTCCGCCCCCGCCATCGCGCAGGAAAAGAAAAGCGAGCCGAGCGCGGCGCAGAAAAAGCAGCAGCAGCGCATGACCGACTGCAACAAGAAGGCCGGCGACAAGAAGCTCGAGGGCGACGCGCGCAAG
>CAZVHU010000158.1:0-7418 GCA_964627075.1 uncultured Enterobacteriaceae bacterium | reverse complement strand
AGCGCCGCGGAGAACGCGAGCAGGCGCCGCGTGATGCCGCCGGTGGTCATGAGCTCGCCCGCGAGCAGGAAGAACGGGATCGCGAGGAAGGCGAACGAGTCGATGCCCTGCACCAGCGTCGAGGCGAGCACGTTGAGCGGCACCTGCCCGCCCGCTGCGAGAATGAAGGCGAGAGAGGCGAGGCCCATGGCGAAGAACACCGGCACGCCGAGCGCGAGGAAGCCGACGAACGCGGCGAGCAGCACGCAGAACTGGACGAGCGGCCCGCTCATCGTCGTTCGTTGCGCGAACCGCCGCGCGCGAGGCGCACGATCTCGGCGACGATCGCGAGCAGCATGAGACCCATGCCCACCGGCAGCGACCAGTACATCGCGGGCTGCCCGACCGGTATGGAAGCGAACGCCATGCCTTGCATAGCGTCGACGATCTCGAAGCTCTTCCAGCCGGCGAGCGCGACGAATGCCGCGCACAGCAGCTGCGAGGCGATGGCGATGCGCCGGCGCGCCGCCGGGGAGAGTCGGCCGAGCGCGAAATCGCTCGCCATATGCGCGCCCCGGCGCACGCCGACGTAGCCCGAGAGCAGCGTGAGCCACACCAGCAGCAGCACGTCGAGCTCGAGCACCCAGGTGAAGGCGCTCGCGAACGCGTAGCGCGCCACCACCTGCGAAAAAGCCGTGCCGGCGAGCGCCAGCGCGATCAGCCCGAGCAGCGCCTCGACCGCGCGGTCAAGCCAGCGCAGCATGCGCGCGGGCGAAGCGCCGGGCCTGGCGGCCTACTTCACCGCCTGGATCTTCTCGATCGTGCCCTTGACCCACATCTGGCCGTCCATCTTCGCGAGCGCAGCAGCGGCGCTCGCCTTGAACGGCGCGAGATCCGGCTCGACGATTTCCATGCCGGCCTTGCGGATCACGTCGAGCGACTTCTCGGCGACCTCCCAGGTCATCTTGCTTGCCCACCCCTCGGTCTGCGCGGCCGCATCGGTCATCGCCCTCTGCTCGGCGGCGCCGAGCGCGGCCCACTTGTCGCCCGCCATCAGCACCATCAGGCCCGACTGGATGTAATCGATGCGGATGGCGTATTTCTGCACCTCGTAGAACTTGGCGCCGGCGATGGCGTCGAAGCCGTTGTCCTGGCCGTCCACCGTGCCCTGCTTGAGCGCGAGGTAGAGCTCCGCGGCGGCGATCGGCGTGGGCGAGGCGCCCCAGGCCTTGAACACTTCCAGCACCGTCGGCGTCTCCGGCACGCGCACCTTCAGCCCCTTCAGGTCGTCGGGCCTGGTGACGCGCGTCTTCGCGGTGGTGAGCTGGCGCGGCGTGCGGTCCGAGACGTAGCCGACGTACTTGAAACCGCCCTCCTTCTCCACCGGCGAGAGCATGTCGCGGAAGGTCTGCGAATGGATGAACGCCTTGAAGTGCGCGAAGTCCCGGAACACGTACGGGGCGAACAGCGCGTTGAAGTCCTTGCCGCCGCGCGCGAGCGCGAGGGTGCCGGTGTCGGCGAGCATCATGTCGATCTGCCCGGTCTTCAGGCCGGCGTAGTTCTGCGGCAGGTTGCCGAGCTGGCCTCCGCCCACGCCCTGCACCTTGACCTTGCCGCCGGTCTTGTCGGCCACGTGCTGCGCGTAGCGGTCGGCGATCGGGCCCCAGACTGGCGGCGGCGCGACGAACGCCATCCTGTAGGTGGTCTGCGCGTGCGCGGGCAGCGCGATCGAGATTGCGGCAACGGCGGCTGCGAGGATCTTCGTGAACATGGCGTTTCCTCCCTTTGCTTGGTTCATCATGAGTTCATTGCGTCATCAACTCGCGCACCGCGGCGGCGATCGCGCCGTCGTCGGGCACGGCGAGCTTCTCCAGGCTGCGCGCGAACGGCATCGGCACGTAGGCGGTGCCGAGGCGCTTCACCGGCGCCTTGAGGTCGCGATGCGCGCGCTCGGCGACGAGCGCGGCGATTTCCCCGGTCGAGCCGCCGAGGCGCACAGTCTCCTGCGCGACCAGCGCGCGGCCCGTCTTCCTGACCGACTCGAGCACCGTCGCCTCGTCGAGCGGCACGATGCTGCGCAGGTCCACGACCTCGACCTCGATGCCTTCCTTCGCGAGCGCCTGCGCGGCGGCGAGCGCCTTGCGCACCATCGCCGCCGAGGCGATCACGGTGGCGTCGCGCCCGGCGCGCTTCACTTCGGCCTTGCCCAGCGGCACCTCGTAGTCCTCGTCGGGGATCGCGTCGCGCTGGCCGTGGTAGAGCGCCATGTGCTCCATGAAGAGCACCGGGTTGTCGTCGCGGATCGCGGCCTTCATGAGGCCCTTCGCGTCGTAGGCGGTCGCGGGCGCGACGACTTTCACGCCTGGCGTCTGCATGAGCCAGGCGTGGTAGTCGTAGGCGTGGCCGTGGTAGGGACCGACGCCGTACTTCGCGCGCACCACCAGCGGCACGCGCGTCTTGCCGTCGGAGTAGTAATGCATCGCTCCGGCGTCGCAGCCGAGCTGCTGGATGACGAGCGGCAGGTACTCGAGGAACATGATGTCCACGATCGGGCGCTTGCCCGCGAGCGCGGCGCCGACGCCGGCCCCTACGATGCCGCCCTCGGAGATCGGCGTGTCGATGACGCGGCCCGAGTCGCCGAACTCCTCCCACAGGCCCTTGCAGGAGTTGAGCGGCCCGCCGAAGCGACCGATGTCCAGGCCCATGATGAAGACGTTGCGGTCGCGGCGCATCTCCTCGGCGATTCCCGCGACGATCGCCTCCTGCATCGTCTGGCGCTTCACGACGCCCTCCGCGCGAACACCCGGTCGAGGCCGAGGATCTCGTCGCCAGGATCCGGGTCGGCGAGCGCCTGCGCCTGCGCCGCATCCACCCGCGCGCGCGTGGCACGCGCGAGCGCCTCGTCCTCCTCCGCCGGGAGCATCCGGCATTCGCGCAGGTGGCGCTGCAGGCGCGCGACCGGGTCGCGCGCCCGCCACGCCGCGACTTCCTCGGCCGTGCGATACGCCGCGGGATCGGCGACCAGGTGCCCCGCGACGCGGTAGGTGAGCGCCTCGATGAGCGTCGGGCCCTCGCCGCTGCGCGCGCGCGCGATCGCCGTCTCCAGCACCGCGCGCAGGCCTATGGCGTCGTTGCCGTCGGCCGCTATGCCCGGGATGCCATAGCCGGCGCCTCGGTCGGCCATCGAGCGCGCGCCCACGCCGCGGCTCGAGGGCGTGGAGATCGCGAACTGGTTGTTCTGGCAGACGTACACCACGGGGAGCCTGAGCACCGCGGCGAGGTTCAGCGCCTCGTGGAAGTCGCCGCGGTTCGAGGTGCCGTCGCCGAACACCGCGACCGTGACCGAGTCGCGGCCGTCGAGCTTGGCGGCGAGCGCCGCGCCGGCGGCGTAGGACAGCGTCGGCCCGAGCGCGCCCGAGTACAGGCCGATCACCTTGAACTCGATCGGTCCGCACACGTCGGAGCGGTAGCGGCCGCGCGTGTGGCTGGTCGTCTTGCCAGTGAGCCCTGCGAGCAGCGCGCGCAAATCGGCGCCGCGCGCCGCCGCGGCCGAGAGCATGCCGCGATAGTGCGGCACCAGGAAGTCGTCCTTGCGCAGCCCGTAGTAGCAGGCCGCGACCACGGCCTCCTCGCCCTCGCACGCGTGCCAGTGGGCGTCGGCCTTGCCGGCCACGCGGTCGATCTCGCGCGTGAGCAGCATCAGCTCGTACATGCCTCGCAGCAGCGCGCCGTCCTCGGCAACGCGCGCCCGCGCCTCGGCGAATTGCGGACTCACGCTGCCTCCACGATCCCGATGACTGCGCCGATCGCCACCGCCTCGTCCTGCGCCACGCGCGCCTCCCTGAGGGTGCCTGCCGCCGGGCTGACGATCTCGACGTTCACCTTGTCGGTCATGACGTCCGCGATCGGCTCGTTCTTGGCGACCGCTTCGCCCGGCTGCTTGTGCCAGGCGACCAGGATCGCCTCCTTGGCGTCGTTGCCCATGTCCGGCACCTTGATCTCCACCAGCATTCTCCGGTCTCCCGTGTCAGACGCCCAGCTCGATGCGCTGCGCGTCGGCGATGAGGGCGTGCAGGTCGTCCAAGAAGCGCGCCGCCGGGACGCCGTTCACGAAGCGATGGTCGAACGTGAGGCTGGTGGGCAGCACGCGACGCACGGCAACCTTTCCCTCGCGCGCGACCGCCGCCTCGTGCACGGCGCCCAGCCCCAGGATCGCCGCCTGCCCGAGCGGGATGATCGGCGTGGTCCAGCGCGCGCTCGGCACCATGCCGCCGTTCGACACGGTGAAGGTCGCGCCCTGCACGTCCGGGAGCTGCAGCTTGCCGGCGGCGGCGCGCTCCTCCAGCCGCCCGAGCGCGAGCGCGATCGCCTCGACGGAGCTCGCGTCGGCATTGCGGATCACGGGCACCACGAGGTTGCCGTCCGGCAGCGCGAGCGCGACCCCGATGTTGATGTCGGCGTAGTAGCGCACCTCGCGGCCCTCGAGCGTGGCGTTCAGCCCCGCGTGCGCGCGCAGCGCCTGCGCCACAGCCTTGACGACGAGGTGCGTGTAGGTGATGCGCGGCCGGCCGGCGCGCGCCGGGTCGGCATTCAGGCGCGCGCGCAGCACGGCTAGCGCCTCTGCGTCGGCCGCGCCGTGCAGCGTCACCGGAACGCTCTCGCGCAGGCTGCGCGCGAGGTGCTCGGCGGCCATGCGCTGCATGGGCGCGAGCGGCGCGCTGCGCGCAATCGCCGGTGAATCGGCCACTCTCCCCTCCCGAAACCGTGCCGGACGCTATTGTGTTCGATTCCGCCGCAGCCCGGGAACCGGTTCGCAAGGCCGCTGGGACGATCTAGACTAGCCGGTGATGAGAAGACTTCGCAAGGTGACCGTCAACGACCGCATGCAGCGGGACTACGTCTACTTGCTGACCGAGCCGGCGGGCAAGAACTTCCACCCGGATTTCCGCCCCGAGCTGACGCCGAAGCAGATGCTCGCGCTCGGCGTCTTCGGCGGCAGGTACATGACCGACTGCGCGGCCGAGTTCCCGCGCGACTGGTTCGCGCGCGCGAAGCTCAGCCCGGGACGGCGCGACGCGAGGCTGAACTGCTTCGGCGTCAATGCCTCGCAACCGTTGCGCGAATGGCGCAGGAAAGGCTGGATCCACCCCGACGACCCGCGCGGCTGGTTCCAGTGGTACTGCCGCTACTACCTGGGCCGGCGCGGGCCCGACGACGAGCGCCAGATCCGGCGCTGGAAGGCGATCCGCCGGCACGTCGCCCAGATCCGGGCCAACTGCCTGCGCGGCGACCTCGGCTGCCGCAGGCGCCAGCGGCAGGCGCTGCTGCACTGGGCGTACGATAGCCGCAGGATCTGAGCGCAAGCGGCTCCCGGGGGCACGAGTGTAAAGTCAGACTTTACACTTCGCGCGCCGGGACCCCGTTTGCACGGGGGTGACGGAAGGATCGGCGCTAGCGCGCGAGCATGCGCGCCATGCGCCAGTACTCCATGTCGGGCTGGCGCGTCTGCGCACACGCCTCCTCGAGCGCGACCGGCACGATCTTGCGGCCCTGCAGCGCGGTCATGAAGCCGCGCTCGCCCGCTGCGAGGCGGTCCACCGCCGCCACGCCGAAGCGCGCAGCGATCAGCCGGTCGTAGGCGCTGGGCTTGCCGCCGCGCTGGATGTGGCCGAGGATCGTGGCGCGGAACGAGAAGCCGGTGCGCATCGCGTCCAGGCGCTGCTTCAGCTCGGCGCCGTTCAGCTTCGCGCCCTCGGCCACGACGATGATGGCGTGCGACTTGCCGCGCGAGTAGGCGTCCGCCACCGCCGCGGTCACCTCCTCGGCGCTGGTGACCTGCTCGGGGATGAGCACGATCTCGGCGCCGCAGATCACGCCCGAGACGAGCGCGAGGTAGCCGCACTGCCGTCCCATGGTCTCCACGATGAAGGCGCGCGTGTGCGACGCGGCGGTGTCGCGCAGCTTGTCGATCGCCTCGACGATGGTGTTGAGGGCGGTGTCCACCCCGATCGCGATGTTGGTGCCGTGGATGTCGTTGTCGATCGAGGCCGGGATCCCGGCCACCGCGCAGCCCTGCCGGTGCAGCGCGAGCGCGCCGCGCAGCGAGCCGTCGCCGCCGATCACCACCAGCGCGCCGGCGCCGCGCGCGCCGAGCTGCCGCAGCGCCTCGCGCTGCACCTCGGGCCGCTCGAACTCCGGGAAGCGCGCGGTCTGCAGGAGGGTGCCGCCGCGCTGGATGATGCCGCCGACGTCGCGCGCCCCGAGCGGCACGAAGTCGCCGCGCGCCAGGCCCTCGAAGGCGCGTCGCACGCCGAGCACGCTGATGCCGTGCGCGACCGCAGTGCGCACCACCGCGCGCAGGCAGGCGTTCATGCCGGGGGCGTCGCCCCCGGAGGTCATCACCGCGAGCGTCTCGATGCCCACAGCGCAACCAGCACCGCGGGCGCGAGGATCGCGGCGCCGGCGAGCTCCATCTGGGTGTTGGAAAGCGGGTTGATGCCGCCGCCCGGGGTGGCGAGCACGATGCCGCCGATCATGAATGCGATGCGCAACGGCCATTCCAGCGCGCCGGCGCGGGAAAGGTCGCCGGCGCCGAGCTGGTAGCCCTGGATGCCGCCGCAGACGAAGATCACGCCGGCGCCCGCGGTGAGCGTGAGGTACAGCGCCTCGAGCCACGGCCCCTGCAGCACGAACGCCGGGTTGAGCACGAAGAAGAACGGCAGGAAGTAGATGATGCTGCCCACGCGCATCGATTCCCAGCCGGTCTTCATCGGCGGCGCGCCGGCGATGCCGGCGGCGGCGAACGAGGCGATCGCCACCGGCGGCGTGATCGCCGACAGCATCCCCCAGTAGAACACGAACATGTGCACCGCCATCTTGTTGAGGCCGATTTTCTCCAGCGCCGGTCCCACCAGCACCGCGAGGAAGATGTAGCACGCCGTGGTGGTGAGCCCCAGGCCCAGCACCATGCTGGTGATCGCCGTCATGGCGAGCAGCAGCATGGCGTTGTTCCCGGCGATGCGCAGCAAGTCGTTGGCGAGGCTGGAGACCACCCCGGTGAGCGAGAAGGCGCCGATCAGCAGGCCGCAGCCGGCCAGGATGCCGATGAGCTCGGCGAAGGTGCGGCCGTTCAGCTCGAGGAAGCGCGCCACCGTGCCCCAGCCCCACCTCGAGCGGGAGAAAAGCTGGTTGAGAACGATCAGCAGCACCGTGGCGTAGAACGGCGCATGGCTCTCGCGCTTCATCACCAGCATCATGAAGATGAGCAGCGCGATGACGAAGATGTAGTACCAGCCCTCCTTCAGCGTTTCCGACATCCTCGGCAGCTCGGCGCGCTCCAGGCCCTTCAAGCCGTGGCGCGCGGCATACGAATCTACCTGCATGAACAGGCCGAAGTAATACAGCAGCGCCGGGATGGCGGCCGCGAGCGCGACCTCGGC
>CAZVHU010000157.1:0-7642 GCA_964627075.1 uncultured Enterobacteriaceae bacterium | reverse complement strand
TGTGCAACATGGCGATCGAGGCGGGCGCGCGCGCCGGCATGGTCGCGGTGGACGACACCACCGTCGAGTACCTGAAAGGGCGGCCGTTTGCGCCGACCGGCGAGGAATGGCACGCCGCCGTCGCCTACTGGAAGACCCTCGGGAGCGACCCGGGCGCGAGGTTCGACCGCGAGGTGACGCTGCGCGCCGAGGAGATCGCCCCCCAGGTGACCTGGGGCACCTCGCCCGAGATGGTGCTGCCGGTGACCGGGACGGTGCCCGACCCGGAGAAGGAAAAGGACGCGCTCAGGCGCGAGGCGATCGAGCGCGCGCTGCAGTACATGGGCCTTGCGCCGCGCACGCGCATCACCGACATCCGCCTCGACAAGGTGTTCATCGGCTCGTGCACCAACTCGCGCATCGAGGACCTGCGCATCGCCGCCGCGGTGGCCAAGGGCCGCCGCGTGGCGCAGAACGTGCGCCTCGCGATGGTGGTGCCGGGCTCGGGCCTGGTGAAGGCGCAGGCGGAAAAGGAAGGCCTCGACCGGATCTTCCGCGACGCCGGCTTCGAGTGGCGCCAGCCCGGCTGCTCGATGTGCCTGGCGATGAACGCCGATCGCCTCGAGCCGGGGGAGCGCTGCGCATCGACCTCGAACCGCAACTTCGAGGGGCGCCAGGGCGCGGGCGGGCGCACGCACCTCGTGAGCCCGGCGATGGCGGCAGCGGCCGCGGTCGCCGGCCAGTTCGTCGACATCCGCGGCTGGCGCTGAGCCGATGGAAAAATTCACCACCCTGACCGGCGTCGTGGCGCCGCTCGACCGCGCCAACGTCGACACCGACCAGATCATCCCGAAGCAGTTCCTGAAGTCGATCCACCGCTCGGGCTTCGGCCCCAACCTGTTCGATGCGTGGAGGTACCTCGACCATGGCGAGCCGGGGATGGACCACGCGCGGCGGCCGAAGAACCCGCAGTTCGTGCTCAACCAGCCACGCTACCAGGGCGCGACGATCCTGCTCGCGCGCAGGAATTTCGGCTGCGGCTCCTCGCGCGAGCACGCGCCCTGGGCGCTGCAGGACTACGGCTTTCGCTGCGTGATCGCGCCCTCTTACGCCGACATCTTCTTCAATAACTGCTTCAAGAATGGCTTCCTGCCGGTGGTGCTCGCCGAGAGCGAGGTGGAGGCGCTGTTCCACGACTGCGCGGCGTTCCCCGGCTTTCGCCTCACCGTGGACCTGCCCGGGCAGACGGTGGCGACCGAGAACCGCTCCAAGGTGTTCCGCTTCGAGATCGACCCGTTCCGCAAGTATTGCCTGCTCAACGGCCTGGACGAGATCGGCCTGACGCTGCGCCACGCCGACAAGATCCGCGCCTTCGAGGCCAGGCGCCTCGCCGAGTATCCCTGGCTCCTGCGATAGCGCCATGAGGATCGCGGTGTTGCCGGGCGATGGCATCGGCGGGGAGATCGTCGCGCAGGCGCTCAAGGTGCTGCGGCGCCTCGGCCTGCCGGTGGAGGCCGAGCAGGCGCCGGTGGGCGGCGCCGGGTACGACGCCGCGGGCGACCCGCTGCCGGAGGCGACCCTCGCGCTGGCCAGGCGCGCCGACGCGATCCTGTTCGGCGCGGTGGGCGATCCGCGCTACGACACGCTGCCGCGCGCCATGCGACCGGAGCAGGCGATCCTGGGATTGCGCAAGGCGCTCGGCCTGTTCGCCAACCTGCGCCCGGCGCAGGTCTACCCGGAGCTCGCGGGCGCCTCCGCGCTCAAGGCCGAGGTGGTGAGCGGCCTGGACATCCTCATCGTGCGCGAACTGACCGGCGACATCTATTTCGGCCAGCCGCGCGGCATCCGCGACGCCGCCGACGGCGGCCGCGAGGGCTTCGACACCATGCGCTACAGCGAAGCGGAGATCCGGCGCATCGCGCGCGTCGCCTTCGAGGCGGCGCGCAAGCGCGCGCGGCGCGTGTGCTCGGTGGACAAGGCGAACGTGCTCGAGACCTCGCAGCTGTGGCGCGAAGTCGTCACCGCGGAAGCGCGCCAGTACCCGGACATCGAACTGTCGCACATGTACGTGGACAACTGCGCCATGCAGCTGGTCAAGAACCCGCGCCAGTTCGACGTCGTCGTCACCGGCAACATGTTCGGCGACATCCTGTCGGACGAGGCCTCGATGCTCACCGGCTCGATCGGCATGCTGCCCTCGGCGTCGCTGGATGCCGGCGGCAAGGGCCTGTACGAGCCGATCCACGGCTCGGCACCCGACATCGCCGGCAAGGGCGTCGCCAATCCGCTCGCCACGATCCTCTCGGCCGCGATGATGCTGCGCTATTCGCTCGGGCAGCCGCAGGCGGCGGAGCGCGTCGAGCGCGCGGTGCGCCGCGTGCTGCAGGACGGCCTGCGCACCGCGGACATATATACTGCGGGCACGCGGCAAGTGGGCTGCGAAGAGATGGGCGATGCGGTGGTCGCGGCGCTCGCCAATTGAAAATAACCGGGGTTGCACGACAGGCAATGCTGCGGATCGGGATCGTCGGCTGGCGCGGGATGGTGGGCTCGGTGCTCGTGCAGCGCATGCGCGAGGAGCGGGACTTCGACCACCTCGAGCCCGTTTTCTTCTCCACTTCGCAGGCCGGCGGCAAGGGGCCGGCGATCGGCAAGGATGCCGGCCCCGTGCGCGACGCGAACGACATCGGGGAGCTCAAGCAGCTGCCGGTGATCGTCTCGTGCCAGGGCGGCGACTACACGAGCGAGATCCATCCGCGCCTGCGGCAGGCCGGCTGGCGCGGCTACTGGATCGACGCCGCGAGCGCGCTGCGCATGAAGGACGACGCGGTCATCATCCTCGACCCGGTCAACCTGCCGCTGATCAAGGAGGCGCTGCGCGGCGGCGGCCGCGACTTCATCGGCGGCAATTGCACCGTGAGCCTGATGATGATGGGCATGGCGGGCCTGTTCCAGCGCGACGAGGTCGAGTGGATCTCTAGCATGACCTACCAGGCGGCCTCGGGTGCGGGCGCGGAGACCCTGCGCGAGCTGGTGGCGCAGATGAAGCTTCTCGGCGACGGCGCCGCGGCGCTGCTCGGCGATCCGGCGTCGAGCGCGCTCGACATCGACCGCAGCGTGACCGACATGCTGCGCGCGCCGGGCCTGCCCAGGGAACATACCGGCGGCCTGCCGCTCGCCGCGAGCCTGCTGCCCTGGATCGACAAGGACCTCGGCAACGGCCAGAGCCGCGAGGAGTGGAAGGCGGGCGCCGAGGGCAACAAGATACTCGGCCGCAGCGCGCGGCCGATCCCGATGGACGGGATCTGCGTGCGCGTGGGCGCCATGCGCTGCCACAGCCAGGCGCTGACGGTGAAGCTCAGGCGCGCAGTGCCGCTCGACGAGGTCGAGGGCATGATCGCCGAGGGCAACGAGTGGGTGAAGGTCGTGCCGAACCGGCGCGAGGAGTCGCTGCGCGAGCTCACGCCCGCCGCCGTGACCGGCAAGCTCTCGGTTCCGGTCGGCCGCCTGCGCAAGATGCAGATGGGCGGCGAATATCTGGCCGCTTTCACGGTCGGCGATCAGCTCCTTTGGGGCGCCGCGGAGCCGCTGCGCCGCATGGTGCACATCCTGCTCGACGCCGGGGTCCGTTCTTGACCCGCCTGGGAGGTAAAAATTCCTTTTGGCGCAAGGCGATACGCAAGCAATATCAAGACCGTCTCTCAAGTTGCATGGCTAATGCCATGATGTTATGGTCGTCATTCCCAAAAGAACGAGTCAGGTTGGTGCCAGTGGGTAAATGGATCACCGGATTCCGGCTTGCGCTGGCCGCTCTGCTTGCGGTGCCGCTGCTGGTGCATGCGGCGGGGCTGGGCAGGCTGACGGTGCAGTCCGGACTGGGCCAGCCGCTTAACGCGGAAATCGAGATCGTTTCCGTGCAGCCGGGAGAGGACGACAGCCTGGCCGTAAGGCTCGCGTCGCCCGAGGCGTTCCGCCAGGCCGGAATCGAGATGAGCAGCGCGCTCGTGGGCGTGCGCTTCTCGATCGAGCGTCGCGCTGGCCGCCCGCTCATTCGCCTCACCACGATCAACCCGGTGAACGAGCCGTTCCTCGACCTGCTGGTCGAGCTGCAGTGGGCAACCGGCCGGCTGGTGCGCGAGTACACCTTCCTGCTCGATCCGCCCGAGTACAAGGGGCCGCAGCCGATCGCTGCCGCGCCCGCGCCTGCCGCCAAGCCCGTGCCCGCGCCCGCGGCGCCGGCCGCGGAGCCGATCAGGCCCGCGCCGCCGGTCCCGACGCGCCCGATCGTTGCCGCGCCTGCGCCTGCCGCGCCCGCGGGCAGCTACGAAGTCAAGAAGGGCGACACGCTCGGCCAGATCGCGCGCGATCATCGCCCTTCCGGCGTCAGCTTCAACCAGATGCTGATCGCGCTGTATCGCGCGAACCAGGCGGCGTTCATCCGCGAGAACATCAACCTGGTTCGCGCCGGACGGATCCTCGCCATTCCGGACCGCGCCGCGATCGAGGCGGTGGATCCGGCGGAAGCGAACAGCCTGGTGCAGGCGCATCACGCCGAGTTTGCCGAGTACCGGCGGCAGCTCGCGGCGGCGGTCGGAGCGGCGCCCGCGCCGCGGCAGCGCGATCGCGAAGTTGCCGGACGGATCGCCGCCAAGCCGGGCGCGCCCGCGCCGGCGGAGCCGAAGGACCAGTTGAAGCTTTCGCGTGCCGACCCCGGCAAGCCGCGCACGGCGCAGGCCCGCGCTGCGCGCGAGGACGACCGCGTCGCGCGCGAGCGGGCGCTGAAGGAAGCGCAGTCGCGTACCGCGGAGCTGGAGAAGAACGTCGGCGACCTGCAGAAGCTGCTCGAGATCAAGAACCAGCAGCTCGCAGAGCTGGAAAAGAAGGCGGGCGGGAAGCCGGCCGAGCAGGCGCCCAAGCCCGCGCCGGAGGCCCCGAAGCCTGCCGCGGAAGCGCCGAAGCCCGCTGCGGAGGCGCCCAAGCCGGCGGGCGCGGCGCCCAAGCCCGCGGCGGCGAAGCCGAAGCCGCAGCCCGCGCCGCCGCCGCCGCCGAGCCTGATGGATGAATTCCTCGATAACCCCGTCGCCCTGGGCGGCCTGGGCGGGGTGGTGGTGCTGCTAGCGGGATACGGCGTTTATGCATGGCGCCGCAAGAAGTCCACGCAGACCAAGTTCCAGGAAAGCGTGATGGGCACGGAGCCGAGCGGCACCGCGGGCGGGCCGGCGGGCGGCGCCGCGGTCGCCGCCGGTGCCGCGGCAGGTGCCGCGGGCGCGGTCGCGGCCGCGGACATCACGGGCGGCGCCGCAGGTCCCGCGGTCGAGGGCGAAGAGGTGGATCCGGTCGCGGAAGCCGACGTCTACATGGCCTATGGGCGCGATGCCCAGGCCGAGGAAATCCTGAAGGAGGCGCTCGGCAAGGACCCGAACCGCGTGCCGGTGCTGGCCAAGCTGCTCGAGATCTACGCCAACCGGCGCGATGCGCGCAGCTTCGAGCAGACCGCGCTCAAGGTGAAGAACCTCACCAATGGCGCGGGGCCGGAGTGGGAGAAGGCCGCGGCGTTGGGTCGCACGCTGGAGCCGGCGAGCGGCCTCTACGGCGGCAGCGCCGAGGCGACCCAGGCGATGGTCGCGACGCAGATCGGGCCGGCCCCGACGATCGACTTCGACATCGGTGGCGGCGAAGCGCCGGCTGCAGTGCCCGCCAAGCCCGCGGGCGGCGGGGCGATCGATTTCGACCTCGGCGCGACCTCTCCCGGGGTTCCGCAGGCGAAGAGCGACTTCACCGACTCGGGCACGCTCATCATGGAGAAGCCCGCGGCCCAGGCGCCGGTGCTCGATTTCAACCTGGGCGACACGACCACGGTCAAGACCGAGACGCTGCCGGCAGCGGCTGGCCAAGCGCCTGCGGGCGGCGGCTCGATCGACTTCGACCTGAACCTCGACCTGGGCGGGGCGAAGCAGGAGCCCGCGGCGCCGCCGAGCGGGCCGCTCGACCTGGGCACCATCAACCTCGACCTCGGCGCGGCGGGCGCGGGCGCGCCGGCCTCCGGCGACCCGAAATGGCAGGAGGTGGCGACCAAGCTCGACCTCGCCAAGGCCTACGAGGAGATGGGCGACAAGGACGGCGCGCGCGAGTTGCTCAACGAAGTGCTCAAGGAGGGCGACGCGGCGCAGCAGGGGCAGGCCAGGCAGATGCTCGGCAACCTCGGCTAGACGCGCAGCGCGAAATCGCGAAGCCGCGGCGCGCAAGCGACCGCGGCTTTTCATTTATGGCGACCAGGATCGCACTCGGCATCGAATACGACGGCAGCCGCTTCTTCGGCTGGCAGACGCAGCCCGGCGGGGGCACGGTGCAGGACGCGCTCGAGCATGCGGCTTCCGTGATCGCAGGCGAGCAGGTTTCCGTCACTTGCGCCGGACGCACCGACCGCGGGGTGCATGCGCGCGCCCAGGTGGCGCACTTCGACACCGCCGCCGACCGGCCGCTGGGCGCCTGGGTGCGCGGCGTGAACGCCCTGTTGCCCGAATCCGCCGCCGTGCAATGGGCGCTGCCGGTGCCGCCCGAATTCCACGCGCGCTATTCGGCGCGCTCGCGCACCTATCGCTACGTGCTCATCAACCGCGCCGTGCGACCGGCGCTCGCCGCGCGCTACGCGGGCTGGGTGCACGCGCCGCTCGACCTGGAGGCGATGCGCGCCGCGGCGCGCCTGCTCGTGGGCGAGCACGACTTCTCCGCGTTCCGCTCCGCGGAGTGCCAGGCGAAGGACCCGGTGAGGACGCTCTACGCGCTCGACATCGGGCGCAGCGGCGAGCGCCTCGATTTCGTCGTTCGGGCCAACGCCTTCCTGCACCACATGGTGCGCAATCTCGTCGGCACGCTGGTGCAGGTCGGCCGCGGCAAGCGCCTGCCGCATTGGGTGCGCGAGGTGCTCGAGTCGCGCGACCGGGCGCTTGCCGGCAGGACCTTCGCCGCAGAGGGCCTTTATCTCGTGGCCGTGGAATACGAGCCGCGCTGGGGCCTGCCGCAGGCGGCGGGCGAGAGCGCCGCGCTGCCCGTGCCGCAGGCAGTGCAGCCGTGACGAGGACGCGCGTCAAGATCTGCGGCCTGACGCGGACCGCGGACGTGCAGGCGGCGGCGCGCTCGGGCGCCGACGCGATCGGCCTCGTCTTCTATCCGCCGAGCCCCAGGTTCCTGCAGGCGGAGCAGGCGCGAACGCTACGCCGCGCGGCGCCCGCGTTCGTGAGCGCGGTGGCGTTGTTCGTCAATCCATCGGTGGAGGAAGTCGAGCGCGTGCTCGAGCGCGTGCGCCCCGACGCGCTGCAGTTCCACGGCGAGGAGACGCCCGAGTTCTGCGAGCGCTTCGGCGTGCCCTACATCAAGGCGTGCCGCGTGAGGCCGGGAGTCGATTTGCTAGAATACTTGCGGCCGTTTTCCGGCGCGAGCGCGTGGCTCGCGGACGCTTATGTCGAGGGCTACGGCGGCGCCGGCGAGCGCTTCGACTGGGCGCAGGTCCCCGCGAAGCTCGAGCGGCCGCTGGTCCTCTCCGGCGGCCTGACGCGCGACAACGTGCGGCAAGCGGTCCGGGCCCTGAGGCCCTGGGCGGTGGACGTATCGAGCGGCGTGGAGTCCGCGAAGGGCATCAAGGACGCGGCGAAGATCGCCGCTT
>CAZVHU010000156.1:0-7652 GCA_964627075.1 uncultured Enterobacteriaceae bacterium | reverse complement strand
GAATCGAAAGGGGAAAGCACGAGGTCTGTCCCCCACTCCTCAACTGTAAAGTCACGCTTTACACTTCGTCCGTCCCCAGCCGGTCCTTCCTACCCACGGGCATTGCTCCGGGACAGGTCCCGTACTTTTCCCTTATCGATCCGCGGCTTAAGACGGCGATTCGGGGTCTGTCCCCGATCTAGTCGAGGGACCAGGGCTCGCAGGCGCCGCGCGAGGCGCCGCTCGGCAGGCGCGCGTACACCGCGTCCGGGTTGCTGCTCGCGCGCGCGTCGAAATGCCACGCGTGCCGCGCATCGAAGCGCACGCAGTGCTCTGCGCCGCGCTTCCACTTCCAGCGGCTGCAGCCGGTGATGGTGGTGACGCGCACGCTCGGGCCGACGAACTGCACAAGATGCACGGACTGCCCGGAGGCGCGCACGCTCACCGGGCTGCGGCCGGGCTTGCGCGAGGAGAGCACTTCCGCCGAGCCGGGCGCGATCGCTTCGTAGACCAGCATCAGCTCGGCGCGCGGCGCATCGCCCGTGAGCTCGGCAAGCAGGTTGTGGCGGTAGCCGTCGTGGAACTCGCAAACGAGCTCGCCTGCGGCGAGCACCGCGGCGGCGAGCCCGTTCATGCGGCTTCGGCCTCCGTAGCCTCGCGCTGGCGCGATGCGATGCCGCGCGCGAGACGCGCGAACTCGGCAGGCGCAGCCGAATGCACGCGCAGCACCTCGGCTTGCGCGAGCTTGGGGAAGTTGCGCGCCGCCGAGCGCCGGTAGGCCGGGTCGTAGTGCTCCTCGAGCAGCCGCGTGACCAGCGTGCGCCAGTCGCCGTGCGCGGCGAGCTTTTTCCACCCCTCGATGCGCTCGCGCCCGTGCAGCTCGGCGAGGCAATCGAGCTGCGCGCCAAGCGATGCGGGATCCGAGAAGAAGTGCCGGTATTCGTCCATCAGGAGCCTTGCGCGCGCCTCGAGCGGCGCTTCGAGCAGCAGGCACTCGCTCGCGCGCATGCGCTCGATGAGTGCATCGGGCACCTGAAGCTGGCCGATCTTGCGGCTCTCGCCCTCCGCGTACACGACGCGGGATGCGTCGAGCTTGCCGAGCGCGGCGAGCAGGCGGCTTTCGAACATCTTCTGCGAAGGCTGCGGCGCATCGGGCAGCCCGCCGAGCACCGAGCCGCGGTGCGCGGCAAGCGCTTCCAGATCCAGCACCTGCTCGCCGGCGTGCGCGAGCGCCGCAAGCAGCCGGCTCTTGCCGCTGCCGGTGACGCCATGGATCACCTTGAAATCGAACGTCGCAGGCAGTTCGGCGAGCCGCTCGACCACGTAGCGGCGATAGGCTTTGTAGCCGCCCTCGAGCGTGTGCGCGTCCCATCCGACTTCGCGCAGGACGTGCGCGAGCGCGCCGGAGCGCTTGCCGCCGCGCCAGCAGTACACGAGCGGCCGCCACTGCCGCGGCTTGCCGGCGAGCGTGGTCTCGAGATGCCGCGCGATGTTGCGCGAAACAAGCGCGGCGCCGATCCGCTTCGCCTCGAAGCCCGAGACCTGCTTGTAGTGCGTGCCGACGCGCGCGCGCTCGGCGTCGTCGAGCACCGGGCAGCTCGCCGCGCCGGGAATGTGGTCCTCTGCGAACTCGGCGGGCGAGCGCGCATCCAGCAGGGCATCGAAATCCGTAAGGACCGAAGACCCCATCGCGACAGAGTGTTTTGCGCCCCGCATCGGATAAAATTCTACCCTCCATGAACGCTCCCTACGACCGGATCCGCCTCACCGAGTTCAGCCACGGCGGCGGCTGCGGCTGCAAGATCGCGCCGGCGGTGCTTTCCGAAATCCTCGCCTCGACGCCCGTGCGGGGGCTGCCCGAGGCGCTGATGGTCGGCACCGAGACCGCCGACGACGCGGCGGTGTACCGCCTGAACGACAAGCAGGCGCTGATTGCCACCACCGATTTCTTCACCCCGATCGTGGACGACCCCTACGACTTCGGGCGCATCGCCGCGACCAACGCCATTTCCGACATCTACGCCATGGGCGGCAAGCCGATCATGGCGCTTGCAGTGGTCGGCATGCCGCTGGAAAAGATCCCGGTGGCGGTGATCCGGAAGATCCTCGAGGGCGGCGAGTCGGTGTGCGCCTCGGTCGGCATCCCGATCGCGGGCGGGCACTCGATCGACACGCTGGAGCCGATCTACGGGCTGGTCGCGCTCGGCCTCGCGCACCCGGACCACGTCAAGAGGAACAGCTCCGCGAGGGCGGGCGACATCCTGGTTCTCGGCAAGCCGCTCGGCGTCGGCATCCTCTCGGCGGCGCTGAAGAAGGGCAAGCTGTCGCCGGCCGGCTACGAGGCGATGATCGCCTCGACCACCAAGTTGAACACGCCCGGCGAGGCGCTCGCCGAGATGCGAAACGTGCATGCGCTCACCGACGTCACCGGCTTCGGCCTCGCCGGCCACCTGCTCGAGATCTGCCGCGGCTCGAAGCTCGCGGCCGAGGTGTGCTTCGCCGACCTGCCCGTGATCGCCGAGGCGCTCGAGCGGGCGAAGCAGGGCACGCGCACCGGCGCCACCGACCGCAACTGGAAGAGCTACGGCAGGGACGTCGCGCTGCCCGCGGCCGACGCGGAGCTCGCGCGCACGCTCGTCACCGACCCGCAGACGAGCGGGGGGCTGCTCGTCGCCTGCGCGCCGGAGGCGGAAGCGCGGGTGCACGCCGAGTTCGCGAAGCGCGGCTTCGCGCAGGCGCGGACCATCGGGCGCCTCTCGACCGGCGCGGCGCGCGTCACGATCGTCTAGCTACCTCAGCAGCGGCCGCAGCGCCGGCCAGACGTTGTCCAGGATCAGCGGCTGCGCTGCCTCGGCCGGATGGATGCGGTCGGGCTGGAAAAGCTCCGTCTTCTCGCCGAACCCCTCGAAAAGGTGCGGCACCAGCGCGGTGCGGTGGCTCTTCGCCAGCTCGCCGAACGCGCGTTCGAACGCCCTGGTGTAATCCGGCCCGTAGTTGGGCGGCATGCGCGTGCCGACGAGAAGCACGCGCGCACCGGCCTTCTGCGACTGCTCGATCATCGCGCCGAGGTTCTTCTTCATCTCGGCCACCGGCAGGCCGCGCAGGCCGTCGTTGCCGCCCAGCTCCAGCACCACCACCGCGGGCTTGTGGTCGGCGAGCGCGCGCGAGAGGCGCGAGCGGCCGCCGCTGGTGGTCTCGCCCGAGATGCTCGCGTTCACCACCTGCCAGGCGAGCTTCTCGCGCTCTAGGCGTTCTTCGAGAAGCGCCACCCAGCCGCGGCGCTCGGCGATGCCGTAGGCCGACGAGAGGCTGTCTCCGAAGACGAGGATTTTGCCCGCCGCGTGCGCGGCACCCGCCGCGAAAGCGAGGGCAAACGTCACGAGCAGCAACCGCAGGGATTTGCGCATGCGCAATCTTCGCGGCGCCCTTGACTCAAATCAAGGCCCGCCCGGGGGCCGCCGCTAGTTTGAGGCGATTCTCCGCCCGCAAAGGAGGCACGCGCCTTGGCCCAGATCACCGACCGCATCGACAACGTCACCCGCATTCCCGCCGACTACCTCAAGGCGAAGCTGCCGGCGCCGAAGAGCGTCAAGATCGAGATCTCGCCGCGCTGCAACTACCGCTGCGGTTTCTGCGCCCTCAGGACGCGCGAGGTGCAGCCCAAGTGGGACATGGACTTCAACCTCTTCAAGCGCATCACGAAGGAGATGCGCGAGGCGGGGGTGCACGAGATCGGCGTCTTCTACCTCGGCGAATCGTTCATGAACCCGCGGCTGCTGGTGGACTGCATCGCCTACCTGAAGGGCGAGCTCAAGATGCCCTACGTGTTCCTGACCTCCAACGCCTCGATGGCGTTCCCGGAGGCGGTCGAGGAGTGCATGAAGGCGGGCCTGGATTCGCTCAAGTGGTCGATGAACGCGGCCGACGAAAAGCAGTTCGAGGAGGTGATGGGCGTCGCGGGCAAGCTCTTTCACCGCGCGCTCGACAACGTGCGCTCGGCGTTCGAGCTGCGCCGCCGCGGCGGCTACAAGACGGGGCTGTACGCCTCGTCGATCCGCTACGACGGCGAGCAGCAGGAGAAGATGGAAAGGCTCCTCTCCGAGCGCGTGCGGCCCTACGTGGATCAGCACTACTGGCTGCCGCTTTACTCGATGGGCGCGTTCGCCACCAAGCGCGAGGAGGAGCTGGGCTACCGGCCGACCGCCGGCAACCAGGGCCGCATCGGCGCGCTGCGCGAGCCGCTGCCCTGCTGGTCGGCGTTCACCGAAGGCCACGTCACCGCCGAGGGCAAGCTGTCGGCCTGCTGCTTCGACGCCACCGCCAACTGGACCATGGGCGACCTCACCAAGGTGTCGTTCATGGAGGCGTGGAACTCGCAGCCGTTCGTGAAGCTCCGCGAGGCGCACCTCAGGAAGGACGTCAAGGGCACCGTCTGCGAGGCGTGCGTCGCCTATTCCTGACTCACCCGCTGTCGTCGCCGCGCACGCGGGGACGACCGGTTCGCGATTCCCTAGGACTTGCAGGAAGCCTGCGCCGCGATCCAGGCGCCGAGCTCGGCGAGCGCGCGGTCGGTGGCGCGGCCGAGGGCGGCCGCTCCCGATGGCGCATCCGGCCCGGCGTTCGGCTCGGTGACGCTCACGCTGCGCGACGCAAGGCGCGCGCCGCCCGGGCCGAAGAGCTGCGCGCGCATCTCCAGCCGCGCCTCGCTCGATTCCTTCGACGAGAACACCTGCGTGAACTCGTGCAGCTCGAGCGCGAGCCCGCACGGCGGGTTGCCGGTCGCGGGCAGCGCGCGCAGCAGCCGCCTGCGCACCAGCTCCGGCGGTGCTGCAGCCCAGCGGCTGTTGGCGAACGCGGCGACCTCGGCGCCGTCGCGCCAGGCGAGGCGATAGAGCATCTCGGTGCCGTCGTACGGCGCGGTCGCGCGCACCGCGGTCAGGTGCAGCGGCGGCAGCTTCGCCGACACGGGCGCCATGCCGAGGTCGTAGCTGCGCGGCGCGGGCGGTGAATTGGATGTGCCGCCGCAAGCTTCAAGCAGCGCCGCGGCAAGCAGGGCAAGCAGCGCGCGCGAAGCGGCGAGGGCGCGCTTCACTGGAACCCCGGCTCGCCCGGCCCGGGGTGCGCCGCGCGCCGGCCCCATAGCAGGCTGTCGGGCTGCGACTCGATCTCCGAGGCAAGGCGGCCTACGCGCTGCGCGCCCCGCTCCACGGACTCGGCCGCAGCGTTGATGCCGGGAAGCGTGTCATCGCGCAGCATCGCCGCCGCGCCCTGCGCATCGGCCGACAGCCGCCCGAGCTTCTCGACCAGGTCGCGCGCGTCCTTCGCCAGCTGCTGCGACTCGCGCGCAAGCTCGGGGAAGGCTTTCGCCGCCTGGTTGACGCTCGCAAGCGACTCGCGCGCAAGGCGCAGGTTTTCGTCCCCCAGCCACGCGCCGAGGCGCGCGTCGACGCGCTCGATCGCGCCCGGCAGCTTCTGCGACGTCGCCTCGAGGTTCGCCATCGAGCGCTCGAGCGACACCAGCATGGCGCCGATGCGCTTGCGGTTCTCGGGCGTCAGGATCTCGTTCACCGCCGCCATCAGCTGGCGCGCGTCGCGCACCGCGCCCTCGGCGCCGTCGGTGATCGCATCCATGAACGAGGGCCTGAGCGGCAGCTCGATGACGCCGTCGGCGGCCTTGTCCGGCGCCTGCCGGTCGCCGCCCTCGTCTTGCAGGTGCACGTAGGCGATGCCGGTGATGCCTTCCAGGCCGAGCTGCGCGTAGGTGCCGCGCGTGATCGGGATCGCCTTGTCCACCTCGATGTCGATGAGGATGCGGCGCTGGTCCTTCTTGTCCAGGCCGATCGCGGTGACGCGTCCCACGCCCATGCCGCGGTAGCGCACCTGCGCCTGCGGGTTGAGCCCAGTGACGGCGATGCTGGAGACGACGCGATAGGGGGCGCGCTCCTGCGTGTCGCGCGCCAGCCAGTTCGCCCACGCGATGATGCCCGCGACCACCACGATCACGAACAGCCCGGTGAGCAGAGCGTAGGCGCGGCTTTCCATGTCGTCTCAGTGCGGGCCCTGGCCGGCGAAGGCCCGGCGTCCCCTCTCCCCCCCGAAAAACGCCTGCACGAACGGATGCGGCAGCTTGCGGATCGCCGCCAGCGTGTCGCAGGCGATTATATGCTGGTCGGCGAGCACCGCGACGCGGTCCGACAGCTCCTCGAGCGTGTCCAGGTCGTGCGTCACCATGAGCACCGCGAAGCGCTGCTCGCGGCGCAGCCGCACGATCAGCTTCACGAAGCGCTCGGAGCGGTCCGGATCGAGCCCGGCGGTGGGCTCGTCCAGGATCAGCAGGTCGGGCGAGAGCGCCAGCGCGCGCGCGAGCGCCACGCGCTTCACCATGCCGCCCGAGAGGTTCGCCGGCAGCAGCGGCGCGTGCTTGGGCTCGAGCTCGACCTGTGCGAGCTTGGCAAATACGATGGCGGCGATGTCCTTCTCCGACAGCCCGCCGCGCTCGCGCAAGGGAAAGGCGACGTTGTCGAACACCGACAGCGCCGAGTAGAGCGCGCCGTTCTGGAACAGCATCCCCATGTTGCGGCGCGTGTCGCGCACGCGCTTGACCTTGGGGTCGTCCCAGGAGACGCCGAACACCCGCACCGCTCCCGCCGCCGGGCGCTTCAGTCCGAGGATCACGCGCAGCAGCTGGGTCTTGCCGCTGCCCGAGCCGCCCACCAGGGTCAGAACCTCGTCGCGGCGCATGCGCATCTCGAGGTCCTTGTGCAGCACGAGGTCGCCGCCGACCACGTTCAGCAGCCCGTCGATCTCGATGACGTGGTCGGGCGCGTCAGCCGACATTGCGGAACAGCACGGCGAAAATGGCGTCGAGCAGGATCACGCAGGTGATCGCCGCCACCACCGAGCGGGTGACGCCGACCGCCAGGCTGTCGGTGTTGGGCAGCACGCGCAGGCCGAAGTGGCAGGCGACCAGCGCCACCACGAAGCCGAACGCGGCGGACTTGCCGATGCCGATCCAGAAGTTGACTACCTCCACCGCGCGCGGCAGCGCCTCGAGGAAGGCGGGCGGCGTGATGCCGAGCGTGAGCTGCGCGATCAGGATCGCGCCGCCGATCGCGGCGAGGTCGGTGCAGAAGGTGACGAGCGGCAGCGCCACCGCGAGCGCGAGCACCTTGGGCAGCACCAGGCGCGCAGTCACCGGCACGCCCATCACAGCGAGCGCCTCGATCTCCTCGGTGACGCGCATCACGCCGAGCTGCGCGGTCATCGCCGAGCCCGAGCGGCCGGCGGCGATGATCGAGGCAAGCATCGGTCCGAGCTCCCGCACCACGCCGATGCCGACGATGTCGATCACCAGCAGGTCGGCGCCGTACTGCTTCAGCTGCAGCGCCGAGAGATAGGTGAGGACGATGCCGACCAGGAATCCCACGAGCATCGTCACCGGCAGCGCGGTGACGCCGGCGCGGTAGATGCCCGCGGAGAACTCGCGCAGCGGCAGCTCGTCGGGCCGGCGCACGAGGCCCGCGGCGTCGAGCACGAGCTGCCCCAGCAGGGCGGTCGCATCGCGCAGGTGCGCTCCGAGCTCGATGGCGCGCTCGCCGAGCGACTCCACGGTGGCGCGAGGGTCGATGCGCTGCCCCCTTTCCCGCGGCACCAGCAGCCCCTGGCTCACCTGG
>CAZVHU010000155.1:0-7666 GCA_964627075.1 uncultured Enterobacteriaceae bacterium | reverse complement strand
TACGCCTGGCCCGGCAACATCCGCGAGCTGCAGAACATGGTCGAGCGCGGGGTGATCCTCGCCCCCGCAGGCGCGGGCGTCGAGGTGGACCATTTGTTCTCCGCGCATCCGGGCGACGAGGCGCGCGAATTCGGCCTCGACACCGACGGCGGCCTGGGCGCCGGCCGCGCCGAGCCGGGCAAGAGCCTGTGCGAGGCGGTCTTCAACAGCGTCATGACGCTGGACCAGCTCGAGGAGATGCTCCTGCAGACTGCGGTCGACAAGGCGCGAGGAAACCTCTCTGCGGCGGCGCGCATGCTCGGCCTGACGCGGCCGCAGTTCGCGTATCGCCTGAAGCGGCTGCACGAAGACCAGAAGTCCTGATGCAGCGGGCGCTGCGCGCGAAGGTGCTCGCGTACCTGCGCGCGCACCACGTGATGACGCTCGCGACGCACGACCGCACCGGTCCCTGGGCGGCGGCCGTGTTCTACGCGAGCGAGGGCTTCACGCTCTACTTCCTGTCCTCACCGAAGAGCCGCCACGGCCGCCAGCTGGCGGCAAGCCCGGCTGCCGCCGCCGCCATCCAGGAGGACTACGCCGACTGGCCGCAGATCAAGGGCGTGCAGCTCGAGGGCACCGTGCGCGCGCTGCGCGGGTCCGAGGCCGACCGCGCCCGCCGGCTGTACGGCGAGAAATTTCCGGTGATTCGCCGGCTGGCGGGCGCGCCGGCAGCGATCGCCGCGGCGATGAACAAGGTGCGCTGGTACGAGCTCGCGCCCGAGCGCCTGTACTTCGTCGACAACTCGGTCGGGTTCGGCCACCGCGACGAGCTCGACCTCGGCCACCGCGCCCGCAAGCCTGCCCGCGCGAACCGCTGACCGGTCCAGTTCCCGGAGGCGTCAGCCCCATATCGCGCGCGCGGCCTCGACGCACAGCCTGAGTTTGGCGCGCTCGTCGGCTTCGGTCACCGGGTTGCCGCCCAGGGTGCTCGCGAAGCCGCACTGCGGGCTGATCGCGAGGCGCGAGGCATCGACGTACTTCGCCGCCTCCTCGGCACGCTTGCGCAACAGGTCGAGCGGCTCGAGCTGCGGCACCTTCGAGCTCACCATGCCGAGCACCACGCCCTTGTCCTTCGGCAGGAATCGCAGCGGCGCGAAGCCGCCGGCGCGCGGCGTGTCGAATTCGAGCAGGAAGTGGTTCACCCTGGCGCGGCCGAAGAGCTTCTCGGCCACCGAGTCGTAGCCGCCTTCCGACAGGTACATTCCCTTGTAGTTGCCGCGGCACATGTGGATGCCGGCGGTCACGCCGGCGGGGCGGTCCGCCACCGCCTCGTTGATCGCGTCCACGTAGAGATCGACGAGCCTTTCGGGGTCCTGCCCGCCCGCCTTCACCTTGTCGCGCGCCGCCGGGTCGCACAGCATCGCGAGCGCCACCTCATCGAGCTGCACGTAGCGGCAGCCGGCGCGCGCAAGCTCCGCGATCTCCTCGCGGTAGACGCGCCCGAGGTCGGCGAAGAACCCGGCCGGGTCGCGGTAGGCCTGCGGCACGGCGAAGTCGTTGAAGCGGTACAGGTGCATCGTGGAGGGCGCGGGCATGGTGATCTTGGGCGTGCCGCGCGCGATCCCCTTCACGAACTCGAACTCGTCGAGCGCAATCGGCCCGCCGCGGCTCACCTTGCCTTCGGCGTAGGGGGCAGTGAAGTCGGAGGCGTGGCCGTGCTCGTCGTGGAACCTGAACACCGCCTCCTTCACCGCGAGGCCGCGCGTGAGGCGCACGAACTTTTCCCAGTAGGAGACGCGCCGGAACTCGCCATCGGTCGCGACCTGGAGGCCGCAGTCCTCCTGCAGCTTCACGACTTCGCGGATCGCCTCGTCCTGCACGGCGCGCAACGCCGCGTCGTCGAGCTTTCCCTCGGCGTGCTGGCGGAACGCTTGCCTGAGCTTCTGCGGCCTGAGCAGGCTGCCGATATGGTCGGCGCGGAAGGGCGGGCGGCCGGCTGCGGCCATCGCGGACTAGGGTGCGACGGGCGTCGGCCTGGGCAGCGGCATGCCGCGCGCCGCCATCTCGGCGCGCACCAGGTCGGGCCGGTCGCTGATGATGCCGTCCACGCCGAGGTCGAGCATGCGGCGGATGTGCTCGGGCGCGTTCACCGTCCAGACGACCACTCTCAGCCCGAGCGCGCGCGCTTCGGCAAGCGCCGCGGCGTCCAGCTCGCCGAAGAACGGCGACCAGATCCTGCCGCCCGCAGCGCGGACCATTTTCGGCACCGAGCCGTGGTCGCGGAACTGCTGCCCGGCGGTCCAGGGCGAGCCCTCCGGCGCGTCGGCGAGGATGTTGTCGGTCCAGCTCTGTCGCGCGCTCAGGTACACGGTCGGGACGTCCGGCGCCTCCTTCTGCACCAGCGCCAGAGTGCGCCAGTCGAAGGACTGGATGCTGACGCGGTTCTCCATGCCCGCCTTGCGGATGTCGGCGAGCAGCGCGCGCGCGAAGGGCTCGGGGGCGAGCGTCTGCCCCGGCGCGAGCGGCGAGAGCTTGGTCTCGATGTTGAAGCGCACCTCGCGGTTGCCGGCCTTGCGCGCGAGCGCGAACAGGTCCGCCAGCCGCGGGACGCGCGCGCCGTCGGAGGGCCGCTGCGCGGGATAGCGCTTTGCGTATTCGGTGCCGGGCTTCAGGCGCCCCACGTCGTAGCGCGAAAGCTCCTCGTAGGCAAGCGAGGCAATCGCCGGGCCGCGCCCGTCGAGCCACTTGCCATCCGCACCGCGCGTAATGTCGGGATTGAGGTCGCGGTCGTGGTGCACCACCACCACGCCGTCGCGCGTGATGCCGACGTCGAGTTCGAGCGTCGTGACCCCGAGCGAAAGCGCCTTGGCGAAGGCGGGCAGCGTGTTCTCGGGCGCGAGCCCGCGCGCGCCGCGGTGGCCCTGGAGGTCGAACGCCTGGACAGCAGCAGGCATGAGCAGGAGGAGCGGGACGAGGGGTCGCAGGCCTGGCAAGGCAGCGATCTTACCTGCCCGAGGGGTAAGATTCGGCACCCGTCTTAGGAGGATGCCATGAGAACGACGTCCCGCCTGCTGCTTGCCGCCGCCGCGCTCGCCCCCGCGCTCGCCTGCGCGCAGGCGACGACGCTGCGCATCGTGAGCGCGTTCCCCGAGAACAGCCTCTACGTGAAGCGGCTGGAGAACTGGATCGAGCGCCTGAACGCCGAGGGCAAGGACACGCTGCAGCTCAACTTCATCGGCGGCCCGCGGGCGATCCCCACCTTCGAGGTCGGCAAGTCGGTGCAGGGCGGGGTGGTGGACATGGCGATGAGCACCGGCGCGTTCTACACCAACGTGTTCCCCGAGTCCGACGCGCTCAAGCTGACGCAGATGCCGGTCGCCGAGCAGCGCAGGAACGGCGCGCTTGCCTACGTCAACAAGGTGTGGAACGAGAAGGGCAACATGCAGTACCTGGCGCGCATCGTCGAGCACCAGCCGTTCCACCTGTACCTGAACAAGGAGATCGCGAAGCCCGACCTCAAGGGGCTCAAGATCCGCATCACGCCCGTGTACCTCGCCTTCTTCAGCTCGATGGGCGCGACCGTGATGCAGACCCCGCCGGGCGAGGTGTACACGGCGCTCGAGCGCGGGGTGGTCGACGGCTACGGCTGGCCGATCGGCGGCATCTTCGACGGCAACTGGCACGAGCGGACCAAGTTCCGCGTCGACCCGGGGTTCTACGACGCCGAGGTGTCGCTGCTCATCAACCTGAAGAAGTGGCAGTCGCTCGGCGCCAGGCAGCGCGAGTTCCTGCAGCAGCAGGCGCTCAACCTCGAGGGTCGCAACGACTTCTGGAAGGCCTACGCGCTGGAGGAAACGAAGCGCCAGGCCGCCGCCGGCATCAAGACGATCACCTTCGACGCAGCGACCTCCAGGGCCTACCTCGCGCAGGCCTACGAGACCGGCTGGGCCGCGGTCATCAAGGCGAGCCCGCAGCACGGGCCGGCGATGCAGAAGCTGTTCACCAAGCGCTAGCCTCGTGAGCCGGCGACAAGGGGCCTGCGGGCCCCTTTTTGTTTCGTGACGCCGATGGGCCGCGCCTGGTCGCGCCTCATGGACGCCTGCGGCGCGATCGCCGCGCTCGCGCTCGGCGTCGTGGCGCTGCTCGTCACCGCCGACGTGCTCATCCGCAACGTGAGCACCGGCGCGCTGCCCTGGGTGCTCGAGATGTCGGAATACACCCTGCCCTTCGCCACCTTCCTCGCCGCGCCGTGGATCCTGCACCGCAACGAGCACGTGCGGCTCGACGCGCTGGTGAACGCGCTGCCCGCGCGTCTGGCGCGGGTGCTTGCGCGCGCGGTGGACGCGGCCGGCCTCGCAATTTCGCTGCTGCTGCTCTGGTATGGCTTCACGGCGCTCGCCGACTCGTTCCGCCAGAACGCAGTCGTCATCAAGACCTACACCTTCCCCGAGTGGTGGCTGTTCGTGCCGCTGGTGTGGTGCTTCGCGCTGCTCTCGATCGAGTTCGTGCGGCGCCTGGCGCGGCAGGGAACCCCAACGTGAGACAAGTTGAGTCATACGCGTACGGGGAGTGCGGGGGGGCCGGGAAGGCCCCGAAAGCCTCTACCGGACGGGGCCCGGCCCCCCTGCTCCCATGAGCTGGGTGGCGGCATCGGTCGTGCTGTTCGGGCTGCTGAGCGTGCTGTTCGCGCTCGGGCTGCCGGCGGCGTTCGCCTTCCTCGGCATCAACATCGCCGGCGCCTGGATCTGGCTCGGCGGCGAGGCGGGCCTGGTGCAACTGGTGAGGAATGGCCTTGTCTCGATCACGAGCTTTTCGCTCACGCCGATCCCGTTCTTCGTCCTCATGGGCGAGGTGCTGTTCCATACCGGACTGGCGATGAAGGCGATCGACGCCATCGACCGCCTCATCTGGCGCGTGCCGGGGCGGCTGTCGGTCGTCGCGGTGGTCGCGGGCACCGTGTTCTCGGCGATCTCGGGCTCCACCATCGCCACCACGGCGCTGCTCGGCGGGTTGCTGCTGCCGGAGATGCTGCGGCGGGGCTACCACCCCAACATGGCGATGGGACCGATCATCGCCATCGGCGGCGTGGACATGCTGATCCCGCCCTCGGCGCTGACGGTGCTCCTCGGCAGCCTCGCCGGGATCTCGATCGCGCAGTTGCTGATCGCCGGCATCGTGCCCGGGGTGATCCTCGCGACGCTGTTCGTAGGCTGGATCGTGCTGCGCGCGGCGATGAACCCGGGCCTCGCGCCAGCGTTCGAGCACGAGGAGCTGCCGCTGTGGGACCGCTGGCGGCCGTTGATCGTCTACGTGGTCCCGCTGCTGCTCATCTTCACCGTCGTGGTGCTCGCGATGGCGGCGGGCTGGGCGACGCCGACCGAGTCGGCCGCGATCGGCGCGGTGGCGACCGTCGCCGTGGCGTGGCTCTACCGTTCGCTCAGCTGGGCGAACCTGATGAAGGCGCTCACCGGAACGGCGGCGATCTCGGGCGTGATCCTCTTCATCATCGTGGGGGCGACGACCTTCGCCCAGATCCTCACCTTCTCGGGCGCGACCACCGGCATGGTGAAGGCGATCCAGGCGGCGCAGTTCCCCGGCTGGGGCGTGCTCCTTGCGATGCTGCTCGTGCTGCTGCTCCTGGGGTGCTTCGTGGACCAGGTGAGCATGATGCTGATCACGCTGCCCTTTTTCATGCCGCTGGTGGCGCTCTACGGCTTCGACCCGGTGTGGTTCGGGGTGCTGTTCCTCATCTGCATGCAGCTCGGGCTTCTCACGCCGCCCTTCGGCATGCTGCTCTTCACCATGAAGAGCGTCGCACCCAAGGAGATTTCCATGCGCCAGGTGTGGTCGGCGGTGACGCCCTACGTCGCGCTCGGCCTCCTGATGCTCGCGGCGGTGGCGCTCGCCCCGGCGCTTGCGACCTGGCTGCCGCGCGCGCTGATAAGATGAAGCGCCATGGAGCGCTCGTTCCGCGAAGAGGTCGAAAAGCTCAGGCTCGGTGACGGCGCCGTGTTCCACGGCGAGGGCATCCTCGCGGTGACCAAGGCGCTGCTGCAGTCGGGCGTCGCCTACGTCGGCGGCTACCAGGGCGCGCCGGTGTCGCACATGATGGACGTGCTGAACGACGCGCACGACATCCTCGAGGAGCTGGGCATCCACGTCGAGACCAACGCCTCGGAGGCAGGCGCGGCGGCGATGCTCGGCGCCTCGATCAACTACCCGCTGCGCGGCGCGGTCACCTTCAAGTCCACCGTGGGCACCAACGTCGCAGCCGATGCGCTCTCCAACCTCGCCTCGGCCGGCGTGCGCGGCGGCGCGATGATCGTGATCGGCGAGGACTACGGCGAGGGCGCCTCGATCATCCAGGAGCGCAGCCACGCCTTCGCCATGAAGTCGCAGCTCTGGCTGCTAGATCCCAGGCCGAACCTGCCCTCGATCGTGCGCATGGTGGAGAAGGGCTTCGAGCTGTCGGAAGCGTCGAACACCCCGGTGATGCTCGAGCTGCGCATCCGCGCCTGCCACGTGCAGGGCGTGTTCGCCACCAGGGCGAACCGCGCACCCCGGTTCTCGCGCAGGAACGCCCTCGAGCGCCCCGACTTCGATTTCGGCCGCATCAGCCTGCCGCCCTCCACCTACGCGCAGGAAAAGCACAAGATCGAGGTGCGCTGGCCCGCGGCGGTGCAGTTCATCCGCGAGCAGGGACTCAACGAGGTCTTCGAGGGCGAGAGGAAGGACCTCGGCATCCTCTGCCAGGGCGGCCTGTACAACGCCGTGATCCGCGCGCTGCAGCTGCTCGGGCTCGCCGACGCCTTCGGCAGGACGCAGGTGCCGATCTACTGCATGAACGTCACCTATCCCCTCGTGCCCGAAGAGATCGTCGCCTTCTGCGCGGGCAAGGGTGCGGTGCTCATGGTCGAGGAGGGCCAGCCCGCCTACCTCGAGGACGCGGTGCTCGCGACGCTGCGGCGCCAAGACGTGAACGGCGTCAGGGTCCGCGGCAAGGACGTGCTGCCGATGGCGGGCGAATACACGGGCGAGGTCGTGCTCACGGGGGTGGCGCGGTTTCTCGGCATGGAGGGCGCGATCGAGCCGCTGCTCGGCTCGAAGAAGAAGGCCGCGGCGCTGCTCGGGGCACCGGTGCCGGCGCGCCCGCCGGGCTTCTGCGTGGGCTGCCCCGAGCGGCCGGTATTCGCGGCGATGAAGATCGTCGAGCGCGAGACCGGCCCCTACCACGTCTCGGCCGACATCGGCTGCCACACCTTCTCCACGCTGCCGCCCTTCAGCATCGGGCACACGGTGCTCGGCTACGGCCTGGGGCTGGCGTCGAACTCGGCGGTGAACCCGATGTTCGCCCGGCGCACGCTCACCATCATGGGCGACGGCGGCTTCTGGCACAACGGCCTCACCTCGGGGATCGCCAATGCCGTCTTCAATCGCGACGACGGCATCCTCGTCATCATGAAGAACGGCTACAGCTCCGCCACCGGCACGCAGGAGCTGCCCTCCTCGCCGCAGCACAGCGCCGCCAAGTCCGACGCGATGAGCATCGAGCGCGCGCTCGCGGGCGTGGGCGTGAAGTGGCAGCGCACGGTGGACAACTACCGCGTGGGCGAGGTGGCGAAGACGCTGAAAGAGGCGATGACCGCGGACTACAAGGGCCTCAAGGTGATCGTCGCCGAGGGAGAGT
>CAZVHU010000154.1:0-7814 GCA_964627075.1 uncultured Enterobacteriaceae bacterium | reverse complement strand
CGCTCCTGCACGATGTCCATGTGCAGCAGCCCCAGGAAGCCGCAGCGGAAGCCGAAGCCGAGCGCCTGCGAGATCTCGGGCTCGTAGTGGAACGAGGCGTCGTTCAGGTGGAGCTTCTCCAGCGCGTCGCGCATCGCGTCGTACTGGTTGGCCTCGACCGGGTACAGCCCTGCGAACACCTGGGGCTTGATCTCCTTGAATCCGGGCAGCGGCGCCGCCGCCGGCTTGTCGGCGTGCGTGATGGTGTCGCCGACCTTCGCCTCGCGCAGCTCCTTCACGCCCGCGACCACGAAGCCGACCTCGCCGGCGGCGAGCGACTCGCGCTGGCGCGACTTGGGCGTGAACACGCCGACCTGCTCGCAGACGTGCGTCGCGGCGGTGCTCATCAGCAGCACCTTGTCCTTGGGGCGCAGCGTGCCCTGCACCACCCGAACCAGCATCACCACGCCGACGTAGTTGTCGAACCAGGAGTCGATCACCAGCGCCTGCAGCGGCGCGGCCTGGTCGCCGCCTGGCGGCGGCACGCGCGCGATCACCGCCTCCAGAAGCTCCGGCACGCCCTCACCAGTCTTGGCGCTGGCGCGCAGCGCGTCCTGCGCCGGGATGCCGATCACGTCCTCGATCTCGCGGATCGCGTTCTCGGGGTCGGCCGAGGGCAGGTCGACCTTGTTGAGCACCGGAATCACGGTGACGCCCTGCTCGGTGGCGGTGTAGCAGTTGGCGACCGTCTGCGCCTCCACCCCCTGGGACGCGTCGACCACCAGCAGCGCCCCCTCGCAGGCGGCGAGCGAGCGGCTCACCTCGTAGGAAAAATCCACGTGCCCCGGGGTGTCGATCAGGTTGAGCAGGTAGGTCTCTCCGTCGCGCGCCTTGTACTCGAGCGCCGCGGTCTGCGCCTTGATGGTGATGCCGCGCTCGCGCTCCAGGTCCATCGAGTCGAGCACCTGCTCGGCCATCTCGCGCTCGGCGAGACCGCCGCAAAGCTGGATGAAGCGGTCGGCGAGCGTCGACTTGCCGTGGTCGATGTGCGCGATGATCGAGAAGTTGCGGATCCGGCTCTGCATCATAAATACGAAGAGGGTGCCGCGGCACCCTCCTCCGGCCGGCATTCTATCGGGAAAAAGGGGTCGGGACCCTTTTTTCCGCGTTCCGCCATCGGAGGACTGCGGGAAAAGGGTCCGGACCCCTTTTGCGCAGACCAGGTGTAAAGTGTGGCTTTACACTTTGCCGGCCTGCGGCCGGCTCAGCCCTTGTCGGTCAGGCCGTTGACGGTGACGAAGGCGGTGGCCTCGCCGCGCCGGACCTGCAGGGTGATGACGGCGTTCTTTTCCAGGCTCGCGAGCAGCTTGTTGAGCTGGTCCACCGACCTGAGCTCGGTGTGCTGGCCCTTGTGCACCAGGCTCACGATCACGTCGCCGCGCCGCACCTCGGCGCGCGCGTCGGGCTTGACTTCGGTGACCAGCAGGCCATGGCTGAGCCTGAGCTTCTCCTTCTGGTCGGCGGGCACCTCGGTGACCACCAGGCCGAGGCGGTTGGCCGCCACCTCCGCGGGCTTCTGCGCGCGCGGCCTGTCGGCCGCCGCGAGGCGCTCTTCCTGCAGCTCGCCCACCGTGACGCTGAGCGAGCGCGTCGCGCCCTTGCGCCAGACCTCGACGTCGACCTTGGTGCCGGGCCGGGTCGAGCCGACGATGCGCGGCAGGTCGCCCGAGGCCTCGACCTGCTTGCCGTCGAACCGGGTGATGATGTCGGTCGCCTCGATGCCGGCCTTGTCCGCCGGGCTGCCCTTCTCCACCGAGTTGACCAGCGCGCCGCGCGGCCGGTCCAGGCCGAACGAGGTCGCGAGGTCCCTGCTCACCTCCTGGATCACGACGCCGATGCGGCCGCGCGACACGCGCCCCTTCTCGCGCAGCTGCTTCTGGATGTCGAGCGCGAGGTCGATCGGGATCGCGAACGAAAGCCCCATGAAGCCGCCGGTGCGGCTGTAGATCTGCGAGTTGACGCCGACCACCTCGCCGCGCATGTTGAACAGCGGCCCGCCCGAGTTGCCGGGGTTGATGGCGACGTCGGTCTGGATGAAGGGCACGAAGTTCTCCGCCGGCAGCGAGCGGCCCTTGGCCGAAACGATTCCGGCGGTGACCGTGTTCTCGAAGCCGAACGGCGAGCCGATGGCGACCACCCATTCGCCGACCTTGAGCTTCGTGGGGTCGCCGAACTTGACCACCGGCAGGTTCGAGGCCTCGATCTTGATCAGCGCCACGTCGGTGCGCTTGTCCGAGCCGATGACCTTCGCCTTGAAGTCGCGCTTGTCGGTGAAGCGCACGGTGATCTCGTCGGCGCCCTCCACGACGTGCGCGTTGGTCAGGATGTAGCCGTCGGCGCTGATGATGAAGCCCGAGCCGAGCGAGCGCGCCTCGGGCCGTCCCGGCCCCTGGCCCGGTCCCGGCTGGCCGGGCTGGCGCGGGATGAAGCGGCGGAAGAACTCCAGCACCTCCTCGTCCTCGATGTTGGGCAGCTGCGGCACGCTGGCGCGGCGCACCGCCTGCGTGGTGCTGATGTTGACCACCGCCGAGCCGTGGTCCTCCACGAGGCGGGTGAAATCGGGCAGCTCGCGGCCCTGGGCCTGCGCCAGCAAGGCGCAGGCGAACGCGAGCAGTGCGACGAAGCTTCTCATGTAGTGCATTGCGGTCATCTCCTTACTGCGGTTTCCTGAACTCGACGGCTTGCGCGACGCGCTGCACGCTCGCGGCCGGCGCCTCGCCCACCACCGTGACGACGTGGCTCGCCACCTCGCGCGTATAGATATGGATCGCGCCCATCTTCGACAAGCCGGGGCGCACCTGGTCGGGCCGCCCCGCGAGCGGCTCGATGAACACTGACACCGCGGCAAGGCCGTCCGAGTACACCACCTGCCCCACCGGGCGCGACTCGCCCAGCCGGCGCTTCACCTCCACCACCTTGCGGAACCCGGGCAGCGGCTCGGGCAGCGACCAGCCCGCGCCCGAAAGGTCGGCCGGCGCAACCGCCGATTCCTCCACGCGCCAGCTCTGCGCGGCGTGCTTCGCGCGCACCTTGTCGCGCGATACGTTGCCGATCGAGAGCTGCGTGAAGGTGAACTGCTCGACCATCTCGCCCTTCTCGTCATAGGTGCGCGCGCGCAGGAGCATGCCGCTCCGGGCGTCGAACCAGAGCCTGTAGCCGTAGCGCAGCTCGTCGCGCGGCGTCAGCACCAGCGACTCGCAGTCGTAGCCGGCGATGCGAGCGCCCTCGGCGCGCGCGATGGCGTAGTTGCGCGCGAGGTCCGTGATCTGCTCGGGCAGCATCGCAGGGAAGCTGCGCCGCTCGGCGCCGCGCTCCACCTTCAGGGTCTGCGACTCGGGCAGGTAGCACTTCACCTCGTCGCGCGTGCGCACGATCTCGCGCCGCGCGCCGTCGAGCACCTCGAGCCGCTCGGTCTGGCCGGAGGCGTCGGCGAGGCGCGTGACGCGCGAGGTCTCGGTGCGCTCGCCCTGCTGGTAGACGAAGGTGCCCGTGTAGGACAGCTTCTCCGTCGCCTGGTAGACCTTGCGCAGCATCGCCAGCGCCTCGGGCGTGGTCTGCGCCTGCGCCAGCCCCGCGCCGGCGAGCAGCAGCGCGGCGAGCGCGCCCTTCACTTCTTCCTCGCCACGGCTTCGCCGGACACGGTGCGCACGTAGGGCGCCACGCCCTGCAGCGAGTTGCGCGGCGAGTAGCGCTGGTGCGCGAGCAGGTAGTCGTCCGCCGCGCTCGGCGGCGGCACCTGCGCGGCCTCCTTGGACGCGGCGGCCACTGCCTGCGCGGCAGCGCTTGCGGGCGCTTGCGCAGCGGCCTGCGGCTGCGCAGCGGGCCTGGCCGATGTCGCCAGCTGCGGCAGCGGCGATCCGGGCTGTTGCGGCGCGAACGCGAGCCACCCCACCAGCGCCACCGCGGCGACGCCCGCTGCCGCAGAGAGCGCGAACCAGCGCGCGTCGCGCGGCTGCGCCGGGAGCCTGCCCGGGGCCACCACGGTGGGCTCCTCGGCGATCCTGGCGGCGACCCGCTGCGCGAAGTCCCGCGACACCAGCCGCGTATCGCGCAGCGCGTCGCTGATCAGGTGGTAGGTGCGCCAGGCGTCACGCGCCTCGCCATCCTGCGCGAGCGCCTTGAGCGCGCCGGGCGCCTCCTCGCCCCCGAGCTCTCCATCCATCAACGCCGAAATCCTCGACTTCATGCTCACCACCTCTTGTCCTTCGCCGTGCCGAGCAGCGGCCGCAGCCGCTCGGCGATCGCCTCGCGCGCCCTGAAGATCCTCGAGCGCACGGTGCCGATCGGGCACTCCATGACGCGCGCGATCTCCTCGTAGCTCATGCCCTCGAGCTCGCGCAGCTGGATCGCGGTGCGCAGCTCCCCGGGCAGGCCGTCGATCGCCGCGTTCACGGTCGCCGCGATCTCCTTCGACAGCAGCACGCTCTCGGGCGTGTTGATGTCGCGCAACTGCTCGCCTTCGTCGTAGCCCTCGGCGTCCTCCGCCTCGACCTCCGTGGAGGTCGGGGCCCGCCGCCCGATCGCCATCAGGTAGTTCTTGGCGGTGTTGACGCCGATTCGGTACAGCCACGTGTAGAAGGCGCTTTCCCCGCGGAACGAAGGCAGCGCGCGGTACGCCTTCACGAACGTTTCCTGCGCCACGTCCTCGACCTCTCCGGGATCGCGGATCAGCCGGGACAGCAGGCGCGCGAGCTTGCGCTGGTACTTCTCCACCAGCAGCTCGAACGCCCGCTTGTCGCCGCGCTGCGCCCGCTCGACCAGCTGGCGGTCGATGTCACGCTCGGACACCAAACCCCGCCCCCCCGGTCCGGCTCAGCCGGCGCGCCTCGTTTCCGGGCCCTCGCCCGCCCCGTCTATGTGCCACAGACAGCCGCCCCTGCAAATAGTTCGCCATCAATCCCTGGCCAGCCTCAGGCCCGGAGTTGCCCGGACGCGACTCCGGGCGCCCGGCCCCAGAGCGCCCAGAGCCTCAGCCGGCGGAACTCTTCGGGCGTCAGCATGTCGGCGGCGATGAAAAGGGCGCTGCGCCCCCGCGCCTGCAGGGGGAGCGAAACCCACCAGCGGCTGACCGCCGCGGGCCTGCGTTCCGCGATCGCGATGCGCTCGCCGCTCGCGAGCCGCAGCACCCCCGCACCCGCGCCCGCGGTCTCGATCTCTCGGGGCGCCGAGCGCCCCCGGAGCAGCGCGCGGTCCCACGCCGCGGCCGCGCCGAGCGCGACCATGAGCACTGCAATCGCTGTGCCAGCCAAGCCTGGAAACACCAGGAGCACGCACGCCGCCGCGGCCGCATGCAGCACCGCGAGCGCCGCAGCCAGGGCGCGCGAAGGGCGGAGCCGGAAGATCAGCGGCGGCGCGCCGCTCAAGCGCGCGCGAACACCAGCGTGCCGTTGGTGCCGCCGAAGCCGAAGGAGTTGGACAGCGCGGTGCGGATCTGCATCTTGCGCGCCGCGTTGGGCACGTAGTCCAGGTCGCACTGCGGGTCCGGGTTCTGCAGGTTGATCGTCGGCGGCGAGACCTGGTCGCGCAGCGCGAGGATCGTGAACACCGCCTCGATGCCGCCCGCGGCGCCGAGCAGGTGCCCGGTCATGGACTTGGTGGAGTTGACCGCGACGCTCTTCGCGCGCTCGCCGAGCAGGCGCTTGACCGCCACGGTCTCGGCGATGTCCCCGAGCGGCGTCGAGGTGCCGTGGGCGTTGATGTAGTCCACGGTGTCGGTGCCCAGGCCCGAATCCTTGAGCGCGTTGCGCATGCAGCGGAAGGCGCCGTCGCCGTCCTCGCTCGGCGCGGTCATGTGGTAGGCGTCGGACGACACGCCGTAGCCCGCGACCTCGCAGTAGATCCTGGCGCCGCGTTTCTTCGCGTGCTCGTACTCTTCCAGCATCACCGCGCCCGCGCCCTCGCCCAGCACGAAGCCGTCGCGGTCGCGGTCCCACGGGCGGCTCGCGCCTGGCGGGTCGTCGTTGCGGGTGGAGAGCGCGCGTGCCGAGGCGAAGCCGCCCATCGCGAGCTCGGTGACGGTCGCCTCGGCGCCCCCGGCAAGCATGGCGTCGGTCTCGCCCAGGCGGATGGACTTGGCCGCCTCGCCGATGCAGTGCGTCGAGGTGGTGCAGGCGGTGACGATGGCGAGGTTGGGGCCCTTGGTGCCCAGCAGGATCGACAGGTTGCCCGCGATCATGTTGATGATGGTGCCCGGAATGAAGAACGGCGAGATGCGCCGCGGGCCGCTCTTCTTCAGCTCGTCGTGCATCGCTTCGATCAACGGCAGGCCGCCGATCCCGGAGCCGAAGTTGATGCCGATGCGCTCGGCATTCTCGGGCGTGAGCGTGATCCCGGAGTCTCGCCAGGCCTGCAGCCCCGCCGCCATGCCGTAATGGATGAAGGTATCCATGCGGCGCGCCTCCTTGGGCGAGAGGTACGCCGCGATGTCGAAGCCCTTGACCTCGCCGGCGATCTGGCTGGCGAGGCGCTGCGGGTCGAATCGGGTGACGCGGGTGATGCCGGACCTGCCTGCGAGGATCGCTTCCCAGGCCTCGGCGACGGTGTTGCCCACCGGGCTCACGATGCCCAGCCCGGTGACGACGACTCTGCGGCGGGACACTTACTTCTTCTTCAGGCCTTGGCGTGCGACTTCACGTAGTCGATTGCGAGCTGCACGGTGGTGATCTTCTCGGCCTCCTCGTCCGGAATCTCGGTCTCGAACTCCTCCTCGAGCGCCATCACCAGCTCCACGGTGTCGAGCGAATCGGCGCCTAGGTCGTCGACGAACGAGGATTCGTTCTTGATCTCGGCCTCATTGACGCCGAGCTGCTCGGCGATGATCTTCTTGACGCGCTGCTCGATGTTTTCCATCCGCTGCTCCTTCCCCTGTTGAGCCCAGCAAGGCCCGGATTTTACCAATCAATCGGACCGGCGGCAGTTCAGGGCATGAACATGCCGCCGTTGACGTGCAGCACCGCGCCGGTGACGTAGTCGCCGGCCGGCGAGGCGAGGTAGGCGACGGCGCCGGCGACGTCCTCGGCCCGGCCCAGGCGCCCCAGCGGGATTTGCGCCAGCAATGCGTTCCTCTGCGCCTCGGGCAGCGCGCGCGTCATGTCGGTGTCGATGAAGCCGGGGGCGACGCAATTGACGGTGATGTTGCGGCTGCCCAGTTCCCGCGCCAGCGCGCGGGTCAACCCGGCCACGCCGGCCTTGGCTGCCGCGTAGTTGGCTTGGCCGGGATTGCCCGAACTGCCGACCACGGAGGTGATGTTGATGATGCGGCCGAAGCGCGCCTTCATCATGCCGCGCATCACCGCGCGCGAGAGGCGGAAGACTGCCTTGAGATTGGTGTCGATCACCGCGTCCCACTCCTCGTCCTTCATTCGCAGCGCGAGGTTGTCGCGGGTGATGCCGGCGTTGTTGACGAGGATCGAAACCGGCCCGAAGGCCGACTCGATGTCGGTCATCAGCGCATCGCAAGAAGACGGATCGGTGACGTCCAGCGTCGCCCCCTTACCGGCGATGCAAGCGCCTTCCAGCGCCTGACTTATGGCCTGCGCGCCTGGCGCACCGGTGGCGGTGCCGATCACCCGGGCGCCGCGCGCGCCCAGTTCCAGCGCGATGGCACGGCCGATGCCGCGGCTCGCCCCGGTGACAAGGGCCACCTGTCCCTCGAGATTCTGTCCTTCGCTCACTTTACCTCCGCCAGTGCCTGGTCGAGGGACGCCCCGTCCGCAAGTGCCGCGCCCTGCAATCCCCCCTCGATGCGCTTGGTGAGCCCGGCGAGCACCTTGCCC